>NZ_JASCQN010000025.1:0-342562 GCF_030010475.1 Halomonas kalidii | reverse complement strand
CCCAGGCAGCCGGCAGCCAAGCCCGAGGCCAAGCCGACCGAGCAGGCCGAGGCACCCAGGCAGCCGGCAGCCAAGCCCGAGGCCAAGCCGACCGAGCAGGCCGCGGCGCCCCAGCAGCCGGCAGCCAAGCCGACCGAGCAGGCCGCGGCACCCCAGCAGCCGACAGCCAAGCCCGAGGCCGAGCAGGCCGCGGCGCCCAGGCAGCCGGCAGCCAAGCCCGAGGCCAAGCCCACCGAGCAGGCCGCGGCACCCAGGCAGCCGGCAGCCAAGCCCGAGGCCAAGCCGACCGAGAAGGCCGAGGCACCCAAGCCGGAAGCCGAACAGGCCGCCGAGACGGAAACGTCACAGCCCTCCAGCCGCCGTCGCCGTCGTGCTCACAACGACCCGCGGGAGATCCGCCGTCGTGAGCAGGAGGCCAAGGCCAGGGAAAGCAAGCAGGGATAATCCCCTGCCCGCCTTCCCAACGACGACGCCCGCGCATCTGCGCGGGCGTCGTCGTTGGGCCTTTCGTCTCGCCGGGCTTCAGGCCAGCGTGCCGCCCTTCCCGGCCAGGCGTGGTTCCCGTTCCAGGGCGACGCCGAAGCGCTCGCTGACATGGCCCGCCACGGCGTCGGCGAAGTCCAGCAGTTCGGCCGCACAGCCCCCGCCGAAGTGCACCAGCACCAGGGCCTGGTGCCGGTGGACGCCGAAGTGCCCCCGGCACCAACCCTTGAGCCCGCAGCGGTCGATCAGCCAGCCGGCGGCCAGCTTCACCCGGCCGTCGGACTGGGGAAAGTGCGGTAGCCCGGGGTGACCGGCCAGCAGTCGCCGCGCCGTCCCGGCATCCACCAGCGGATTCTTGAAGAAGCTGCCGGCGTTGGCCAGCGTCAGGGGATCGGGCAGCTTCTCGCGGCGTATCGCGCAGACCGCCTCGGCCACCGCCAGCGGCGTCGGCTCGGAGCCGACGCGCGTCGCCAGATCGCCGTAGCCGAGCCGGGGTCGCGCCGTGGGCGACAGCCGCAGCACCAGCCGGGTGATCGCCACCCGGCCATCCAGGGCGCCCTTGAAGACGCTGTCGCGGTAGCCGAAGGCGCAGTCGGCGGCCGTCATCACCACCTCGCGGCCGTCGTCGAGGCGGACGAGGTGCACCGCCTCGAGCACCTCGCCAAGCTCCACGCCATAGGCGCCGATGTTCTGGATCGGCGCGGCACCGCAATGCCCGGGGATCAGCGCCAGGTTCTCGACCCCCCACAGGCCGCGGTGGGCCAGGGCCATCACCAGCTCATGCCAGACCACACCGGCCTCGGCATGCACCAGGACCTCGCCCCCCTGCTCCTCCAGCCACCAGTCGGCCATTGCCGGCTGCACCACCAGCCCCGGGAGCCGCTCGGGCAGGATCAGGTTGCTGCCGCCGCCCAGCAGCGTCAACGGCCAGCTCTCCCGATCGGCCAGCGCCAGGGCCTCACTCAGTTGCCGGCCATCTCGGGGAGCGACGAAGCGTTCGGCCACGCAGGGCAGGCCCAGGGTATTGGCCCGGCCGAGGTCGTGCCCGGCAAGCAGCCTCGGGCTCAAGATAACGGCTCCAGACGGGCCTCGAGTTCCGCGATCAATCCGCCCGCAGCCGCCTCGATCAGGTCCAGTACCTCCTCGAAGCCACTATCACCGCCGAAGTAGGGATCCGGCACCGACCGGCCGTGGTGCCCGGCGAACGCCAGGAAGAGCCCGACATGGGCCTCGCACCCGGCGGGGCGCCGAGCCTCGATGGCGGCCAGGTTGTCGTGATCCATGGCCAGCAGGTAGTCGAAGCGGGCGAAGTCGCCGTCGTCGAGCTGACGCGCCCGCAAGGCCGAGAGGTCGACGCCGCGCCGGGCCGCCGCCGCCATGGCCCGTGGGTCCGGGGCCTTGCCCACATGCCAGGCGCCGATGCCGCAGGAGTCCACCTCCACCCGGCCGGCCAGCCCACGCTCCTCGAGCCGGCGGCGGAACACCCCCTCGGCGGTGGGCGAACGACAGATATTGCCCAGGCAGACAAACAGCACCCGCATCATCGATCTTCCTCGCTCTCGGCGCCGTCCCGCATCAGCGCACGGACCCGGGCCAGGTCCTCGACGGTATCCACCCCGGCCGGGTGCGGTACCCGGGCCAGCGCCACCTGGATGGCGTGACCACGGTGCAGGGCACGCAGCTGTTCGAGCTGTTCGAGACGTTCCAGCGGTGACGGCGACCAGTCGCGGTAGTCGGCGAGAAAGCCCGCGCGATAGGCATAGAGGCCGATATGGCGTAGCCAGGCGTCGGTCTCGAGCAGCGCGGGCCGCGTGGCGAAGGCTTCACGGTCCCAGGGGATGGGAGCCCGGGAAAAGTAGAGCGCTCGCCCGGAGAGCGCGCGCACCACCTTCACCACATTGGGGTTGAACAGCGCCTCGACCTCGGTGATCGGCTCGGCCAGGGTGGCGATGGACGCCCCGGGGTCGTCGAACAGCCGGGCGGCCACCTGGTCGATCAGCGCCGCGGGAATCAGCGGCTCGTCGCCCTGGACATTGACCAGCACCGCGTCGTCGGCGAGGCCCAGCCGCTCGGCTACCTCGGCGAGGCGATCGGTGCCCGAGGGGTGATCGGCCCGCGTCATCAGCACCTCGGCCTCCAACGGCACCAGTGCCTCGCGGATGCGCTCGTCGTCGGTGGCCACCACGACTCGAACGGCCGTGCTCTCGCAGGCACGCCGCCACACGTGGGCCACCATGGGCATGCCGTTGATATCGGCGAGGGGCTTGCCCGGCAGGCGCGACGAGGCATGTCGTGCCGGGATCACCGCAATGAACTCCTTCATGCCAAGTCTCCCATCACGGCTCACCGGTGCGTCCGGGGGAGTCATGCAGCTTCTCGTCGACGTCCAGGGCTCGTGCCTCCTCGGGCAGCATCACCGGGATGCCGTCGCGCACCGGGTAGGCCAGGCCATCGAAGAGGCAATGCAGCTCCTGGGCCTCCCGGTGGTACTTGAGCTTGCCCTTGCACAGCGGGCAGACCAGCATGGCCAGCAGTTCCTTGTCCATCTCTCGCACCTCTTGCTTGGATTGTCCCGGGTCGTGTGCCCCGGGATCAACGACCTGCTTCGCCCCGGGATGCTCCCGGGGGCGGTCCAAACGTCTTCAGCCTCGCCTCGAACCAGGCCACGAAGCCGGTATCGGGTCGCGCCGCCACCTCCAGCACCCAGCTATCGGGCGGCGCCAGTCCACGGCACTTGATCGCATCCTTGGCGGTCATCACCACCGGGCGACCGTCATCGAACGCCAGATCCCCGCCACGGAAGTCGTGGTGATCGGCGAAGGGATGGAGCGTCGCCTCGACCCCAAGCCCTTCCAGGGTGGCGAGGAAGCGCCCCGGATGGCCGATGCCGGCGACGGCATGGACCGGCCCGGCGAAGGGCAGCGGCGCCATCGGACGGCGCTCACCGCTCGCCAGGTGGCGCCAGCCGGCCGGCACCAGCGCCATGCCGTGGGCGCCCTCGGGCGGCGTGAAGGCGGGTTCCCCATTGATCACCACGGCATCGACGCCCTCGAGGCGCGACAGCGGCTCGCGCAGCGGCCCCGCCGGCAGGCAGCGGCCGTTGCCGAACCCCCGCTGGCCATCGACCACCACCAGCTCCAGGTCGCGGCCCAACGCCAGGTGCTGCAGGCCATCGTCACTGATCAGGATATCGCATCCCGCCTCGACCAGCCGCCCGGCCCCCCGCGGACGGTCCGGATCCACCACCAGCGGCAGCCCCGTCTGGTCGAACAGCATGCGCGGTTCGTCGCCGCACTCGGCCACGGCGGTCGTCTCTTCCACCCGCAGCGGATAGCTGCCCGCCCGGCCGCCATAGCCGCGGGAGACGATGCCCGGGCGCCAGCCGCGCGCGGCGAGGAAATGCCCCAGCCAGGCGACCAGCGGCGACTTGCCGGTGCCGCCCAGGGTGATGTTGCCGACCACGATCACCGGCACCGGCGCTCGCCATACGGGCTTGCTGCCGGTGGCATAGGCCGCGGCGCGGCGGGACACCGCACGGCGGTACAGGGCCTCCAGGGGGCGCAGGGCAAGAAGCCAGGCATCGCCCCGGTAGGCCGCCTCGAGCCAGCGCTGCCCCAGGCTCATGCCGATGGAGCCTCCTGGAACTGCAGCCGGTGCAGGGCCGCGTAGGCCCCCTCACGGGCCAGCAACGCGGTGTGACTGCCCTGCTCGACGATCTCGCCCTGTTCCATCACCAGGATGCGATCGGCACGCTCGATGGTCGACAGCCGATGGGCGATGACGAAGGTGGTACGCCCCCGGCACACCTCCTCCAGTGCCGCCTGGATATGGCGCTCGGATTCGGTGTCCAGCGCCGAGGTGGCTTCGTCGAGGATCAGCAGCGGCGCATCCTTGAAGATCGCCCGGGCGATGGCCAGGCGCTGACGCTGTCCACCCGAGAGCATCACGCCGTTGTCGCCCACCACGGTGGCATAGCCGCCGGGCAGGCGTTCGATGAACTCGTGGGCATGGGCGGCCCGGGCGGCAGCCTCGATGGCCGCCGGGTCGGCGTCGGGTACACCGTAGGCGATGTTGTCGGCGATGCTGGCGTTGAACAGGGTCACCTGCTGCGAGACCAGGGCGATCTGGCGGCGCAGCGGCGTCAGCCGGTACTCATCGAGGGGTATCCCGTCGATCACCACCCGCCCGGCGGTCGGCCGGTAGAAGCGCGGCAGCAGGCCGACCAGCGTCGACTTGCCGCTGCCGGAGCGGCCGACGATGGCCACCATCTCGCCGGGCGCCACCTCCAGATCGATCCCCTTGAGGACCTCCGGCTGGTCCGCCCCGTAGGCAAAACGCACGCCTTCGAAGGCCACGTGCCCCTCGAGGCGTCCTGGCTCGTGATGGCCCTCGTCCTGTTCGAGTGGCTCGTCCAGCAGACCGAACAACTCGCTGGCGGCGGCGATACCCTTCTGGATCTCGCTGTTGATCTCGGTGAGCTGGCGCACCGGCTTGGCCATCAGCGCAGCCGCGGTGACGAAGGCGACGAACTCGCCGGGGGTCATGTCGGCCATCAGACCAGGTGCCAGGGCCAACCACACCAGTATCGCCAGCGACAGTGCCACCAGCAGCTGGATCACGGGGGTACTGATCGCCTTGGTCAGCGCCTCCTTCATGCTCTGCTGGCGGTTGTACTCGCTGGCGGCGGCGAAACGCGCCTTCTCGAAGGCCTCCGCGCCATGGGTACGGACCACCCGGTAGCCGGAGAGCGCCTCGGAGGCCACATGGGTGACATCGCCCATGGACGCCTGGATACGGCTCGAGATGCGCCGGAAGCGCTTGCTGGCGTAGCTGACCACCCCACCGATCAGCGGCGTCACCGCCAGGAACAGCAGGGTCAGCATCCAGTTGGTCCACAGCAGGTAGCCGATCAGGCCGAGGACGAAGAGGCCCTCGCGCAGCAGGATGGTGATCGCCTTGGTGGCCGCCCCGGTGACCTGCTCGACATGGTAGGTGACCCGGGAGATCAGGTGGCCGCTGGAGTGGGTGTCGAAGAAGCGCCCGGGGAGGTGCAGCATGTGATTGAAGACGTTGCAGCGCAGCGCATGCACGATGTTGCGCGCCACATTGCTCATGAAATAGGTCCCGAGAAAGGTGCCGAGACCACGGGCGGCGAACATGCCCACCACGAACAGCGGCAGGAACAGCCGGAAGGCGGCGTCCGGATCCTGGATGCCGTCGATCAGCCGTTTCATCATCTCCGCCAGGGCGGTGCTGGAAGCGGCATAGATGACATAGCCGACGATCGCCAGCAGGAAGGAGCGCCAGTGCGGCCTGACGTAGCCGAGCAGCTGCTTGTAGAGCGTCCAGCCCGAATATTGGGTCCCGTAGAGAATCACGGTGTCTCCGCTTGTGTGGATGAAACCTCGGTGGTGGCGATGCGCACCTGGCGGATGCCGAGGGCGCCGGCCTGGTCCAGGGCCCGGACCACGGAGGCGTGGCTGGCCCGGCCATCGGCCTCCAGCACCAGGCCGTGACGGCGGGCCTGCTCGGCCTCGGCGGCCAGGGCCTCGCCCAGCCCCGCGGCAGAGAGCTCCCGGTCGCCGAGGCGATAGTCCCCCGCCGCCGTGACTACCAGGGTCACCGGCGAGACCTCGGCCGCCACGCCGCTGACGCTCTCGGGCAGTTGCAGCTCGAGCGCCTGGCGGGTCTCGAAGGTGGTCGAGACCATGAAGAAGATCAGCAGCAGGAAGACCACGTCGATCAGCGGCGTGAGATTCACCTCCACCGGATCGCGCCGGGTGCGCGGGAACCTCACGACGGCTTCACCCTCGGGGCGATGCGCCCGTCGGCTTCCAGGCGATCGCCGTCCCGCTCGCCTTCATGGCGCTCGGCCAGGGTCAGTTCGCCGGGGTAATGGGCGAGGAACTCCACCACCTGGCCGGCCTGCTCCTCCATGCGCACGGTGATGTCCTCGACCCGGCGCTGGAAGTAGCGGTGGAACATCAGCGCCGGAATCGCCACCGTGAGGCCCGCCGCCGTGGTGACCAGGGCCCGGGAGATGCCACCGGCCAGGTCAGCGGTGCGGCTGGCGCCATCGCCGGCGACGATCACCGAGAACACCTCGATCATGCCCACCACGGTCCCCAGCAGGCCGATCAGCGGGGTGATGGCGGCGATGGTGCCGAGCGGGCTCAGGAAGCGCTCCATGTCGTGGATCACCGCGGTGGCGGCCTCCTGCAGCCGCGACCGCACCTGCTCGTGACCGAGGCGCGCGTTGCGCAGCCCCGCGGCCAGGACCCCGCCCAGGGGCGAGTGACTCTCCAGCCAGTAGAGGTTGACCTGGCCGCGGGCCACCAGCGAGCAGACCTCCTGCCCCAGCCCCAGCGGCGCGATGCGACTCGCCCGCAGCGTCCACAACCGCTCGATGATGATCACCGTGGCCAGCAGGGAGCAGCCGAGCAACGGCAGCATCAGCCAGCCCCCGGCGATCAGGGCCTCCATCATGTCCATGCCGTCCCCCTCAAGTGCCCTGGAATCACACGCCCGTCACTCGGGCGATTCTAACGCAAGGCAGTCGCCTCCGACACCGCTGCGCCGCCCGGCCACCGGGCGCTCGCTCACCACGTCGTCGTACACGGCCTCGCCCAGCCAGAGGGTCACGGCGCCGTCGTGGGCGGTGCTCCACAGGCAGCTACCGGTGCGGCGAAAGCGCCGGACCACCGCATCATCGGGATGACCGAAGGGGTTGTCACGCCCGGCACTGAAGATGGCGTGGCGCGGCGACAGGCTCTGCACCAGTTGGGGCCCGGAACTGGTGCGGCTGCCATGGTGGCCGGCGACCAGCACCGTCACCGGCGTTCGAGTCTCGAGCAACAGGGTTCGCTCCACCGCGCGTCCCACGTCACCGGTGATCAGCAGGCGATGATCACCGGCCGTGACCTCGAGGACACAGGAGCGGTCGTTGCTGGAGAGCTCGCCGGTCTCGGGCGGGGGCCAGAGGAAGCGGAAGCGTACCCCATCGCGCTCCCAGGCATCACCCGCCCGGCAGGGGGCGACGGGCACGCCGACCATCTCCCCGGGGGGCGCGATGAAGCGCGCCACCTGATGCTCGGCGGCCAGCAGCGGCACGCCGCCCGCATGGTCGAGGTCGTCGTGGCTGACGATGACGGCATCGAAACGCTGGCCCGGCGGCCACAACGAGGCCAGCGGCGTGAAGCCCGAAGCGAACCGCGGCCCGGCATCATAGAGTGCCCGATAGCCGGCGGTGCGCAGCTCGACGAGTTGGCCCTGCCCCACATCGTGCACCCGGACCCGCAGCTGGCCCGGCAGCGACGACTCGGACGACGGGGTCAGCGGCACCAGGGCAAGCACCAGGCTCGCCACCAGCCGCAGCGACCGGGCCAGACCGGGCAACGCCCAGAGCAGCGTCACCACCACCAGGGCCAGGGCCAGCGGCGTCACCAGCGACGGGCCGGGCAGCCACAACGGCAGCCAGGCCACCGCCAGCTCGAGCAGCCACACGAGCCCCTCGACCAGGTGACCGAACAGCCACCAGCAGAGATGCGAGAGCGGCGGCAGCCAGGCCAGCAGCCAGCCTAGCAGTCCGAGTGGCACCAGCAGGCTGCTGACCAGCGGCACGGCGACCAGATTGACCAGCGGTGCGGCCGGGGCCAGGCGGGCGAAGGCCAGCAGTACGGCGGCCGCCATCAGCGGCGCCAGCAACAGTTGGGTACGGATCAGCACCCATAGCCAGCCGCGCACGCCCCGTGGCCGGGGCCGCCCCTGCCAGATCAGGATCAGCAGCGCCACGGCGGCAAACGACAACCATAACCCGGGACGCCAGGCGGAGCGGGGATCCAGCAGCACCACCAGCCCCAGGGCCAGCCACCAGGCCTGCCAGGTGCCAGGCGCATGGCGGCCACTGGCCACCCAGAGCCCTACCAGGGCCATCACCATGGCCCGCAGGGCCGGCGGCTCGAGCCCGGCCACCCAGGCGTAACCGACCGCCGCGCCCCCGGCCAGCCACCAGGGCCAGACGGCCAGCCGCCAGCGTCCCGGCGTGGCCAGGCGAGCCACGCCACGGGCCATCAGCAGAACGAAGGCCGCCACCAGCCCGACATGCAGCCCCGAGATCACCATCAGGTGGGTGGTGCCGCTGGCATTGAGCAGTTCCCAGTCCGCCTGCTGCAGTCGCTCGCCTGCCCCCAGGCTCAGGGCCGCCAGCCAGCGCGACGCCCGGGGGTCCAGCGCCCGGGCGTCGAGATGCGCCAATGCCCGGCGCCGCAGCGAGGGCCCTGCCGCCTCGAGCCGACGGGGGGCCGGCTCACCGCGCACATAACCGGTGGCCTGGATGCCCTCGCGCCACAGCCAGCCGCGGTAGTCGAAGGCATGGGGATTGGCGAAGCCGGTCGGGGGCCGCAGGCGCACCGTGAAGGCCCAGCGCTCGCCGGGCCGGAACGCCGGAGCGGCGAAGGCGCTGAGCCGCAGCCGGCGAAGGTCGTCACAGGGCAGCCGACCGTCGGCGACGGGGCGGCAGGCCTCGACGGCGACCACCAGCCGTGTCAACCGCGCCTCCCGCGCCACCGACAGCACCCGGGCCTCCACGGCGAGGTCCTCGCGGGTCAGGCCGGCCGGCAGCTCGGCGCCTCGCGCCAGCAGCAGGGCGATGGCGACACCGGTCATCGCCACCACCGGCAGCAGCACGGCCAGGCGGCGACGGGTCCCGGCCAGCAGCAGCGCCAGGCCCAGCGCCTCGACCAGGCCTGGCGGCGCATGGTGCCCCAGCAGCACGCCGCCGAGCGCGGCGAGCGCCAGGGGGATGGCGAGTCCAAACGGCATTCCCTTGCTCCTGCGTCGACTGCCGCCGAAGATCGCAAGACGGCAGCGCCCTGCCGGGCAACCGTTGGGTGGCCGGCATGGCGAGGCTCCTGGCTTGTATGGATAATAGCTCGGGTCCCGAAGCAGCGAGCCCGACGACATGCCGCGCCGATTCCTGCAGCGCTACATGCCCCACCCCGACACGCTCAGGCGTCAGCGCTCGCTGCGCTTCATGGGCCACCTGATCGGCAACCCCTCGCTGTGGGTGCTGTCGCGGCGCAGCGTCGCCAACGCCTTCTCCGTAGGCCTGTTCAGCGCCATGCTGCCGGTCCCTTTCCAGATGGTCGTGGCCGCCTTCGGCGCCTGGCTGACGCGCTGCAACCTGCCGCTGTCGGTGGGTCTGGTGTGGATCACCAACCCGCTGACCATGCCGCTGATCTTCTACGGCAACTATCGCCTCGGCGCCTGGCTGATGGATATCCCCGCCCGGCAGGCACCGAGCCGGCTATCGACACGCTGGGTCGCCGAGCAGCTGGCCGAGCTCCTGCCCGCGCTGGCGGTGGGTTCGGTGGTCTCGGCGCTCGTCATCGCGTTCCTCGGCAACGTGGCGATTCGTCTCGTCTGGCGCTGGCAGGTCTCGCGCAGCTGGAGGCAGCGTTCCCGGCGCCGGCACAGGCGCCGGGGCCGGGAACAGGACCCCTGACCCGGGCCAGCCAGGCGTTCATGCCAGGCCATGGAAACACCGCGGCCGGCGCCTTGGCGCCGGCCGCGGTGCATCTGATGAACCGTAACGGGAGACTCAGGTTCGAGGCTCCTCGGCGAGACGTCCGCCGTCGAGCCTGAGCACGCGATCCTGGTGGGCCGCCAGTGCCGGATCGTGGGTCACCACCACGAAGGCGCAGGCGGAGGTGCGCGCCAGCTCGTCCATCAACGCCAGGATGCTCGCCGCCGTGGTCTGGTCCAGGTTGCCGGTGGGCTCGTCCATCAGCACCAGGCTCGGGTCGGTGACCAGGGCCCGGGCGATGGCGACCCGCTGGCGTTCACCGCCGGAGAGCTCCCCCGGCTTGTGATCGGCACGCGCCGCCATGCCCACCCGGGCGAGGATCTCCAGGGCCCGGGCCTCGGCAGCCTTCTTGCGCTGCCCCCGCACGATCAGCGGCAGGGCGGCGTTCTCCAGCGCCGTGAACTCCGCCAGCAGGTGGTGGAACTGGTAGACGAAGCCGATGCGCCGGTTGCGGAAGCGCCCCAGGTCGGCGTCGCCGAGGTTGTGCAGCGACTCGCCGGCGATGTGCACCTCGCCCCGGCTGGGACTATCGAGCCCACCCAGCAGGTTGAGCAGCGTGGTCTTGCCGGAGCCGGAGCTGCCGACGATGGCCACCCGCTCGCCGGCGTGGACCCGCAGCTCCAGGCCATCGAGCACGGTGACATCCTGGGGGCCCTCCCGGTAGACCCGGGTCAGGTCGTGGCACTCCAGCATCGGCTGGGCGGAGGCAGCGCTCGGCGCGGCGGGCATCGTTGTCTCCTTGTTCGGGTCCTGATGGGTACGCGGGTGGAGGCTCGACTCATTCATAGCGCAGCACCTCGGCCGGCTGGACCCGGGCCGCGCGCCAGGCGGGATAGAGGGTCGACAGGAAGGTCAGGACCAGGGCGGCGGCGACGATGTCGCGCACGTCGGCCCAGTGGAGTCGGGACGGCAGGTCGCTGATGAAGTAGACCCCGGCATCGAGGAACTGGATGCCCAGCGTCGCTTCGACCCAGCCGATGAGATCCGCGATGGTCAGCGCCAGCAGCACGCCGAGCCCCACCCCGACGAGGATCCCGATCGTGCCGATGGCCAGCCCCTGGACGATGAAGATGCCCATGATCGAGCGCGGTGTAGCGCCGATGGTACGCAGGATGGCGATGTCGGCATGCTTGTCGGTGACCACCATCACCAGGGTCGAGACGATGTTGAAGGCCGCCACGGCGATGATCACCGTGAGCAGCAGCGCGATCATGCGCTTTTCCATCTGGATCGCCTGGAAGAGATTGCCATGGGAGAAGGTCCAGTCGAGGCCGCGGTAGCCCGACCCGAGCTCGTCGATGATGGCACGGGTCTCGCTACCGGCCAGGAAGAGATCGTCCAGCTCCAGGCGCAGCCCGCCCACGGCATCGCCCATCCGAGCCAGGGTCTGCATGTCCTCGATATGAGCGTAGGCCAGGCCGGCATCGAGATCGGCACCGACGCTGAAGATGCCACTCACGGTGAAGCGCTTGAGCCGCGGGAAGACCCCGGCGGGAGTGATCGAGGCCTCGGGCACCAGCAGGGTGACCCGGTCGCCCACCCCCACCCCCAGGCGCCGGGCCAGGATCGAGCCGAGCACGACGTTCCACTCGCCGGGCTCGAGATCCTCGAGGCTGCCCTGGCGCATGTGGCGGCCGATGATCGAGACGCGATCCTCCCACTCGGGATCGACGCCATTGACCATGGCGCCCTCGTTGCGACCGCCCACCGAGAACATGCCCTGTTGCTCCACATAGGGCGCGGCGCCGATCACCCGTTCGCGTTCCATCAACCGCTCGGCCAGCGACCGCCACTCGGTGAGCCCCGAGGGCGACTCGATCTTGGAGTGTGGCACCATGCCGAGGATCCGGGTGCGCAGCTCGTAATCGAAACCGTTCATCACGGAGAGCACCAGGATCAGCACTGCCACGCCCAGCATCAGGCCCAGCATGGAGGTCAGCGAGATGAAGGAGATGAAGTGGTTGCGGCGCTTGGCGCGCACATAGCGCAACCCGATCAGGAAAGGCAGGCGGTCGAGCATGGTGTCGTTCCTTGTCAGCGGGGGCTCATGGTACGGTTTTTTGCAGCGCGCTGCATCGGGGCAAGGAGAGATTGCGCGGTGCTTGCATCATTTTCGCACTGCGCCTACATTTCGCCGGCCCCGAGATCATCCATTCGACGAGAGCCCAGCCCCATGGCCGTCCGCCTGCTTCCCGAATGGCATCCCCAGGATGCCGTACACCTCACCTGGCCCGGTCCCGACAGCGACTGGGCGCCCCTGCTCGAGCGCATCGAGGCCACCCTGGAAGCCATGGTGGTGGCCATCACCCGTTACCAGGCCGTGCTGATCTGCCTACCCGACGCCGCCACCCGCACCCACCTCGAGCGGCGCTTCGCCCGCCTCGGCGTGGATGCCTCACGCCTGCACCTGGCGGTCGCCGCGGCCGACGACAGCTGGGCCCGGGACCATGGCCCGATCGCCGTGGAGCGCCACGGGGCTCCGCAACTGCTCGACTATCGCTTCACCGGCTGGGGCGGCAAGTATGAAGCCACCCGGGACAACACCCTGACACGGCGCCTGGCCGAGGCCGGGGTCTTCGCCTGCCCGGTGGTCAGCCACGACCTGGTGCTCGAGGGCGGCGCCCTCGACACCGATGGCCAGGGCACCCTGCTGACCACCGAGGCCTGTCTGCTCAACCCCAACCGCAACCCGACCCTCGACCGCACCGCCATGGAGGCCAGGCTGCACGCAGACTGCGGGATCTCTCGGGTGCTGTGGCTGTCCAACGGCCATCTCGAGGGCGACGACACCGACAGCCACGTGGACACCCTGGCACGCTTCTGCGACCCCGGCACCATCGCCTATGTGCGCTGCGACGACGAGAGCGACCCCCACTACCCGGCGCTGGCCGCCATGGAGGCCGAACTGAAGGCCTTCCGTCGCATCGACGGCGAGCCCTATCGGCTGATCCCGCTGCCCTGGCCGCGCCCCTGCTTCGACCCGGTGGACGGCCACCGACTGCCGGCGACCTATGCCAACTTCCTGATCATCAACGGTGCCGTGCTGGTGCCGGTCTACGGCGACGCCGCCGACACCCGGGCGCTGACCGCCCTGGCCGGCGCCTTCCCCGACCGCGACATCGTGCCCATCGACTGCCTGAGCGTGATCCGCCAGCACGGCAGCCTGCACTGCCTAACCATGCAGCTTCCGGCCGGGACCCTGGCCCGTCCCGCCGGCAGCGACAGAGGAGAAACCCCATGACCCGCCACCTGAAAGTCGGCCTGGTCCAGCAGCCCGCCTGGCCCGACAAGGCGCGCAGCCTGGCCGAGAGCGAGGCCGGTGTGCGTGAACTGGCCGCCGCCGGCGCCGAGCTGGTGATGCTGCAGGAACTCCACGCCAGCCACTACTTCTGCCAGTACGAGGACGCCGAGCTCTTCGACCTGGCCGAGCCACTGGACGGCCCCACCGGCAGCCGGCTGGCGGCCCTTGCCGCCGAGCTCGATATCGTGCTGGTGGGCTCGCTGTTCGAACGCCGCGCCCCGGGGCTCTACCACAACACCGCCGCGGTCTACGACCGCAAGCTCGGCCGGGTGGGCCACTACCGCAAGATGCACATTCCGGACGACCCGGGCTTCTATGAGAAGTTCTACTTCACCCCCGGCGATGTCGACGACGTACGCGGCCAGGGCTTTGCGCCCATCGATACCTCGGTGGGTCGGCTCGGCCTGCTGGTGTGCTGGGACCAGTGGTACCCGGAGGCGGCCAGGCTGATGGCGCTGGCTGGTGCCGAGCTGTTGCTCTACCCCACCGCCATCGGCTGGCATCCGCCCGACGACGACGCCGAGAAGCACCGCCAGAAGGACGCCTGGACCCTGATCCAGCGCAGCCACGGCGTGGCCAACGGGCTCCCGGTGGTCGTCGCCAACCGGGTCGGCCACGAGCCCGACCACTCCGGGGTGAGCCCCGGCATCGACTTCTGGGGCGGCAGCTTCATCTGCGGCCCCCAGGGGGAGCTGCTGGCCCACGCCGGCGTCCAGGCCGAGCGGCTGCTGGTGACCCTGGACATGACCCGTTGCGAGGAGGTACGACGCATGTGGCCGTACCTCCGCGATCGCCGGATCGATGCCTACGGCGATCTCACACGACGCTACCGAGACTGAGCGGTCGGGCCCCACGAGCAGTAGCTCGACAGTGGCGGCACGTTCGCCGATAAAGACGCCGAGGCCGCCCCAATGGGGTCAGACCCCGGCCGAGTTACCTGGGCTGTCATAGTGCACCTTGCGAGCGGATTCGACGCCGCCGGGGTCTGACCCCCTAGGGCCTCCCAGCGCTGGCTGCCCGCCACGGAGACGACCCAACCAGCTGATTTCTCATCAATGCTTGTGAAGACACCCCCGCCGGCTCGGCCGACGGGGGTGTTCTTCTTCCAGCTTCAAGCTTACGGCTTGAAACTCTATTTCCAGAAATCGCGGATCGAGGCGATGCCCTGGGCGCCCACCGCACGGGCATGGTTGGCGTCGAAGCGGGTCATGCCGCCCAGCGCGAAGACCGGCATGGCGGCGCGCTCGACGAGCTGCTGGAAGTCGTGCCAGCCCATCGGCGCCACCTCCGGATGCGACGGCGTGGTGCGCAGCGGCGAGAGAGTCACGAAATCGCAGCCGAGTCGGCCGGCCTGGACCAGTTGGCTACGGTCGTGGGTGGAGGCGGAGAGCCACTTGCCCTCGGCGATGGGCCGGCGCTCCAGTAACATCAGCCGTTCGCTGGTCAGATGGATGCCATCGGCGTCGAGGCGCGACAGCAGCTCCGGAGCACCGTTGAGCAGCAGTCGTGCCTCGAAACGGCGACACAGCGCCAGCGCCTGCTCGGCGCGGGCCAGGTAGGCCGATTCGTCCAGGGTCTTGGCCCTCAGCTGCACCAGGCGCACCCCGTCCTCGACCAGCGCCCGCTCGAGGCGCTCGAGGAAGAGCGCCTCGTCCTCCTCCTCGGCGGTGATCAGGTACTCGGTGGGCAACATCACCGCCTTGAGGATCGGCAGGTTGGCCGCCGGGAACGGGTAGTTGACCAGCTCCGCCATGGGCACCCAACGGACCGCCTGCCCTTCGCGGCCGAAGGGCTCGCCGGAGAACTCATGCACCTGCCACACATCCAGCAGGATGTGCTTGTCGGAGTACTCGTGGTGGATGCGGATCAGCGGCTGGGCACGCTGGATCTCCACCCCCAGCTCCTCGTGCAGCTCCCGCTTGAGCCCCTCGAGCCCGGTTTCGTAGGGCGCCAGCTTGCCGCCCGGAAACTCCCATAGGCCACCATGATCGACGTTGGACGGCCGGCGGGCGAGCAGCACCTCCCGACCATCGGTGCTGATGATGGCGGCGGCCGCCACGTGCACCCTTCTCTTCACCATTGCGTTCATTCACTCTTCCAACTGGTTCGCGCCTGGCAAAGCGCAAAGGTCTCTTGTCTGGCGATGGCCCACCATCGCTGCCGGTCAGCTGCGGTAGTCGGCGTTGATCGTCACGTAGTCATGGGAGAGGTCCGAGGTCCAGACCGTGGCGCTCTCCCCGCCGCGCCCCAGGTCGATGCGGATGACGATCTCCTCCCGGGCCATCACGGCGCTGCCCGCTGCCTCGGTATAGCCGGCGGCACGGCCGCCGTTCTCCACCAACCGGACCTCGCCCAGGTCGATGGTCACCCGTGCCACGTCGAAGTCCTCCACCGGCGCTCGCCCCACCGCGGCCAGGATCCGCCCCCAGTTGGCGTCCGAGGCGTAGAGGGCGGTCTTGACCAGGGGCGAATGGGCCACGGTGAAGGCCACGCCCAGGGCCTCCCGCCGGCTCGCTGCCGAGTCGACCTGCAGGGTGACGAACTTGGTGGCTCCCTCGCCATCGCGGATGATCGCCTGGGCCAGCTCGGTCATCACCCGCTGCAGGCCGTTGCGGAACACCGCGATCTGCTCCTCGCTGGCGACGGCGGCCCCTCGGCCGGTCGCGATCAGCACGCAGGCATCGTTGGTGGAGGTATCACTGTCCACCGTGATGCAATTGAAGGAGCGATCCACGGTCTCGCGCAGCAGCGACTCCAGCAGCGGCTGTTCGATGGCGGCATCGGTGGCCACGAAGCCCAGCATGGTGGCCATGTTGGGCTGGATCATGCCCGAGCCCTTGCTGATACCGTTGATGGTCACGCGACTGTCGCCCAGCTCCAGGGTCACGCTGGCCCCCTTGGCGCGGGTATCGGTGGTGAGGATGCCCTCGCCCGCCTCGCGCCAGGCCGCGCTCCCCTCGTCGAGTGCTCCGAGCGCCCCCGGCAGGCCACCGAGCAACCGGTCCATCGGCAGCGGTTCGCCGATCACCCCGGTGGAGAACGGCAGCACGCGCTCTTCGGCCACCCCGCTCAGTCGCGCCAGATCGGCACAGCTGGTGCGGGCATCACGCAAGCCGGCCTCGCCGGTGCCGGCATTGGCATTGCCGGTGTTGATCAGCAGGAAGCGTGGCCCCTCGCCGCGGGCGACGCAGGTCGCCAGGTGCTCTCTGGCCACGATCACCGGCGCGGCACAGAAGGCGTTCCGGGTGAACGTCCCGGCGACCCCGGCCCCCTCGGGGATCTCGATCACCACCAGGTCACGACGGCCGGGCTTCTTGATGCCCGCCATGGTCGTCCCCAGGCGCAGGCCCTCGATCACCGGCATCTCCGGAAAGCGTGCTTCACCCACTGCCATCGTCTCGTCTCCTGGTTGAGTCCGTACTCGTCATCAGCTCAGCTTGCCGCAGCACTGCTTGTACTTCTTGCCGGACCCGCAGGGACAGGGGTCGTTGCGCCCGACCTTGGGCCCTTCACGGCGCAGCGGCCGTCCATCGGCGCCCGGCCGCGGGGCCTCGTCCTCGTCCTCGCCGTCGGCGGTCGCCGCCACCGGCACGTCGTGACGGCTGTCGGCGGTAGCCTTCTCCCGCTCCAGGGCGGCGCGACGCTGGCGCTCCAGCTCCTCGACCTCCTCGGGACGACGCACCTTCACGTGGCTGAGGATGCGGGTCACGTCGGCCTTGATGTTGCTCAGCAGGGTCTGGAACAGCTCGAAGGACTCGCGCTTGTACTCCTGCTTGGGATTCTTCTGGGCATAGCCGCGCAGGTGGATGCCGCGGCGCAGGTGATCCATCGATTGCAGGTGCTCCTTCCAGCGGGTGTCGAGCACCTGCAGCATGACCTGCTTCTCGAAGCGGCGCATCAGTTCGGCACCAGCCTCCTCGACCTTGGCCTGGTAGGCGTCGCGATGCATCGCCTGGAGGCGTTCGCGGAGTTGCTCCTCGTGGAAGCGGTCGTCCTGCTCGGCCCACTCGACCACCGGGGCCTCGAGGTTGAACTCGCTCTTGAGGTGGTCCTGCAACCCCGGCAGGTCCCACTGCTCGGGCAGGCTCTGGGGTGGCACGAACTCGTTGACGGCGAGATCCAGCACCTCCTCGCGGATTCCGCTGACCGCGTCGGAGACGTCGTCGGACCCCAGTATCTCGTTACGCTGCTCGTAGATCACCCGACGCTGGTCGTTGGCCACGTCGTCATACTCGAGCAGCTGCTTGCGAATGTCGAAGTTGCGGCTCTCGACCTTCTTCTGGGCCCGTTCCACGGCATTGGAGACCATCTTGTGCTCGATCGCCTCGCCGCGTTCCAGGCCCAGCGCCTGCATGAGGCGCTGCACCCGCTCGGAGCCGAACAGGCGCATCAGGTTGTCTTCCAGCGACAGGAAGAAGCGGGTCGAGCCCGGGTCGCCCTGGCGGCCGGCACGGCCTCGCAACTGGTTGTCGATGCGACGCGACTCGTGACGCTCGGAGCCGACCACGTGCAGCCCCCCGGCGGCCAGCACCGCCTCGTGACGAGCCTGCCATTCGGCCTTTAGCGCCTCGATCTGTGCCTCGCTGGGGTTCTCGAGCTTGGCCGCCTCGGCCTCCCAGTTGCCGCCCAGCACGATGTCGGTACCGCGGCCGGCCATGTTGGTGGCAATGGTGATGGCCCCGGGGCGGCCGGCCTGGGCGATGATCTCCGCCTCACTCTGGTGCTGCTTGGCGTTGAGCACGTTGAACGCGAGGCCGGCCTGCTTCATCAGACCGGCCAGGTACTCCGAGGTCTCGATGGAAGCGGTACCCACCAGCACCGGACGCCCGGCCTCGGTCTGTACCTTGACGTCTTCGATGATCGCCTCGAACTTCTCCTCGGCACTGAGATAGACCAGATCGTTGAGGTCCTCGCGCACCAGCGGCCGGTTGGTGGGAATCACCACCACGTCCAGGCCATAGATCTGGCGAAACTCGAAGGCTTCGGTGTCGGCGGTGCCGGTCATCCCGGACAGCTTGTCGTAGAGACGGAAATAGTTCTGGAAGGTGGTGGAGGCGAGCGTCTGGCTCTCGCGCTGCACGGCCACCCCCTCCTTGGCCTCCACCGCCTGGTGCAGCCCCTCGGACCAGCGCCGGCCGGGCATGGTACGGCCGGTGTGCTCGTCGACGATCACCACCTGGCCGTCCTTGACGATGTAGTCGACGTCGCGGTGGTAGAGGTGGCGCGCCCGCAGCGCCGAGTGCATGTGCTGCAGCAGGTTGAGGTTCTGGGCGGCATAGAGGGAGTCCTCGGCGCCGAGCAGCCCCTCGGCCCGCATCAGTTCCTCGATCTTGTTGTGCCCCTCCTCGGTGACTTCCACTTGCTTCTGCTTCTCGTCGAGCAGGAAGTCGCCGCTCACCGGCGCGTCCTGATCCTCCGAGGCCTCTCCCTTGACCAGGTTCACCGCCAGGCGGTCGACCACCTTGTAGAGCTCGGTGTTCTCGTCCACCGCCCCGGAGATGATCAAGGGTGTTCTCGCTTCGTCGATCAGGATCGAGTCCACCTCGTCAACGATGGCGTAATGGAGCCCGCGCTGCACCTTGTCCTCCAGCGAGAAGGCCATGTTGTCGCGCAGGTAGTCGAAGCCGAACTCGTTGTTGGTGCCGTAGGTGATGTCGCAGGCGTAGGCGGCACGCTTCTCCTCGGCGGTCTGTCCGGCGTAGATGGTCCCCACCGACAGGCCCAGGAACTCGTAGAGCGGACGCATCCACTCGGCATCGCGGCGGGCCAGGTAGTCATTGACCGTGACCACGTGCACGCCATCGGCCGGCAGGGCATTGAGATAGACGGCCAGGGTCGCCACCAGGGTCTTGCCCTCGCCGGTCTTCATCTCGGCGATGCGGCCGCGGTGCAGGGTCATGCCACCGATCATCTGCACATCGAAATGGCGCATGCCCATGACCCGCTTGCTCGCCTCGCGCACCGTGGCGAAGGCCTCGGGCAGCAAGGCGTCGAGGCTCTCGCCGGCCTCCAGGCGCTGGCGGAATTCTCCGGTGCGCGCCTTGAGCGCCGCATCGTCCAGCGTCTCGAATTCCTGCTCCAGGGCGGTGATCTGCACGACCTGGCGGGACATGCGCTTGACTTCACGGTCGTTCTTCGAGCCGACGACCTTGCGTAACAGGGAATTGATCATGAAGGGTCCAATATCTGCGTGTGGCAGCGTGCCGGCCACCGGGGCCGGCCATTCGATAGGGTTTTCAGCGTGCCCACGCAGCAGGCGGACCTCGACGTGTCAGGACGTCGTGGGCGGCGGTGAGGCGCCGGCTTGGCGATGACAGGGGGCGCAGGCCGAGACGAGGCTTCGGCCGCGCAGGGTCGCGCAGGGTCGGCCAGCGCGTCAGCGCACGGCGACGGGCCTGGAGTCGCGAACTGGCGCGAATCAGGGCCGGTGCCAGGATGCAGATCTGCGCGATCCGCTCGGCATGACGCAGGCTCTCGACCTGCGCCAGCCCGGCCGGCAGCAGGCAACCCACCAGCAGGCCGGCCAGCCACCAGCGCGCCGGACGGCGCGCCAGCGCGGGGCGATGACCGCGGGCGGCAGCGTTACAGGCAGCGGACTGGACGGGCGGCATGCTGTCGATGAACTCCCGAGCGTGCTAGGCTCTTGCTGTTGACCGGTTGCCGGCTCCCATGACGCGGCCGGATGCGCAGAACAGGGGAAGGCCCCGAGAAACAAGCCCATGAGTATAAAGGTTAAGCGTCCCAGAGCACAGCCCATGTCCCGGTTGCTGGAGGGCGGCGGCGAGTTCGGCTCACTGATGCGCACGGCCCGCCTGATCGAGCGGGCCCAGCAGCATCTGCGCGACCACCTTCCCGAGGAGGTTCGCGAGCACCTCTACGTGGGCGGCTATCGCGAGGGGCACCTCACCCTGATCACCGACCGAGCCGTCTGGTTGACCTGGCTGCGCTACGAACAGCGCCGCCTGCTGTCGCTGCTGCACCAGTTGCCCGGCTTCGAGGCCGTGACCGGCTTCCAGTTCAAGGTACGCCCGGTACGGCCGGCCAGCACGCCCCCCCGCCAGGTCCGCCAGCTTCCTGCCCGGGCCGCCGACGAGCTCTCCAGCTGTGCCGCCGACGTGGAGGACCCTCGCCTGAGGCGCGCCCTGGAACGCCTGGCCTCCCACGCCGAGAAGCCCTGATTCCCCCGCATCGGGCCCACGAAACGAACGACGCCGCCACCCGATCGGGTGGCGGCGTCTTGCCTGCCTGACTGCCTGAGGAGGGAATGCGAATCAGGCCATGGCCGGCGCCGCATAGGAGATCGGAGCGATCTCGGCCTCGTCCTCGAAGGTCACCAGCTCGTAGGCATCGGGCTGAGCCATCAGTGCGCGACAGAGCTGGTTGTTGAGGGCATGGCCCGACTTCACGCCGCGGAACTCGCCGATCAGGCTGTAGCCGAGCTGATAGAGGTCCCCGATGGCATCGAGCACCTTGTGCTTGACGAATTCATCGTCGTAGCGCAGCCCACCCTCGTTCACGATGCGATAGTCGTCGACCACGATGGCGTTGTCGAGGCTACCGCCCAGCGCGAGGTTGTTGGAGCGCAGGTACTCGAGGTCGCGCATGAAACCGAAGGTGCGCGCCCGGGAGACCTCCTTGACGAAGGAGGTGGTGGAGAAGTCGACCATGGCGGTCTGCTTCTGGTCCTCGAACACCGGGTGGTCGAAATCGATGGCAAAGGAGACCTTGAAGCCCCGGTGGGGCAGGAAGGTCGCCTCCTTGTCGTCCTCGCGCACCGCGATCTCGCGCTTGATGCGGATGAACTTCTTCGCCGCGCCCTGCTCGGCGATGCCCGCCGACTGGATCAGGAACACGAAGGGGCCGGCGCTGCCGTCCATGATCGGCACCTCGGGGGCGCTGACATCCACATAGGCGTTGTCGATGCCCAGACCGGCCAGGGCCGACATCAGGTGCTCGACGGTGGCAACCTTGGCCCCTCCCGCGGAGAGCGCGGTGCACAGGGTGGTATCGGTGACGTTCTCGGCACGCGCCGGAATCCGCACCTCGGGATCCAGGTCGGTGCGCACGAACACGATACCGGTATCGACCGGTGCCGGCCGCAGGGTCAGATAGACCTTCTTGCCGGAATGCAGGCCGACGCCGGTGGCGCGGATGACGTTCTTCAGGGTACGTTGTCTGATCATGGGCAGTGGCCAGGCAGTTGTTGATTATCAAACACCGTTCACTATAACACCGAACGAGTGTTTCAACAAAAAAACATCACCCGACCCTGCCCATGCAGCCGATAGCGCACCTCAATCGGCCTGACGGCGCAGGAAGGCCGGGATATCGAGGTAATCATCGAGCTCCTGGGACTTGCGCTTCTCCGGACGAGGCTTGGCGGCCTGCTCGGGCTCGGCCGCCCTGGCGGTGGCCTGCTGGCGCATCGCCGCCGGCTGCTGGCGCTGGCGATAGTCGCCCCCCTCGGCCCGCCGCGCAGTCTCGCGGGCCGGCGCGGCTTTCTGCTGGGCCTGACGACCATCGAGGCCGGCCGCCACCACGGTGACCCGCAGCTCGTCGGTCATCTCCATGTCGATGGAGGTGCCGACCACAATGGTGGCGTCCTGGGAAGCGAACTCCTGGACGGTGGCACCGACGTCGTTGAATTCACCGATGGAGAGATCCGGGCCAGCAGTGATGTTGACCAGGATGCCGCGGGCACCGTGCAGATCGATGTCCTCGAGCAGTGGGCTCCTGATCGCCTTCTCGGCGGCCTCGCGGGCACGATTCTCGCCGGTGGCGCCGCCGGTCCCCATCATCGCCATGCCCATCTCGGACATCACCGTGCGCACGTCGGCAAAGTCGACGTTGATGATGCCCGGGCTGGTGATCAACTCGGCGATGCCCTGCACGGCGCCGAGCAGCACGTCGTTGGCGGCGCTGAAGGCAGTCAGCAGGCTGGCGCTCTTGCCCAGCACCGAGAGCAGCTTCTCGTTGGGGATGGTGATCAGGGAGTCGACATGCTCGGAGAGCTCCTTCATGCCCTCCTCGGCGGCACGCATGCGCTTGGGGCCCTCGAAGGGGAAGGGGCGGGTCACCACGGCAACGGTCAGGATGCCGAGTTCCTTGGCCACCTGTGCCACCACCGGAGCCCCCCCGGTGCCGGTACCGCCCCCCATCCCGGCGGTGATGAACACCATGTCGGCGCCGCCGAGCAACTCGGCGATACGCTCTCGGTCCTCCATGGCGGCCTGGCGGCCGACATCTGGATTGGCCCCGGCGCCGAGCCCCTTGGTGATCTCGCTGCCGAGCTGAAGGACGGTCTTCGCCGCGACCCGTTTCAGGGCCTGGGCGTCGGTGTTGGCGCAGATGAACTCCACGCCCTCGATGTTGCTCTCGACCATGTGATTCACGGCATTGCCGCCACCACCGCCGACACCGATCACCTTGATGACCGCACTGCTTGAGGGTGCGCTATCTACCAGTTCGAACATATGCCCCGTCTCCTGGACCGCGTCGGCGGCCCTGTCAGAAATTTCCTTTCAACCAGCCCTTCAGCCTTTCCAGCGCCGGAATCCCTTCCCTCAATCCCCGTCGGGAGGCGTCTTCGCGCCTCGGTTGCACCGGGATCACGCCACCTGGTGCCTGTCGACTCAGCCCCTGACGGACCTCCCGCAAGGCGTAATGTAGCAAACCGACCCCGGTCGAATAAATCGGGTTGCGTACCACATCGGCGAGTCCTCTCACGTTCTGAGGGCAGGCGATGCGTACCGGCATGTGGAAGATCTCCTCCGCCAGTTCCACCACTCCTTCCATGCGCGATGTGCCGCCGGTCAGCACCACGCCGGCCGCCACCAGGTCCTCGTAGCCGCTGCGCCGGAGTTCGTCACGGATCAGGGTGAAGAGCTCCTCGTAGCGCGGCTCGACCACTTCGGCCAGGGACTGGCGGGAGAGATCCCGCGCCGGCCGGTCGCCGACGCTCGGCACCTTGATCATCTCGTCGCTGGCCGCCAGCTGGGTCAGGGCACAGGCATACTTGACCTTGATCTCCTCGGCATACTGGGTCGGCGTGCGCAGCGCCATGGCGATGTCGTTGGTGACCTGATCGCCGGCGATGGGGATCACCGCCGTGTGGCGAATGGCCCCCTCGGTGAATACCGCGATATCCGTGGTACCGCCGCCGATGTCGACCATGCAGACGCCGAGCTCGCGCTCGTCCTCGGTGAGCACCGCATGGCTGGAGGCCAGCTGCTCGAGGATGATGGCGTCGACCTCGAGGCCGCAGCGCCTCACGCACTTCTCGATGTTCTGGACCGCATTGAGCGCCGCGGTGACCAGGTGCACCCGCGCCTCGAGCCGTACGCCCGACATGCCCAGCGGCTCACGGATGCCGCCCTGGGTGTCGATGGCGAACTCCTGGGGCAGCACGTGCAGCACCCGCTGCCCCTCGGAAATCGCCCGGGCGCGGGCCGAGTCGATGACACGGTCGATATCGGAGGGCGTCACCTCGCGCTCCTTGATCGCCACCACCCCATCGGAATTCATCGAACTGATGTGGCTGCCGGCCACCCCGACATAGACGGAGTGGATATCGCAGCCGGCCATCAGCTCGGCTTCCTCCACGGCACGCTGTATCGACTGCACCGTGGACTCGATGTTGATCACCACGCCCTTCTTCATACCCCGTGAGGGGTGTGAGCCGATACCGGCGATCTCGATCCCGCCATCGTCGGTGGGCTGCCCCACGATCGCCACGACCTTGGACGTTCCGATATCCAGCCCGACTACCATATTGGACGCATTGGATGGACCTGCCATGAGTCGGGAAGTCTCCTCGAACTTAGCCCACAAATAAGGGGGCGTTTAATCCTGAAAAACAAGTCTGGAGCAATTATAGGAACAACTACGGTTGATCCACCAGCCCATTACGAAAATCAAACTTCACGATACGGCGATTTTGCCGTAAAAGAAACACCTCGATCCCCTGCAGCGCGTGCCTCTTCAGCAAAAAAAGACCTCAACTCCCCTCGGCTTCGTCCTCCCCGACGGGCTCGGTTTCACCATGCCAGGCCACGGCAACGCCATTGGGATATCGCAGGTCGATGTAGCGGATATGCGACGCCTGGGAACCGAGCTGCCGCTGCCAGGCCGCGGCCAGGCGTGCCAGGCGCGCCTCGCGATCGTTGCGTCCCAGCATCACCCAGACCGCGTCATCGAGCTGGAAACGCCAGGCGCCGCGCGGCTCGAGGCGCAGCTGGGTCAGCCCGAGCCCCAGATCGGCGAAGCGCGATGCCAGCCGCCGGTGATAGGCGAGCACCTCGGCACCACTACCCGCCGGCCCGGCCAGGTCGGGCAGGTCGCCGGGCGGCGACACCGGACCGAAGGCGAAGGGCTCGCCCTCCGAATTGAGCAGATAATCGTCGTTCCAGCGCGCCACCGGCACCTGCTCGACGAGCTCGAAGGTCAGCGCATTGGGCCATTCGCGGCTGAGGCTGACCTCGGCCAGCCAGTCGATCTCCAGGGCACGCTCACGCAGGTCGCCGAGGTCCACCGAGAGCCAGGTCTGGCCCTGGATCAGGGGCGCCAGCCGGCTGCGCAGGTAGTCGGCACTGACATGATGGAGCTCGCCACGGATCGAGACCCGCTCGATGGGCCGGTCGAGCCAGAGCCACAGGGCGCGGCCGCCGGCACCGATCAGCAGTACCAGCAGCAACACGCCCACCAGACCACCCCGGCGGGTCATGCCCGGCCACACCCTGCACTGGCGAGAATGCGCAGCACCAGCGCCTCGAAGTCGATGCCGGCATGGGCCGCCGCCTGGGGCACCAGGCTATGGTCGGTCATGCCCGGCGAGGTGTTGACCTCGATCAGCCAGAAACGCCCTTCGCCGTCACGCATCACGTCCACTCGTCCCCAGCCTTCGCCGCCGACCGCTTCGAAGGCCTCGCGACAGAGGCCGGCCAGCTCCTCCTCCTCCACCCGGGAAAGGCCGCAAGGCAGGTGATAGAGGGTATCGTTGGAGAGGTACTTGGCGTCATAGTCGTAGAAACCGCCGGGCACCTCGACCCGAATCGCCGGCAATGCCTCGTCATCGAGCAGCGATACCGTGTACTCGTCGCCCTGCACGAAGCGTTCGGCCATTACCCGGGCGTCAAAGCGCGCCGCCTCGCGATAGGCCGCTTCCAGCGACGCGGGGCTATCGACGATGCTGATGCCGAGCGTCGAGCCCTCGTGCACCGGCTTGACGATCAGCGGCAGACCGAGCCGTTCGACCACCGCCGCCCAGTCGGCATCGGGGCCGAGCATCACCGACGCCGGGGTGGGCAGGCCCAGTGCCTGCCAGATCAGCTTGGTGCGCTGCTTGTCCATGCCCAGCGCCGAGGCCAGTACGCCGCTGCCGGTATAGGCAATGCCGAGCAGTTCGAGCGCGCCCTGCAGGGTACCGTCCTCGCCACCACGGCCGTGCAGGGCGATAAAGACCCGGTCCGGTGCCAGGGCTTCAAGGCCGGCCAGCCCTCCCTCGGCGGGATCGTAGCCGATGGCATCGACCCCGGCGCGGCGCAGGGCGGCCAGCACGGCGGCGCCGCTCTTGAGCGACACCTCCCGCTCGGCGGAATCACCGCCGTAGAGCACCACCACGCGTCCCGGATCGCTGCTGCCTGCGCTCATAGTTCGACCTCATCGAAGTTCAGCTGTCTCTCGGCCAGGCGCAGGGCGATGCCACCCACGTCGCCCGCCCCCTGGGTGATCAGGATATCGCCGGGGCGCAGCACCCTGGCCAGCAGGCCGGGCAGCTCGCCCTTCTCCTGGACGAAGATCGGGTCGACCTCGCCGCGCTGGCGGATCGACCCGGCCAGGGTGCGCCCGTCGGCACCCGGGATCGGCGCCTCGCCGGCGCTGTAGACATCCAGCAGCAGCAGGGTGTCGACCTCGGCCAGCACGCGCACGAAGTCCTCGTAGAGGTCGCGGGTGCGGGAATAGCGATGGGGCTGGTAGACCATCACCAGGCGCCGCTCGGGCCAGCCGGCACGCACCGCCCGGATCACCATCTCCACCTCGCGGGGATGATGGCCGTAGTCGTCCACCAGCATCACCTCGCCCTCGCCTTCCGGCGCAGGGAAGTGGCCATGGACCTGGAAGCGCCGCCCCACGCCGGCGAAGCCGGCCAGGCCAGCCAGGATCGCCGCGTCGCCGACGCCAGCATCGGTGGCCACCACGATCGCCGCCATGGCATTGAGGGCATTATGGCGACCGGGCATCGCCAGCCGCACCTCGAGTGGCGCCAGGCCGCCGGGCCGGCGGGCGGTGAAGCGCACCTCGCCGGCCTGCTGTTCGAAGTCCTCGATGCGGTAGTCGGCATCCTCGCTGAAGCCGTAGGTGACGAACTGGCGGCTCACCCGATCGAGCAGGCCGCGCACATTGGCATCGTCGATGCAGAGCACGGCGAGCCCGTAGAACGGCAGGTTGTGCAGGAACTCGATGAAGGTGCCCTTGAGGCGCTCGAAATCGCCACCGTAGGTGGCCATGTGATCGGCATCGATATTGGTGACGATCGAGACCATCGGCTGCAGATGCAGGAAGGAGGCGTCGGATTCGTCGGCCTCGGCGACCAGGTAGTCGCCTTCCCCCAGTCGCGCATTGGCGCCGGCGCTGGTCAGTCGGCCGCCGATGACGAAGGTGGGGTCGAGCCCCCCCTCACCGAGCAGGGTGGCGGTCAGGCTCGTCGTGGTGGTCTTGCCGTGGGTGCCGGCCACGGCGATGCCATGACGGAAACGCATCAGCTCGGCGAGCATCTCGGCGCGCCGCACCACCGGCACCCGATTGTCGTGGGCCCAGCGGATCTCGGGATTGGCCTCGTCCACAGCGGTGGAGACCACCACCACGTCGGCGCCGGCGACATTGTCGGCGCCGTGGCCGATGGCCACGCGGATGCCACAGTGGCGCAGCCGCGTCACCACCGGCGACGCCTTCAGGTCGCTGCCGCTGACGCGGTAGCCCTGGTTGGCCAGCACCTCGGCGATGCCGCACATGCCGGCTCCGCCGATGCCGACGAAATGGATGTGCCGGATACGGCGCATGCCCAGGCCCCGGCCATGGCTCGGGGGATCGAATGGGCCGGTCGCCGGCCTCGGTATGCTATCGCTCAAAGCCTGTCTCCATGCAGCCGGCCACCAGGCGCTCGACGGCGTCGAGGTGCGCACAACCGCGTGCGTGCGCGCCCATGGTGGCGAGAGTATCGGGATCCAGCAGCGTCGCCAGCTCCTCGGCCAGCGACGCCGCACTCATCTCCTGCTCGGGCACCAGACGGGCGGCTCCCCGCTCGACCAGCGCCCGGGCGTTGGCGGTCTGGTGATCGTCCACCGCGTGGGGGAAGGGCACGAAGAGCGCCGGCTTGGCCGCCGCCGCCAGCTCCGCCACGGTGAGCGCTCCGGCCCGACAGACCACCAGGTCGGCCCAGTCGTAGGCCCCGGCCATGTCGTCGATAAAGGCGGTCACGTCGGCGGTCACCGCCTGGGCGGCATAGGCCTCCCGGGTCGCCGCCTCCTTGTCGCGGCCGGCCTGGTGGCGCACCTCGGGCCGCCGGGCCTCGGGCAGTTCGGCCAGCGCTCCGGGCAACGTCTCGTTGAGTGCCCGGGCCCCCAGTGAGCCCCCCACCACCAGCAGCCGCAGGGACCGGCCGTGCATCGCCTCGGCCGGGCGTGGTCGTTCACCCAGCGACGCGATCTCGGGTCGCACCGGGTTGCCGATCACTTCGCCGCGGCCGGGAAAGGCCTGGGGAAAGGCGGCATAGACTCGCCGCGCCAGGCGCGCCAGGGCCCTGTTGGTCAGTCCCGCCACGGCGTTCTGCTCGTGGATCACCAGGGGCCGGCGCGCCAGCCAGGCGGCGAGCCCGCCGGGCCCGCTGGCGAAGCCGCCCAGCCCCACCACCAGCTGGGGGTCGTAGGCGCGGATGATACGCCACGCCTGCCACACCGCGCGGGTGAGGTTGAACGGCGTCATCAGCCAACCACCCAGGCCGTTGCCGCGCAGCCCGGCCACCGCGATGCGGTGCAGGGGGATGTCGGCCTCGGGCACCAGGCGGTTCTCGATGCCCCGCGGGCTGCCCAGCCACTCGACCTCGACCCCCTCGGCTGCCAAGCCGCGAGCCAGCGACAGGGCCGGAATCACATGGCCACCGGTGCCCCCGGCCATGATCAGGGCACGACGTCCCGGCCGCTTGCTCACTGGACGGCTCCTCGCTTGTCGAGACGGGGCCCCTGGCCCTGCCGCGGGGCGGCCGGGCTGGCCCGACGCACCGCCTGGCGGGTCTCGATGTCGGCGCGCAGCAGCAACGCCATCATCACGGTGCTGACCAGCAGGCTCGACCCACCGTAGCTGAGCAGCGGCAGCGTCAACCCCTTGGTGGGCAGCATGCCGGTACTCACCGCGATGTTGATGAAGGCCTGGGCGCCGACCACCAGGGCAATGCCATAGCTCAGGTAAGCGGCGAACGGCAGCCTGGCGAGTTCCGCGCGCCGCCCCACCGCCAAGGCGCGCCAGATCAGCAGCGCGAAGAGGCCCACCACCCCGATGGCGCCGAACAGGCCGAGCTCCTCGGCCAGCACAGCGAAGACGAAGTCGGTGTGGGCCTCGGGCAGATAGAAGAGCTTCTGCACGCTGTTGCCGAGCCCCATGCCCAGCCAGTGGCCGCGGCCATAGGCGATCAGGGCCTGGGTCAACTGGTAACCGCTGGCGAACTGATCGGCCCAGGGGTCGGCGAAGCTGGTCAGGCGCGCCAGGCGATAGGGTTCGGCGATCGCCACGTAGAAACCGGCCAGCCCCACCAGGCCCAGCAGCAGCACGAAACGCCCCCAGGGGGCGCCGGCGAGCAGCAGCATGCCCATCACGCAGCCGGTCATCACCACCACGGCACCGTAGTCGGGCTCGAGGATCAACAACAGGGCGATCAGCGCCATCACCAGCAGGGGGCGCAGGAAGGCGCCCCACTGCCGCCTCACCTGGGGCAGGAAGCGCTCCAGGTAGCCCGCCATGTAGGCGATCAGGCAGAGCTTGGCGACCTCCGAGGCCTGGAGGTTGAAGGGCACCCCGGGGACCGAGAGCCAGCGTTTGCTGCCGTTGATCTCGCGCCCCACCAGCAGCACCAGCACCAGCAGGGCGATGCCCACCAGCAGCAGCAGCGGCCCGTTGGCCTTCCACCACAGCAGCGGCACCCGCAGAGCCAGGGCCGCGACGAGCAGCGCGACCACCAGGAAGGTGCCGTGGCGGATGCTGAAGTAGTAGGCGTTGCCGGTGAGGCTCGAGGCCACCTCGGTGGAGGCCGAGGTGACCATCACCCAGCCGATCAGCATCAGCGACAGGGCCGCCAGCAGCAACCAGCCATCGAAGGGCTGATCGCGGGTAGAGAAGCGTTCCCGCCAGCGGGCCAGGCGTTTCATGGTGTCCTCCCTGCCAGGCGCTGCACCCGGCGACGGAACGCCTCGCCCCGCTCCTGGTAGTTGGCAAACTGATCGAGGCTGGCACAGGCCGGCGAGAGCAGCACGCAGTCGCCGGGCTCGGCGATCTCGGCGGCCCGGGCCATGGCCGCCGCCAGGTCCGCGACCCGGCTCAGCGGCACCGACCCGTCGAGCGCGGTCGCCAGGCGATCGGCATCCAGGCCGAAGAGGATCGCCTCGCGGCCGTAGCGGGCCAGGGGCTCGGCCAGTGGTCGAAAGTCGGCACCCTTGCCCACCCCGCCGGCGAGCAGCACGAGCCGTCCCTCGAGGGTCGGGCCGAGGCCGGCGATGGCGGCCAGGGTGGCCCCCACGTTGGTGCCCTTGGAGTCGTTGATCCAGCGCACCCCCTCGACCTCGGCGACCAGTTCGCCACGGTGCGGCAACCCGGGAAAGCGGCGCAGCACGCGGCACATGGCGTCCAGCGGCAGGTCGAGGCGGCGCCCCACGGCCAGCGCTGCCAGGGCATTGGCCTGGTTGTGGCGCCCCGGCAGGCGCACCTCGTCGGCCGGCATCAGCGGCTCGTCACCATGCATCAGCCAGGCGCGCCCCTCACGGTGGCCGATGCCCCACTCACCGGCCGCGGGAGCGCCGGTGGTGAAGCGATCCTGGGCCGGCAGGCGGGTCTCGGGCCAGGTCATGGGTTCCTCGGCGTTGATCACCCCATGGCGAGCGCCACGGAAGATCCCCTGCTTGGCGGCCCGGTAGCCGGCCATGTCTCCGTGGCGATCCAGGTGGTCCTCGGAGAGGTTGAGGAAGACCGCGCTCTCGGCGCCGAGGCGCGGCGTGATCTCGAGCTGGAAACTGGACAGTTCCAGCACGTACAACTCGGCCTCGGGAGCCTCGGCCAGCAGGTCCAGGGCCGGGGTGCCCAGGTTGCCGCCCACCGCGACGCGGCGGCCGGCTTCCCGGGCCATCTCGCCGATCAGGGTGGTGACGGTGGACTTGGCGTTGGAGCCGGTGATGGCAACGATGGGCGCACGACAGGCGCGCACGAAGAGCGCGATCTCCCCCACCAGCAGCGGCTCGCCGGTGGCTTCGCGGGTACGGTCGGCGAGTTCGGCCAGTCCCGGGGCGCGCGGGTCGACGCCGGGGCTGACCACCACCTCCTCGACCTCGGAAAGGTCCAGGTCACTCGGCGGCCCGCAGTGGACCTCGACCCCCGGATGGGCGGCGTGGAAGTCATCCATGCCGGGCGGTACGGCCCGGGTGTCGGCGACCATGAAGGGCCGACCCAGCCGGCTCAGGTGGCGACAGATGGCGCGCCCCGAGACGCCGAGCCCGACCACCAGCGTGACGCCCTTGGGCACCTTGACCATGCACAGCTCCTTGCCGATGACGCACCGGGGATCAGCGAACCTTGAGCGTGGCCAGGCCGATCAGCACCAGGACCACGGTGATGATCCAGAAGCGCACGATGACCCGCGGCTCCGGCCAGCCCTTGAGCTCGTAGTGGTGATGCAGCGGCGCCATGCGGAAGATGCGCCGCCCGGTGAGCTTGTAGGAGCCCACCTGAAGAATCACCGAGACGGTCTCCATGACGAAGATGCCGCCCATGATGAACAGCACGATCTCCTGGCGCACGATCACCGCCACCACGCCCAGCGCCGCCCCGAGCGCCAGGGCCCCCACATCGCCCATGAACACCTGGGCCGGGTAGGTATTGAACCACAGGAAGCCCAGGCCGGCGCCAGCGATGGTGGCACAGAACACCGCCAGTTCACCGGCACCGACGATGTTGGGAATCTGCAGGTAGTTGGCGAACACCGCGTTGCCGCTGGCGTAGGCGAACACCGCCAGCCCCATGGCCACCAGCACGGTGGGCATGATCGCCAGGCCATCGAGGCCATCGGTGAGGTTGACTGCATTGGAGCTGCCGACGATCACCAGGTAGGTGAGTACCAGATAGAACACGCCGAGCGGCAGTACGATGTCCTTGAACATCGGCACGATCAGGCTGGTCTCCGCCGGCTCGACGGCGGTGGCGTAGAGCACGCCCGCCGCCGCCAGGCCGATCACCGACTGCCAGAAGTACTTCCAGCGTGCCGGCAGGCCGCGCGGATTCTTCTCCACCACCTTGCGGTAGTCGTCGACCCAGCCGATGGCACCGAAGCCCAGGGTCACCGCCAGCACGATCCACACATAGTGATTGGCGAGGTCGCCCCACAGCAGGGTACTGACGGCAATGGCCATCAGGATCATCGCCCCGCCCATGGTCGGGGTACCGGCCTTGGAGAGATGCGACTGGGGGCCGTCGTCACGTACCGCCTGGCCGATCTGGCCCTCCACCAGGCGACGAATCATCACCGGCCCGAGCCACAGGCAGAGCACCAGGGCGGTGAGGGTCCCCAGGATCATGCGCAGGGTCAGGTAGTTGAAGACGTTGAAGGCGCTGAAGAATTGCGCCAGTAGGTTGGCCAGATAAAGCAGCATGTATCGCGTTCACCTTGATGCATCCGAGCGCAGTGCGGCAACCACCCTTTCCATGCCGGCACTGCGCGACCCCTTGACCAGCACGCTGGCCCCTGGCGGCAGATGGTTGAGGACGTGGCGCGTCAGCGCCTCCCGATCGTCGAAGTGGCACCCCTTCTCGCCGAAGGCACGGCTCGCCGCCCGTGCCGGCTCGCCGAAGGTGCCGAGGAAGTCGATCCCCAGTTCCCGCGCGTGGCGCCCGATCTCGGCGTGCAACCGGTCGGACGCCTCCCCCAGTTCGCCCATGGCGCCCAGCAGGCACCAGCGCGGCCCGGGCAGCGCCACCAGCAGGTCGAGCGCTGCCTTCACCGCACCGGGGTTGGCATTATACGTATCATCCAGCAGTCGTGTGGCGTTGATCCCCTCCACGACGCTCAAGCGCCCGGGCATCGGCGCCACCGCGGCGAGGCCGGCGAGCACGTCGGCCTCGTCGAGGCCCATGGCCAGCGCGGCCGCAGCCGCGGCCAGGGCGTTGGCGACGTTGTGACGTCCCAGCAGGGCGAGCTGCACGCGGCCGAGTTCACGCCCGTCCACGACAAGCGTGAAAGCATAGCGCCCGAGAGCGTCGCAGGCCAGCGCGGAGGCCGTGACCCGGGCCCGTCCCTCCAGGCCGAAGTCGAGCACCTCGCGGGGTGCCGCCAGCCGCGCCCAGGTGGCGAAGTAGGCGTCGTCGCGGTTGAGCACCGCCACGCCGTCGGCGGCGAGCCCAGCGAGGATCTCCGCCTTGGCCTGGGCGATGCGGCCCGGACCGCCGAACTCGCCCACATGGGCGCCGGTGACGTTGGTGATCACCGCCACCCGCGGCTCGGCCAGCGTCGTGGTCCAGGCGATCTCGCCGAGGTGGTTGGCGCCGAGCTCCACCACCGCCTGGCGATGCCCCGGCTCGAGCCCGAGCAGGGTCAGGGGGACACCGATGTCGTTGTTGAGATTGCCGCGGGTCGAGAGCGTCGCTCCGCGGCGGGACAGCAGCGCCGCGAGCAGCTCCTTCACCGTGGTCTTGCCGCTGTTGCCGGTCACCGCCACCAGCGGGCCGCCCCAGGCGCGACGCCGTGCCCGACCGAGCAGCCCCAGGGCCAGCCGGGTATCGGCCACCACCAGTTGCGGCAGCGGGGTGTCCGCCGGTTGCTCCGCTTCTGCCTCGACCACGGCCGCCACCGCCCCGGCCTCCCGGGCCTGGCCGATGAAGTCGTGGGCATCGAAGCGCTCGCCGCGCAGGGCCACGAACAGGCTGCCGGGCACGAGCCGGCGGGTATCGGTGACGATGGCGTTGATCGCGAGGTCCTCGGCCGGTGCCGGCAGGCCCAGGGCCGCGGCGACCTCGGCGAGGGTCGCAAGGCCTGCCTGGCTCATGGCGCGCCCTCCCCGGCCCGGGCCACCAGGGCCCGCTCGGCCTCGTCGACATCCGAGAAGGGGTGACGCACGCCGGCCACGTCCTGATAGGTCTCGTGCCCCTTGCCGGCGATCAGCACCACATCGTCGACACCGGCCTCGGCGAGTACCCGGGCGATCGCTTCGGCGCGCCCGCCCAGGTTCCAGGCCCGCTCCCGGCCGTCATCGGACAACCCGGCGAGCATCTGCCCGCGGATCGCCGCGGGCGCCTCACCGCGCGGGTTGTCATCGGTGACCACCAGGCGGTCGGCGTGGCGCTCGGCGGCGGCCGCCATGAGCGGGCGCTTGCCGGCGTCGCGATCGCCGCCGCAGCCGAACAGGCACCACAGCCGACCGCTGCCCGGCAGGTGCGCCGCGAGCGCCGTGAGCGCGCTCTCCAGGGCATCCGGGGTATGGGCGTAGTCGATCACCACCGTAGGGGCTCCCGGGCGCACGAGGGCCTGCATGCGCCCCGGTACCGGCGTCAGCGTCCCGGCGGCGGCGAACAGCGCCTCCAGTCCATGACCGAGCCCGTGGAGAGTCGCCATGGCCAGCAGCACATTGTCGAGGTTGAAGCGGCCCAGTAGCGGCAGCTCGAGCACTCGTTCGCCCTCGGGGGTGGCGATCAGCGCCCGCTGTCCGGTCTCATGGGGCCGCCAGTCCACGACCCTCAGGGTCACCGCCTCGTCCTCGCCGGTTGCCAGGACCCGCACACCGGGGGCCACACCCGCCAGCATCAAGCGGGCCAGCGGATCGTCGGCATTGACCACGGCGAGCTCGAGCTCCGGCCGGCGGAACAGCCGCGCCTTGGCGGCGGCATAGGCGATCATGCTGCCGTGGTAGTCGAGATGGTCGCGGGTCAGGTTGGTGAACAGCGCGGCGGTGATCCGCCCCCCCTCCAGGCGACCCTGTTCCAGGGCATGGGAGGAGACCTCCATGGCCACGCGTCGGACCCCGCTCGCGGCGAGTTCGCCAAGCGTCGCCTGCAGGGCCAGCGGCCCCGGCGTGGTCAGGCCGGCATCGATCAGGGCGCCGGGGCGGCCGTGTCCGAGGGTACCGACCAGGCCGGTATCGACGCCGAGTGCCCGACTCAGCTCGGCCAGGTAGTGGGTCACCGAGCTCTTGCCGTTGGTGCCGGTCACGCCGATCAGTTCCAGCTCGGCAGGCACAGCGAAGAGTTCGCGGCCCAGCTCGCCGAGACGCCCGCGCAACCCCTCGAGACGCACCACCCGCGGATCGGCCGGGGCGGCCGGCGGCCCATCGGGCTCCCGATGGGCGAGCACCAGATTGGCGCCGGCCGCGAGGGCCGCATCGATGAAGTCGCGACCGTCGCTGGCCACGCCCGGCACGGCGACGAAGACATCGCCCGCCGTCAGGCGACGGCTGTCCATCACCAGGCGCACCGGACGCTCGTCGAGCCGGGGCAGCTCGACCCCGGGCCAGTCCCGCCTCAGGATGGCCGTCAACCGCGCTGCACTCACCTGCATGAACTGCGTCTCCCCTCGCTCGGATACATGATCGGTTTCAGCGAACCCGCTGGTCGGGCGGCACATCGAGCAGCCGCAGGGCGTTGCCGGTGACCCGCGAGAACACCGGCGCCGCCACGGCGCCACCGTAATACTCCTCGCCCCGGGGATGGTCGATCATCACCACGGTGACGATGCGCGGGTCCGACACCGGCGCGATGCCCGCGAACAGGCTGCGGTAGACGTTCTGCTGGTAACCGCTGGCCGAGGTCTTGCGCACCGTGCCGGACTTGCCGGCCACGCGATAGCCGGCCACGCCGGCACGGCGCCCACCGGTACCCGGCTGGACCGATTCCTCCATGATCCGCAACAGGTCATGGGCCACGTCGGGTTCGATCACCGGCATGCCCGATGACGGCTCCGACAGCCTGAGCAGCGACGGCGGCATCCTGACCCCGTCATTGGCGATGGCAGTATAGGCGCTGGCCAATTGCAACGCCGAAACGGAGAGGCCATAGCCATAGGAGATCGCCGCCCACTGGCTGCGCGACCAGCGCACCGGCGCCGGCAGGCTGCCGGTGGACTCGCCGGGGAACCCGGTTTCCGGGCTCTGGCCGAAGCCGAGCCGCCGATAGAGATCCGGCACCACGGGATCATCGAGCTCGAGTACCAGCTTCGACATGCCGATGTTGGAGGATTTCTCGAGGATTCCGGCCATGTCCAGCTCGCCGTAGTTGCGGATATCGCGGATGGTGAAGCGATCGATGCGCATCCAGCCTGGCGAGGTGTCGACCACGGTGTCGCGGTCGAACCGGCCGCTCTCCATGATCGCGGCCATGGCCAGGGGCTTCATCACCGAGCCGGGCTCGAAGACGTCGACGATGGCCTGGTTGCGCAGCCCCCGCGGGTCGATGCCGGCACGATTGTTGGGGTTGTAGGAGGGCTGGTTGGCCATGGCCAGCACCTCGCCGCTGCGGGCATCCATCATCACCACCACCCCGCCGTCGGCCTCGTGCTCGGTCACCGCGGCCTTGAGCTCACGATAGGCCATGTACTGCAGCCGCTGGTCGATCGACAGCGTGAGGTCGCCGCCGGGCCGCGCCTCGCGCAGCAGTTGCAGGTCACGCACCAGGCGGCCGCGACGATCCTTGAGCACCCGTCGCTGCCCGGGGGTCCCGGCGAGGTGGGGCTGGTAGGCGAGCTCGAGGCCCTCCTGGCCGGCATCGTCGACGTTCGTCACCCCCAGCAGTTGGGCGGTGACCTCGCCGGCCGGGTAGTAGCGCTTGTATTCGTTCTGGGCGTAGACACCGGGAATCCGCAGGTCGAGGATCCGCTGGGCCGCCTCCGGGGTCATCTGTCGCCGCAGGTACATGAACTCGCGCTCGCCGTAGCGCCCGAGGCGCTCGTTGAGGGCCTCGAGTTCCACCCCCAGCGCCCGGGCCAGCATCAGTCGCTGGATGTCATCGGCGGGCAGGTCCTGAGGGTTGGCCCACAGCGTCACCACCGGCGTGGAAATCGCCAGCGGTTCGCCGTTGCGGTCGGTGATCATCCCCCGGTGGGCGGGAATGGTGTCGGTGCGCAAGGTGCGGGCATCGCCCTGTCCCTGCAGGAAGGGGCGGTCGATCACGTGCAGGATGGCGATACGACCGCCCAGCAGACCGAGACCGATCACCACCAGCAGCAACACCAGGCCGTAGCGCAACCCACCCATGGGCGCCATGGGTGGCGGTCGGCGCGGCGTCACCCGGCTGCGTACCTCGGTAGTCATGGCCGGATCACCTCGACCTCGTTGACATCGGGCAGGCGCATCTCCAGGCGTTCGACGGCGAGGCGTTCGATACGGGCCGGCGACGACCAGGCGCTCTCCTCGAGCAGCAGCTGGCCCCACTCGGTCTGCAACTGGTTCTGCTCACGCTCGAGCTGCTGCAGGCGGCCATACTGCTCGCGGGTCAGGTGACTGGCGGTGATCACCGCCAGGGCACTGACCAGGCAGGCCACCACCAGCAGGGTGGTGACCAGTAGCAGGCTCGCCCGGCCCCTCAGCCAGCCGAAGGCGGATGCCGTCGCGGGTCGTCCCTGGACCATGACGCCTCCTCAATGCCGCTTGCGTGCCACGCGCATCACCGCGCTGCGGGCACGGGGGTTGTCCTCGACCTCGGCGGCCGTCGGGCGCTGCGCCTTGCCCAGGGCTTCCAGCCGCCGCTCGAGCTGGTCGTCACGGATCGGAATGCCGCGCGGCAGGTGGGTGTCGCCTCGCACATGCCGGCGAATGAAGCGCTTGACCCGGCGGTCCTCCAGGGAGTGGAAGCTGATCACCACCAGATGACCGCCCGGGGCCAGGGCCTCCAGGGCTGCCTCCAGGGCCGCATCGAGCTGCTCGAGCTCGCCGTTGACCTGGATGCGCAGCGCCTGGAAGACGCGGGTCGCCGGATGCTTGCCTTTCTCCCAGGCGGGGTGGGCGGTCTTGACGACGTCGGCGAGATCACTGGTGCGGGTGAAGGGCCGCTCGGTGCGACGCGCGACGATGGCCCGGGCCAGACGCCGGGCGAAGCGCTCCTCGCCGTAGGTCTTGAAGACCCGGGCGATCTCCGTCTCCTTGGCCCGGCCAATGAAGTCCGCCGCACTCTCGCCGCGGGTCGGATCCATGCGCATGTCCAGCGGGCCGTCGCGCAGGAAGCTGAAACCGCGCTCGGGATCGTCGAGCTGGGGCGAGGAGACGCCGACGTCGAGCAGGATGCCGGCCAGTCGACCATGCAGGCCATGGCGCTCGGCGATCTCGTCGAGCCGGGCGAACTCGCCCTGCTCGATGGCAAAGCGGGGATCCGTGATGGCGGCCGCCTCGGCGATCGCCTGGGGATCGCGATCGATGGCCAGCAGGCGCCCTTCGGGAGCCAGCCGGCCGAGGATCTCACGGGAGTGGCCGCCGCGCCCGAAGGTGCCATCCAGGTAAGCGCCGCGCGGATCGTGGACCAGGGCGGCGACGGCGCCATCGAGCAGCACGCTGGCATGGCGAAAGCCGCGGGAGGCGTGTTCAGGGGCGGGTGACGGCATGCGCTTCTCGATGACAAGCTGGGGGGGCGGACGCGACGACAAGATTCGCGAGTGGGAGTCAGCCGATAAGCCGGGTTCTGTCGTGGACAGTCATTCATCTAGGGGCCGCGTCACCACGGCCCTCGAGCAACCTACCCGAACCCGACGCGGGCCACGCCATGGGGTTCCTATTTGGTCTTGCTCCGAGTGGGGTTTACCTTGCCACGCACTGTTACCAGGCGCGCGGTGCGCTCTTACCGCACCCTTTCACCCTTGCCGGCCTCCCGAAGGAGACGTAGGCGGTCTGCTCTCTGCTGCACTTTCCGTCGGCTCACGCCGCCCAGGCATTACCTGGCACTCTGCCCTGTGGAGCCCGGACTTTCCTCCCCTGGCCCGATCCGAGAACCGGGACCAGCGGCGACTGCCTGGCCAACTCCCGCGGCAAGCATACCAGCGCCTCGCGCGCCCCTCAATCCCCGTCCTTGAGCGCCTGCGCCCTGGCGTACCAGGCCTTCTTGCCGCCGCCGAGCACCCGGGCCGCCACCGCCGCGGCCTGCTTGACCCCCACCCCCTCGACCAGCATTGCCGAGAGGAGGGCGTCGGCGTCCACCGCGGCGGCCTCCTCGTCTTCGCGGGGCGTGGCACCGGCGACCATGATCACGAACTCGCCGCGGGCCTGATCGGGGTCGGTCGCCATGCGCTCGAGCAGCTCGGCCGCCGTGCCGTCGAGGAAGGTCTCGAAGGCCTTGGTCAGCTCCCGCGCCAGCACCAGGCGACGACCGCCCAGGCAGGCGTCGAGGTCGGCCAGGGTGTCGCGGATACGATGGGGGGACTCATAGAAGACCAGGGTCTCCTCGCGCCTCGCCAGCGCCTCCAGGCGGCCGCGACGACCACTCCCCTTCGCCGGCAGGAAGCCGCTGAACAGGAAGCGGTCGGTGGGCAGGCCCGCCGCGGAGAGCGCCGCCACCAGGGCACAGGGGCCTGGCAGCGGCACGATACGCCGGCCGCGAGCACGCAGCTCGCGCACCAGCACGAAGCCCGGGTCGCTGATCAGCGGCGTGCCGGCGTCGCTGACCAGGGCGATCGACTCACCGGCGGCGAGCCGCGCATCGAGCTGGGCGACCCGGGCCGCCTCGTTGTGCTCGTGCAGCGAGAGCATCGGCACCGAGAGCCCGAGGTGCCGCAACAGCCGGGCACTGTGCCGAGTGTCCTCGGCGGCGATCAACGCCACCCCACCCAGCACCCTGGCGGCGCGGGGGCTCAGGTCCTCCAGATTCCCAATCGGCGTGGCGACCACGTACAATGTGCCCATACTCGAGTCAGACATGTCGGCTCCCCTGGCGCCCTCAGGACAAGGATGGATTCATGCGGAAAATGCCCCGCGGCCCGATGGCCGCCGCGCTCCTGGCACTGCTGCTCGTCGGCTGCGCCTATCAACCCGGTATCGTCGAGCGCATACCCGACGACGATCCCGGCCGCCTGCTCGAGCAGGCCCAGCAGCAAGCCCCCGAACAGGCCGCCCTCACCCGGCTCGAAGCGGCCGACATCCTAGCACGCCAGGGGCAGCGCACCCAGGCACTGGAGATCGCCGGCGACATCGACGACGGCCTGCTCCCCGGCCGGGCCAGGGCACGCTGGGCACTGCTGCTCTCCGGGCTGGGTGAGGAGCTTGACGACCCCTGGGCGGTGATTCAGGCCGGACAGGACATCGACGCCCTCGATCTCTCCCGCGATCAGGCCGACACCCTGCGCCAGCGCCTGGGGCTGGCCCTGCTCGAGGTCGACGAGCCTGGCGCCGCCGCCGAGGCACTGCTTCGCGCCCAGGCCGACTCCGGCCAGGAGGCCCTCAACGACCCGATCTGGAAGGCCCTCTCGCGTCTCGATGGACGCGAACTCTCGGCGCTGCGCGACGGCGCCGACGACCTCACCCAAGGCTGGCTGGACCTGGCCGAGCTGGCCCGCAACAGCGCCGGTGACCTGGAGCGACTGTTCGGCCGCCTCGACGACTGGCGTGAGCGCCACCCCCGGCACCCCGCCGCACGGCGGGTACCCTCCGATCTGCTGGCCCTGCGCGACCTGCGCGGGATGGAGGTCGACCACATCGCCGTCTTCCTGCCCGAATCGGGCCCGTTGTCGGGCGTCGCCGGCGCCATTCGCGAGGGCATGCGCGCCCACCACCTCAACGCCGCCGACGGCGGCAGCAGCGCCCGCCTGAGCTTCATCGACGCCAGCAACAGTGACCTCGCAGCGCTCTATCGCGAGGCCGAGAATCGCGGCGCCCAGGTGGTGATCGGCCCGCTCGACAAGGATCAGGTCACCGAGCTCGAGAACCTCGACAGCGTGCCGCTGCCGACCCTGGCGCTCAACTATGGCCATGGCGAACGCAACCAGGCCCGGGGGCTCTTCCAGTACGGCCTCTCCGCCGAGGACGAGGCCCGCCAGTCGGCGCGCCGCGCCTGGCAGGACGGCCACCGCCGGGCGGTCCTGATGGTGCCGGACAACGATTGGGGGCGTCGCGTCGGTGAAGCCTTCTGGAGCGAGTGGAGCGAGCGCGGCGGCGAGGTCACCAATGCCGTGCGCTACGACCCGGAGGGTAGCGTCGCCAACGCGGTGCGCCCGGCGCTGCGCGTGAGCGGCGAACGCGCACGGCTCGGCGACATCGACATGCTGTTCCTGCTCGCCCTGCCCGAGTACGCCCGCCAGGTCCCCCCGACCCTGGACTACTACTACGCCGGCGAGCTGCCGATCTACGCCACCTCGCACCTCTTCGAGGGCCGCCTGCAGCCGCGGCTGGACCACGACCTCGATGATGTTCAGTTCATCGACATCCCCTGGCAGATTCCCGATGCCGCGGTCGGCGGCGAGGACGCCCTGCCCTTCACGACCAGCTACCGCCAGTTGCGCGAGGAGTCCGACCCCGCCCTGTTCCGGCTGATGGCCATGGGGGTCGACGCCTATGAGCTCGCGCGCCGCCTGCCGCAGTTCCAGGCCATACCGGACAGCGAGCTGTTCGGCGCCACCGGCACCCTGCGCCCGGGGGACGATGGCCGCATCCAGCGCCAGCTGCCCTGGGCGCGCTTCGTGAATGGGGTGCCACAGCCCATCCTGATCCCCGGGCTCTTCGACCTTGGCTCGAATGGCGATGGCGAATCCCCGTGATGCCCGGGCCCGCGGCGGCGCCGTCGAGCGCCTCGCCGCGGCCTGGCTGGCCGACCGGGGCCTCGCTCTCGAGGCGAGCAACCAGCACGCCAAGGGCGGCGAGATCGACCTGGTGATGCGCGACGGCGAGGTACTGGTGTTCGTCGAGGTTCGGCACCGCGCCGATACCCGCCACGGCCACCCGCTCGAGACCGTCACCGCCTCCAAGCAGCGCCGCCTGATCCGGGCGGCGCGTTTTTATCTCCAGCGCAACGGGCTATCATGTCCCTGCCGCTTCGACGTGCTGGCCGTGACCGGCCAGGCCCCGGCCCTCGACTTCCTGTGGGTGCAGGGTGCCTTCGACGCGTTCTGATCGGCCAAGCCAAACTGCCCCACAGGCAAGAACCAGGACCAGGAACCCAGCATGGATTTCCAGCAGCGAATTCTCGGCCACTTCAATGCCAGCATCGACACCAAGACCTACGCCAGTGAAGTGCTGCCGCCCTTCATCGAGGTGGCCAGCCAGATGATGGTGCAGTGCCTGGTCAATGAAGGAAAGATCCTCGCCTGCGGCAACGGCGGCAGCGCCGGCGACAGCCAGCACTTCTCTTCCGAGCTGCTCAACCGCTTCGAGCGCGAACGCCCGAGCCTGCCCGCCCTGGCCCTGACCACCGACACCTCGACGCTGACCTCCATCGCCAACGACTACAGCTACAACGAGGTCTTCTCCAAGCAGGTGCGTGCCCTGGGACAACCCGGCGACATCCTGCTGGCCATCTCCACCAGCGGCAACTCGGCCAACGTGATCCAGGCGATCCAGGCGGCCCACGACCGCGACATGACGGTGGTGGCCCTCACCGGCCGCGATGGCGGCAACATGGCCTCTCTGCTCGGCCAGGACGACTGCGAGGTCCGCGTGCCGGCCACTTCCACCGCCCGCATCCAGGAGGTTCACCTGCTGGTGATCCACTGCCTGTGCGACCTGATCGACGAACAACTCTTCGGCGCAAGCGAGTAGCTCCCATGACCAAGAAGTCCCTGTGCACCCCCCTGCTGCTGACCCTGGCACTCGGCATCGCCGGCTGCACCGCGGTTACCGGCGTCACCAACCCCGGCACCCTCGACGAGAACTACGGCAGACGCACCCTCGGCACCCAGGTCGAGGATGAGAGCATCGAGACCAAGATCCGTCACAACCTGCGTCGTACCGACGCCCGTCTGGGCGACGCACGCATCAACGTCGACGCCTACAACGGCGTGGTGCTGCTCACCGGTCAGGTGCCCAGCGAAGAGCTGAAGGGCATGGCAGCCGAGATCGCCGGCGAGGTACGCAACGTGCGCGAGGTGCACAACGAACTGACCGTGGCCGGCAACCTGCCCGCCAGCCAGCGTCTCTCGGATACCTGGGTGAATACCCGCATCCGCACCAGCCTGGCCGGCAACGAGTCGATCGACTCGGGACGCATCCGTGTGATCACCGAGAACGCCAGCGTCTACCTGATGGGCATCGTCAGCCGCGCCGAAGCGGATCGCATCGTCGAGGCGGTCTCGCGGATCGGCGGCGTGCAGCGCATCGTCAAGGTATTCGACTACATCGACTGATCCCCCGCCTGCCGAACGAGAGACGGCAGGCCATCCGGCCTGCCGTCTCTCGTTCGCTCGCCCCTGCTACCCGCTCACTTGATGACCCGCAGCGAGGGGCGCCCCTTGCGAGGCCGGGCCTCGCCGTCGGCCTCCTCCTCCGGCCCCGACTCCTCGGCCCCCGGGTCGTCGCCCGGCGCCTCGGCATCGACACTGGAAAGCACCGGCTCATCGGCCTCGGCCGTCTCCGGCATCACTGGCTCGTGGCCGAACACCATGCCCACGCCGTTCTCGCGCGCATAGATCGCCACCAGTGCCGCGATCGGCACCATGATGCGCATCGGCTGGCCGCCGAAGCGGGCACTGAACCCCAGCGCCTCGTTCTCCATGAAGAGATCTCGCACCGCGGTGGGCGCCATGTTGAGCACGATCTGGCCGTTCTGCACGAACTGGCGCGGCACCTCGACGCCGGGTTGCTCGGCATCGACGACGATATAGGGGGTGAGCTCGTTGTCCAGCAACCACTGGTACAGGGCTCTGGCGAGATAGGGGCGGCTCGATTGCATCATCTTGCCCTCCTGCATTGGGGAGCCCGGGCCAAGGGGCCGGGGCTCGGGTTCAGGGACGCATCTCGCGTTCGCTTTCGCTCAGCGCGGCCTTGAAGCCCTCGCGGTCGAACAGCCGCTCCATATACCCGGTCAGCGGCTTGATCTGCGGCTCCGGCAACTCGATACCCAGCACCGGCAGGCGCCACAGGATCGGGGCCAGGCAGCAGTCGACCAGGGTGAACTCCTCGCTCATGAAGAACGGCATGTCTTCGAAGATCGGCGAGATACCGATCAGGCTCTCCCGCAACTCCTTGCGGGCCTTCTCCGCCTCCTTCCGGGGGGCGCCGAGGATCTGGTCGACCAGCGGGCACCATTCGCGCTCGATACGATGCATCCACAGGCGGCTCTGGGCCCGGGCCACCGGATAGACCGGCAACAACGGCGGATGCGGGAAGCGCTCGTCCAGGTACTCCATCATCACCTTCGACTCGTAGAGCACCAGGTCCCGGTCCAGCAGCGTGGGAACGCTGTTGTAGGGGTTGAGATCGGCGAGCTCCTCGGGGTGCTGCTCGTCGGTGACCTCGACGATATCCACCGCCACGCCCTTCTCGGCGAGCACGATGCGTACACGATGACTGAAGTGGTCATCGCCCCCGGAGTAGAAGATCATCGACGACCGCTTGGCCACTACACCCATGAAACAATCCTCGCATCAGTTCGAACCGGAATGATAACACGACAGCCCCCGCCTTGAGGGGCCATCGAGCGCCGGCCCCTCGGGACCGGGAACAGGCCATCGTCTATAGACCACAGGGGGCGCATGGCCATCGGCCATACGCCCCCTCACGTCCACCGGTGACGAATCAGTGGATGTCGCGCCAGTACTCGCGCTTCAACAGGTAGGCGATGGCACCGAAGATGAAGATGAAGATCAGCACCTTGGGCGCCAGGGCCTGAGCCTGCAGCTTGGACGGCTCCCCGACGTAGGCGAGGAAGTTGGTCAGGTCATAGACCGCTTCCTCGAACTCGTCGGGCTCCATGGACCCCGGCTGTGTCACCTGCAGGACCTCGCAGGACTGGTACTTGCCGGTCAGGGGGTCGGGTTCGGCCCCCTCGACGGGGTGATCGGTCTCGGCACAGACCTTCTCCTGCACGCCCTGCAGCGGCTCGAGCACGTTGGGCATCGCCACCAGATCGAACACGGCGTTGTTGACCCCGGTGGCACGCTCCGGATCCCGATAGAAGCTCAGCAGGTAGGAGTAGATCCAGTCGGTCCCGCGCAGACGCGCCTCGAGGGTCAGATCCGGGGGCGGCGCCCCGAACCAGTTCTCGGCATCGCCGCGATCCATGGCGATGTGCATCTGATCGTTGAAGGCCAGTGACGAGGAGAAGATCAGGTTCTCCTCGACCAGATCCTGGGGCATGCCCAGGTCCTCGGCGGCACGGGCGAACCGCTGGTGCTCGAGGGAGTGACACCCCATGCAGTAGTTGACGTAGAGCTGCATGCCGCGCTGCAGCGACGCCTCGTCCTTGAGGTCGGGGGTCATCGAATACGGCACGCTCTCCCCGCCCGCGGCCATGGCCGTGAAGGGCACTAGCGCGAAGAGCAGTGCGAACAGTTGCTTTTTCATTAGCCAGTCACCCTCTCCGGAACGGGTTTGGTCTTCTCCAGCCGGGTATAGAACGGCATCAGCAGGAAGAAGGCGAAATAGATGGCGGTGCACACCTGAGCCAGCAGGGTGCGGCCTTCCGTTGCCGGCAGTACGCCCAGCACGCCGAGGATCACGAAGCTGACCGCGAACAGGGCCAGCATCACCTTGGACATCCAGCCCTTGTAGCGCATCGAGCGCACCGGGCTGCGGTCGAGCCAGGGCAGCACGAAGAGCACCGCGATGGCCGCCCCCATGCACACCACGCCCAGGAACTTGGCGTCGAGACCGAACAACGAGAAGGTGATCGCGCGCAGGATCGCGTAGAAGGGCGTGAAGTACCACACCGGCGCAATATGGTCGGGCGTCTTCAACGGGTTGGCCGGCTCGAAGTTGGGCTTCTCGATGAAGTAGCCGCCGCCTTCCGGGAAGTAGAAGATCACCACCGCGAAGACGAACAGGAACACGGCCACGCCGACCAGGTCCTTGACCGAGTAGTAGGGATGAAACGGGATACCGTCGAGCGGCTTGCCGGTCTCGTCCTTCTTGGCCTTGATGTCGATGCCGTCCGGGTTGTTGGAGCCGACTTCATGCAGGGCGATGATATGCAGCACCACCAGCGCCAGGATCACGATGGGCAGTGCCACCACGTGCAGGGCGAAGAAGCGGTTCAGGGTGATGCCCGAGATCAGGAAGTCACCGCGCACCCACTGCGCCAGATCCGGACCGATGGCCGGGATCGCCGAGAACAGCGAGATGATCACCTGGGCCCCCCAGTAGGACATCTGCCCCCAGGGCAGCAGATAGCCCATGAAGGCCTCGGCCATCAGCGCCAGGTAGATCGCCATGCCGAAGATCCATACCAGCTCACGGGGCGCCTTGTAGGAGCCATAGAGCAGGCCGCGGAACATGTGCAGGTAGACCACGACGAAGAAGGCCGAGGCGCCGGTGGAGTGCATGTAGCGGATCAGCCACCCCCACTCCACGTCGCGCATGATGTACTCGACCGAGGCGAAGGCCCCCTCGGCGGAGGGATTGAAGCTCATGGTCAGCCACACGCCGGTGAGGATCTGGTTGACCAGCACCAGCAGCGCCAGGGAGCCAAAGAAGTACCAGAAGTTGAAGTTCTTCGGGGCGTAGTACTTGGACAGGTGCTCCTGCCACATCTGGGTGGCGGGAAAGCGGTCATCGACCCAGCGCATGAACCCGCGCTCCGCCTTGGCCTTGTTCGGATTACCCATCAGGCAGTCTCCTCATCTTCGCCGACGACGATGATCTCGTCACTCTCGAAGCGATACGGCGGCACCTCCAGGTTGGTCGGGGCCGGCACGTTGCGAAACACCCGCCCCGCCAGATCGAAGCGGGAGCCATGACAGGGGCAGAAGAAGCCGCCCGGCCAATCATCGACACCGACGCCTTCGGCATCCGGCTCGGGACGAAAGAGCGGAGAGCAGCCCAGGTGGGTGCAGATACCGATGATCACGCCGATCTCGGGCTTGATGGAGCGCAACGCACCGGTGACATATCCGGGCTGCTGCGGGACGTCGGAATCCGGATCAGCCAGTCGCGAGGCCTCCAGCCCCTCGGTCAACTCGATCATCTCAGGCGTGCGATTGATGACCCATACCGGCTTGCCCCGCCACTCCACGGTCATGCGCTGACCCGGTTCGAGCTTGGAGATATCGGCTCGTACCGGCGCACCCGCCGCCCTTGCTCTGGCACTGGGCTGCCAGGAAGCCACAAAGGGGACCGCTACCCCGACGGCACCCACCGCACCCACAACGGTGGTGGCACCCACGAGGAAACGGCGCCGACCCTTGTTCACGCCGTTGTCTGCCATTTCAGGTTTCTCCCATCAGCTTACCCGTCGTTCCATCACGGGCAGGAACGCATCCCGCGACCACGGATACCAAATGCGCACTATGGTAAAAAATCGTGACGCCCCACACAAGGACAAGCACCCTTGACCAAGGTGGAAAGTCGGCAACAATTTATTGATCAGGAACAAAAAAACGCCCAGGTCATGGGACCCGGGCGCCTTTTCTCGCCGCAGCGACCGCTTAACGCTTGGAGAACTGCGGACGGCGACGCGCCTTGCGCAGGCCGACCTTCTTGCGCTCGACCTGGCGGGCGTCACGGGTGACGTAGCCGGCTTCGCGCAGCGACTTGCGGAACTCCTCGTTGTACACCATCAGGGCACGGGTAATGCCGTGACGGATGGCACCGGCCTGGGACGAACCACCGCCGCCCTTGACGGTGACGAAGACGTCGAACTGGTTCAGGGTGTCGGTCAGTTCCAGGGGCTGGCGGACCACCATGCGGCCGGTGACGCGACCGAAGTACTGGTCCAGCTCACGGCTGTTGACGATGATCTTGCCGGTGCCCGGCTTCAGGAAGACGCGGGCGGTAGAGGTCTTGCGGCGCCCGGTACCGTAATACTGCTGTGTCATGGCGAAGACTCCCTCAGATGTTCAGTTCTTGCGGCTGCTGGGCAGCATGCGGATGCTCGGTGCCGGCATAGACCTTGAGCTTGGAATACATGGCACGACCCAGGGGACCCTTCGGCAGCATGCCCTTCACGGCGGACTCGATGATGCGCTCCGGCGCGTGCTCGACCAGCTTGTCGAAGGTCATGGAGCGCAGGCCACCCGGATAACCGGTATGGCGATAATAGGTCTTGGCCTTGGCCTTGTTGCCGGTGACCTTCACCTTCTCGGCATTGATCACGACGATGTAGTCGCCGGTATCGACATGCGGGGTGAATTCCGGCTTGTGCTTGCCGCGCAGGCGACGAGCGATTTCGGTGGCCAGACGGCCGAGCGTCTTGTCCGTGGCGTCGACGACGTACCAGTCGCGCTGGACGGACTGCGGTTTGGCAGTGAACGTCTTCATGGATGAATCACCAGATCGATGTATTGGGTCCTGCCGCCGGAGCGCCCGGCATGGGACCATCCCTATTCTTCTTGGTTGCCCCGCCTCGCGAAGGACGGCACAACGGTCGAGCGAGCGCGCATTCTACACGAGCCAGCGACGCCAAGGCAATGCCGTACGCAAGCTGGAAGCTGGAAGCTGGAAGCTGGAAGCTGGAAGCTGGAAGCTGGAAGCTGGAAGCTGGAAGCTGGAAGCTGGAAGACAGGATATTGCCACTACAGCTAGCGCCGGGGCTTTTCTTCCAGCTTCCAGGCGCGAAGCGCCGCTCTTCCAGCTTATGGCTCCCGGCCCGGCTTCGCCGGGCCGGGTCACGGCTTGTGGGGTAGCGTCAGGTACTCGTGGGACTGCATCTCCTGGAGCCGCGACAAGGTACGCTGGAACTCGAACTCCAGGCGGCCGTCGGCGTAGAGCCGCTCGGCCGGCACCTCGGCGGACATCAACAGCTTGACACCGCGATCATAGAACTCGTCGACCATGTTGATAAAGCGCCGCGCCTGGTCGTCGGTGGCGCCGCTCATGCGGGTCACGCCGGAGATCAGCACCGTGTGATACTCCCGAGCCAGCTCGATGTAGTCGTTCTGACTACGCGGTCCGTCGCACAGCTCGCCAAACTCGAACCACACCACGTCGTCATGCAGCCGTCGAGCGTGCAACACCCGATGGTTGATCTCGATGGGCACCCCCGCCTCGCCCTCATGGCCGGCGATCTCGCGAAAGCTGCGGGCGAGTTCCCGTTCGGCACCGGCGTCGAGCGGGGCATGGAAGATCTCGGCGCGCTCCAGGGCACGCAGGCGATAGTCGATGCCGGAATCGACATTGACCACCTCGCAGTGGCGGTTAAGCAGGTCGATCGCCGGCAGGAAGCGGGCCCGCTGCAGGCCATCCCTGTAGAGGTCGTCGGGCACGATGTTGGAGGTCGCCACCAGCACCACGCCGTGCTCGAAGAGCGCCTCGAGCAGGTTGGCCAGGATCATGGCATCGGTGATGTCCTTGACGAAGAACTCGTCGAAGCAGATCACCCGAGCCTCGCTGGCGAACTTGGCGGCGATCAGCCTGAGCGGGTTCTTCTCGCCCTTGTAGTGCTCGAGCTCGTTGTGCACCCGCTGCATGAAGCGGTGGAAATGGGTACGCATCTTGTCGGGGAAGGGCAAGGCCTCGTGGAAGGTATCGACCAGATAGGTCTTGCCACGCCCCACGCCCCCCCAGAAGTAGAGGCCGGTGACCGTCGGCAGCGCCGGCTCGGAGGCCTCCTCGCGACGGCCGAAGAGCCCCGCCATGCGCGATTTCAGCCGCTTGCCAGCGGGAACCGCCCGGGGCCGGACACGCGGCCGCTCCACCAGCTCATCGAAGAGCCGCTGCAGGTGCTCCACCGCACGCTCCTGGGCCGGATCGTACTGGAAGTCGTCTCGCTCGAGATCGGCGCGGTAGCGAGCCATCGGCGTGGCGTGGCGGCTCGCGTCACGGGATGCTGACATGGTTGGCGATGCACTCATGGAAAGTCTATGACCTGCTCGCGGCTTCGATGAGGACGGCATTATACGCTTCCGGTCGACGCTGCGCACCGCTGCCGCCGCGTTGACCCGACGCGCGGCCTCGGCCCTATAATGGGGCCACCGGGCAACCCGCCCTCGACACCGGACCCGCCTCGCGCACCGGATCGTCCGATAGCCGCAGGGAGACGAATGTGGACGAAAGCAACATCAACTGGGTGCTGGCCATCGCCAGCCTGCTGGCCGGCATCGGCATCGGCGCACTGGGCTATCATCTGCTCAACGCCGGCGCCAGTCACCTGCAGACGCTACGCCAGCGACTCGCGGAGCGCGACCGCGAGTTGACCGCACTGAAGGACGGCATCGGCGACCATTTCACCGAGGTGACGGCGCTGGTCGAGAATCTCCAGCGCGACAGCGAGGCCCTGGCGCAGCGGCTCGAGGAAGGCGCGGCGACCCTGGGCAATCGTGTGCCCGCCCAACGTGGCCTGGAGGTGGCCCTGGCGGCCGAGGAGAAGGCAGCCAACGAGGAGTATGCCGCCCCACGCGACTACGCCGACGGCTCCGGCGGCACCCTCTCGGAGGATTTCGGCCTGAAGTCGAACGAGAGCAACGCTCCCCAGCCCCCCCGCTACTGACCGCCCCACCCCGCCGCTTTCGAGACGGCGAGACGACCCGGTGCCTTCAGGCCGGGTTGTCGATATCGACGAAGCGATGCTCGAGCCCGAACTCGCTTGCCAGCCACTCGCCCAGCGCCTGGACCCCGTAACGCTCCGTGGCATGGTGGCCCGCCGCCAGATAGTGGATCCCCAGCTCGCGGGCCAGATGGGTCGTGCGCTCGGAGATCTCCCCCGAGAGGAAGGCATCGGCGCCGGCCTCCCAGGCGGCGGTGATCATGTCCTGGGCGCCGCCGGTGCACCAGGCGATGCGGCGAATCTCGCCGCCATTCGCCGCCTCGATCAGCAGTGGCTCGCGCGCCAGCCGCGCGCCCACATGGCGGGCGAGCCCCGGGGCATCCAGCCCGGGCGGCGGCGACCCCAGCCACAGCAGCCCCTCCCCCGGCTCGCCGTCGGCACAGCCCTCGACGCTGAAATCCAGGCGCCTGGCCAGCTCGGCATTGTTGCCCAGCTCCGGATGGGCATCGAGCGGCAGGTGGTAGGCCAGCAGGTTGATGTCGTTGAGCAGCAGGGTACGGATGCGGCGCTGTTTCATGCCGGTGATCGCCACCGGCTCGTTCTTCCAGAAGTAGCCGTGGTGCACCAGCAGCAGGTCGGCGCCCCAGGTCACCGCCTCGTCGAGCAGTGCCTGGCAGGCGGTGACGCCGGACATCGCCCGGACCACCCGATCGCGCCCGGCCACCTGGAGGCCGTTGACGGTGTAGTCCCTGAAGCGGCCGGCATCGAGCAGGCGGTCGCAGGCGGCGACCAGTTCATCGCGATTCATTCGCACCTCCGCGCATCGGGGAATCGGCAATGTTACACTGTCGCCATTGTATCGACCGCGGCCCCGGGTCGCGACAGCACCGCGAGAAGGAAATACCCCGCATGCGACGCAACCTGTTGCCGTACGTCTGGCCCGTCATCATCGGCGTGCTGCTGGCCATCGTGCTGCTCAATGCCTTCCCGCAGCTGCTGGGCCGCCCCGAGGCACCGGCGCTCGCCCCACAGCCCCCGGAGGAACCGGTCGCACCGACCCTGGTAGAGGCACCCTCCGAGGAGACGTCGCGTCCCTCCCCCGAACTGCGCCAGGCTGACCCCATGGCACGCCAGCAGGGCCCGGTCAGCTACTCGGAGGCGGTGGACCGCGCCGCGCCGGCGGTGGTCAACATCTACTCCTCGCGGGTGGTCGAGCGCGAGCAGCATCCGCTGATGTCGGACCCCTTCTTCCGCCAGTTCTTCGGCGACGACATGCCCGCTCGCCAGCGCATGCTGTCGAGCCTGGGCTCCGGCGTGATCGTCAGCGACGACGGCTACGTACTGACCAATCATCATGTCATCGGTGGCGCCGACCAGATCCAGGTGGCGCTGCGCGATGGGCGCGAGACGCTGGCCGAGGTGGTCGGCACCGACCCGGAGAGCGACCTGGCGGTGCTGCGCATCGACCTGGACGGCCTGCCGGTGATCGAACTCGCCGACTCCGGCGACGTCGCGGTGGGCGACGTCTCGCTGGCCATCGGCAACCCCTTCGGCGTCGGGCAGACGGTGACCATGGGCATCATCAGCGCCACCGGCCGCAGCCATCTGGGGCTCAATGCCTACGAGGACTTCATCCAGACCGACGCAGCGATCAACCCGGGCAACTCGGGTGGCGCCCTGATCAACGCCGAGGGCGCCCTGGTGGGCATCAACACCGCCATCTTCTCGCGCTCCGGCGGCTCCCAGGGCATCGGCTTCGCGATCCCCGCCAATCTCGCCCGCAACATCCTCGAGGAACTGGTCACACAAGGGCGGGTGATCCGTGGCTGGCTCGGCATCGAGGCCCAGGAGCTGAACCAGGAACTGGCCGCCTCCTTCGGCCTCCAGGCCCCTCGCGGCGTGGTGATCGCCGCGGTGGTCCCCGGCGGCCCCGCCGCCCAGGCCGGCCTGCAGCCGGGCGACGTCCTGCTCGCGGTCGACGGACGCCCGATCCTCGACGCCCGGGTGGCGATGAGCGACATCGCCGCCATCGAGCCCGGGGCCGAGCTGCCGCTGACGGTGATCCGTGGCGGCGAAGCGCTGGAGGTCACCCTGGAAGTGGGCGAACGCCCGACACCGGAGCTGCGTCGCCCCGAGTGAAGGACACACCCTGCCTGGACGACGAAGGCCCCGCCATGGCGGGGCCTTCGTCGCGATGCTGCGTCCGAGTGGTGACGCCTCAGGGCTTGATACGGTACTCGGCGCTGCGTGCATGGGCGGTCAGCGACTCCCCACGGGCCAGCACCGAGGCGATCTTGCCGAGCTCGGAAGCGCCCCGGGACGAGCAGTGGATGATCGACGAGCGCTTCTGGAAATCGTAGACCCCCAGCGGCGAGGAGAAACGTGCCGTGCCCGATGTCGGCAGCACATGGTTGGGGCCGGCGCAGTAGTCACCCAGCGCCTCGGCGGTGTAGCGCCCCATGAAGATGGCCCCGGCATGGCGCACCTCGGACAACCAGCTCTCCGGATCGGCAACCGAGAGCTCCAGGTGTTCGGGGGCGATGCGGTTGATCAGCTCGACGGCCTCGGCGCGGTTGTGGCAGTGGATCAGCGCGCCTCGCCCCGCCAGGGACTCGCGCACGATCGCCTCCCGCTCCAGGGTCGGCAGCAGGCGCTCGATGGCCGCCTCGACAGCATCGAGATGGGCCCCATCCCAGCTGACCAGGATCGCCTGGGCATCCTCGTCGTGCTCGGCCTGGGAGAACAGGTCCATGGCCAGCCAGTCGGCTGGGGTGCCGGCGTCGGAGACCACCAGGATCTCGGACGGGCCGGCAATCATGTCGATGCCCACCCGGCCGAACACCGCCCGCTTGGCCGTGGCCACGTAGATGTTGCCGGGCCCGACGATCTTGTCCACCCGCGGCACCGTCTCGGTGCCATGGGCCAGTGCCGCCACCGCCTGGGCCCCGCCGATGGTGAAGACATGGTCGACGCCGGCCAGGTGGGCCGCCGCCAGGACCAGCTCGTTGAGCACGCCGTCCGGCATCGGCACCACCATGACGATCTCGCGAACGCCGGCCACGTGGGCGGGAATCGCGTTCATCAGCACCGAGGAGGGATAGGTCGCCTTGCCGCCGGGCACATAGATCCCGGCGCGGTCGAGCGGCACGACCTGCTGTCCGAGCACGGTCCCGTCGGCCTCGGTGTAGTGCCAGGACTCGGGTTTCTGGCGCGCGTGGTAGAGACGAATGCGCTCGGCGGCGGCGGCCAGGGCGTCACGCTGCGCGGCGGGCAATCCCCGGTAGGCCTGCTCGAGGCGCGCCGGCCCCAGGGTCAGTTCGGCCATGGAGGCGACCGACAACCGGTCGAAGCGGTTGCTGTACTCGACCAGCGCCGCGTCGCCACGGGCCTTCACCTCGGCGATGATCTCGTCGACGCGCCCCTGGATCTCGGCATCGGAAACCCCCTCCCAGGCCAGCAGGGCATCCAGGCGGTCATCGAAGTCGGCATCACCGGTGGCGAGTCTGGCGATGCCGGTAGCGGACGCGAGGGTCTTGGTCATGGAATGCGGCTCCCGTGGCTGTCGGGTCTTGTCTGGGCCTGACGCCAGGGCCGGGCCATGGCGTCAGTCGCTGTCAGGCTGAGGTGGCGCGGCTATCGCGACGGGCCGCCACGGCATCGCCGAGGCGCTCGATCAGCGGCTTGAGCCGGGTATGCTTCATGGTCATGGCCGCCTTGTTGACCACCAGTCGGGTACTGATCGGAGCGATCAGCTCACGCGGCGCCATGCCGTTGGCACGCAGGGTGTTGCCGGTGTCGACGATATCGACGATCTCGTCGGCCAGGTTCATCAGCGGCGCCAGCTCCATGGCCCCGTAGAGCTTGATCACCTCGGCCTGGATGCCCTGCTCGGCATAGTAGCGGCGCGCGACATTGACGAACTTGGTGGCCACGCGGCGCCGGGCCCTGGCCGGCTCGGCACCGTCGATACCGGCGGTCATCAGCCGGCACCGGGCGATCTCGAGATCCAGCGGCTCGTAGAGCCCCTCGGCGCCATGCTCGAGGAGCACGTCCTTGCCGGCCACACCGAGGTCGGCGGCCCCGAGCTGTACGTAGGTGGGCACATCCGTGGCACGCAGGATCACCAGCTTGACGTCCGGCAGGTTGGTGTCGAACAGCAGCTTGCGACTGGCGCCCAGGTCCTCGGCCGGGGTGATGCCGGCATCGGCCAGCAGCGGCAGCGTCTCGTCAAGAATGCGACCCTTGGAGAGGGCCAGAATCAGTTGTTTGCTCATGCTCTCGCCTGTCTTGGGAAGCTAGCCGGGAATGCGACGGATATTGGCACCCAGCAGTTGCAGCTTCTCCTCGATGCACTCGTAGCCTCGATCGATATGGTAGATGCGGTCGACCAGGGTCTCGCCGTCGGCCATCATCGCCGCCACCACCAGTGAGGCGGAAGCGCGCAGATCGGTGGCCATCACCGGGGCGCCGGAGAGACGTTCGACGCCGGTGACCACCGCGGTGTTGCCCTCGAGGGCGATCTGCGCCCCCATGCGGTTGAGTTCCTGGACGTGCATGAAGCGGTTCTCGAAGATGGTCTCCACCACCCGGGCCGTCCCCTCGGCCACCGCATTGAGCGCCACGAACTGGGCCTGCATGTCGGTGGGAAAGGCGGGATAGGGCGCGGTACGGACATTCACCGCCCGCGGCCGCCGCCCCTCCATGTCCGCCTCGATCCAGTCGTCACCGGTGGTGATGGTGGCCCCCGCCTCCTCCAGCTTGGCCAGCACCGCCTCGAGGATGTCGGCCCGGGTACGGCGCACCCTGACCCGCCCCCGGGTCACCGCCGCGGCCACCAGGAAGGTGCCGGTCTCGATGCGATCGGGCATGACGTCGTGGTAGCAGCCATGCAACCGCGTGACCCCCTCGATGGTGATGGTATCGCTGCCATGGCCGCGGATCTTCGCCCCCATGGCGATCAGACACTCGGCCAGATCCACCACCTCGGGTTCCCGGGCCGCGTTCTCCAGTACCGTGGTGCCCTCGGCCAACGTCGCGGCCATCAGCAGGTTCTCGGTACCGGTGACGGTCACGGTATCGAAGAAGATGGTGGCGCCCTTGAGACGGCCATCGACCCGGGCGCGGATGTAGCCCCCCTCGACACGGATCTCGGCGCCCATCGCCTCGAGGCCGCGGATGTGCAGATCCACCGGCCGCGAACCGATGGCGCAGCCGCCGGGCAGCGAGACATCGGCGTGACCGAAATGGGCCAGCAGCGGCCCCAGCACCAGGATCGAGGCGCGCATCTTCTTGACCAGTTCGTAGGGCGCATCGCAATGGCGCACCTGGGCGCCGTCGAGCTGGATGGTCATCTTCTCGCCCATCACCGGCTCGAGGCCGAGGTGGCCGAGCAGCTCCAGGGTGGTGGTGATGTCCTGCAGGTGCGGCAGGTTGCCGATGGTCACCGGCTCGTCGGCCAGCAGGGTAGCGCAGAGAATCGGCAGGGCGGCGTTCTTGGCACCGCTGGCCCAGACCTCGCCGTTGGCGGGACCGTTGCCGGTAATGATCAGTTTGTCCATGAGGCTCGCCCGTCAGGCGCTGGCGTTTTCCGGCGCGCTCTGCCACTGCGCCGGGGTATAGGTCTTGATGCTCACCGCATGCAGGGCACCCGAGGCGATCTCCGCGGAGAGGGCACCATAGATCAACTGCTGGCGCTTGACCGGCGACAGGCCATCGAACACCTCACCCACGGCCACCACCTGAAAGTTGCAGCCTTCCCCCTGGATATGGAACTCGCAGTCGTCGATGCGGGCCTCGAGCAGCGCCTTGACCTCACTGGGTTGCATGAGCCGGAACTCCTGTGATGCATGAGAATGTGGGACCACCGGCCGCGAGACGGCCGGTGGCATGGATCGGGAATTCCGACATGGTAAAGAAAAGCGGCGCACTTGGCGATGCCGGCGGTGCTCGCCGCCCCGGGAAACCCCGAGCGTCAGGCGACCTCGTCCAGCGGCAGCAGGCGGTCGAGACCGGCCAGCCGAGTCAGGCGGATCAACGGCGCCGAGAGGTGCACGGCGCGGACCTCGAGACCGGCGGCGCGGGCGCGACGGGTCCACTCCAGCAGTACGCTGAGCGCCGCGCTGCTGACGCCCGCGACGCCGCCCAGGTCGAAGTCGACCCGGGTACCGGCCGGCTGGGTCGCGAGCCAGTCGCTGCCCGTGGCGGCCAGCGCCGCGGCCACGTCGAAGCCGACCACCCCGCTCACCGCCAGCCCCTCGGCACCGGCCGCCAGGCGAACGCCCGACCGATCGAGCAGCAGGCTCATGCGCTGCCGCCCTCTTCCAGCTCCTCGACGGCGATGTCCGGGGCCCAGCTCTCGATCACGGCGTCGTAGTCGCGGCCGTGATCGCGCATGGCCTGGTCGAACTGGTTGCGGAAGGTCAGCCCGAGGTTGATGCCATTGACGATGACATTGACCACCTTCCACTGGCCGTCGCTCAGGCGCAGCGAATAGCTGACCGGATAGACGGTCCCGTCGATGGCCACCACCTCCATGGCCACGCTGGCCTGGTCCTCGTGGCGCTGCCGCTGCTGGCTGTCCAGCACCCGCAGCTCGCGATAGTCGAAGGTCACCAGCCCCTTGGTGTAGGTATCGATCAGCGTCTGGCGAAAGGTATTGATGAAACGCGAACGCTGCTGAGGAGTGGCATTCTGGAAGTAGCGCCCCATGACGCTCGCCCCGATGTAACGGAAGTCGGCGATGTCGTCGAGGCTGTCGTCGACCACCCCCTTGAGCTCGTCGACGTTGTCGGCGAAATAGTCACGGCGGCCCTCGATCTGCCCCATCAGGTCGTCGATACTGTCGCGGATCATCTCCTCGGGCCCAGGTTCGGGGGCCGCCTGGGCCGACAGGGCGGCGAGCGCCAGGCACAAAGCGAGCACCAGGCGGAAGGAAGCAGGCAGGAAAGGCATCATCGAATCTCCTGGAAAGAGTGCCGTCAACGACCAGCGCGCGGTGCGGCTCAGTCGCTGACCATGTTGGACACGAATTGCTGGATGAGTTCTTCGAGCACCACCGCCGACTGGGTGTCGCGAATGGCGTCGCCGTCGGCCAGGGTCTCGGGGTCCCCCCCCACCGACAGCCCGATGTACTGCTCCCCGAGCAGGCCGGCGGTGAGGATCGACGCCGTGGTATCCCGGGACAACCTGCCCTCGAGCTCCGAGTCGAGCTCCAGTACCACCCGGGCGTCATACCAGTCGGTATCCAGCTCGATGGCCGAGACCTGGCCCACCGTGACCCCGGCCATGGTGACCCGCGCCCGCGGCTTGAGGCTGCCGATGTTGGCGAAGTTGGCCTCGAGGCGGAAGGTGTCGGCAGGGGCGGTAAAGGTCAGGCCACTGACCCGCAGGCCGAGGAACACCAGCCCCAGGACGCCGGCCAGCATGAACAGCCCGACCCCCAGTTCCATCATCTTGCTGCGTTTCATGCCGTCTCTCCGAACATCAACTCTGTACTCCGACCCATCAGTTAACCCCTCCGAACATCACCGCGGTCAGCACGAAATCGAGGCCGAGTACCGCCAGGGAGGAGTAGACCACGGTACGAGTGGTCGCCCGCGAGATGCCCTCCGAGGTGGGTATCAGGTCATAGCCCTGGAAGACCGCGATCCAGGTCACCACCAGGGCGAAGACCAGGCTCTTGACGATGCCGTTGCCGACGTCGCCGATGAAGTCGACGCTGGCCTGCATGTTGCCCCAATAGGAGCCCTCGAAGACACCGAGCCACTCGACGCCGACCAGGTGACCGCCGTACACCCCCACCACGCTGAAGCCGATGGTCAGCAGCGGCAGGGCGACGAAGCCGGCCCACAGGCGCGGCGCCACCACCCGGCGCAGCGGATCGACACCGATCATCTCCATGCTGGTGAGCTGTTCGGTGGCCTTCATCAGGCCGATCTCGGCGGTCAGCGCCGAGCCCGCTCGACCGGCGAACAACAGTGCCGCCACCACCGGGGCCAGCTCACGCAGCAGCGACAAGGCCACCATCTGGCCCAGCGCCTGTTCGGCACCGAAATCGACCAGCAGGGTATAGCCCTGCAGCGCCAGCACCATGCCGATGAACAGCCCCGAGACCAGCACGATGGCCAGCGACAGCACGCCGACGAAATGCATCTGGCGCAGCCATAGGTACCAGCCCTCGCGGGAGGGTATGCCGACCGCGGAGAGGAAGAGGAAGATCCCCGCCCGGCCCAGCGCCTCGAGCAGTTCGCAGCTCCGGCGCCCCAGGGTGGCGACTCGCTCGATCATCGCCGCCCCCCGGTGCTGAGGATGTCGGTGAAGAAGTCCACCGCAGGATAGTGGAAGGGCACCGGCCCGTCCGGCTCGCCATGAACGAACTGGCTGACCCGGGGATCCTGGTCGGCATCGAGCCCCTGCGGAGTGCCCTGGGCCATCACCTGGCCGTCGGAAATCACGTAGACGTAGTCGGCGATGGTCAGCGTCTCCTTGATGTCGTGGGAGACCACGACGGAAGTCAGCCCGAGCGCCTCGTTGAGCCGCTTGGTCAGCTGCACCAGCACCCCCATGGAGATCGGATCCTGGCCGACGAAGGGCTCGTCGTAGAGGATCAGCTCAGGGTCCAGGGCGATGGCACGGGCCAGCGCCACCCGCCGCGCCATGCCACCGGAGAGTTCGGCCGGCATCAGTTCGCGGGCACCACGCAGCCCGACGGCCTCGAGCTTCATCAGCACCAGGTCGCGGATCATCGACTGCGGCAGGTCGGTGTGGACCCGTAGCGGGAAGGCCACGTTCTCGAACACGTCGAGGTCGGAGAACAGTGCCCCGCTCTGGAACAGCATGCCCATGCGCCGGCGCATGGCGAACAGTGCCTTGCGCGACTGGCGATGGACGTCCTCGCCGTCGATCAGCACGCGCCCCGCATCGGGGGTCAGCTGGCCACCGATCAGCTTGAGCAGGGTGGTCTTGCCGGTACCGCTGGGCCCCATGATGGCGGTGATCTTGCCGCGGGGAATCTGCAGGTCGACGCCGCGGAAGATCTCCTTGTCGCCCCGCGAGAAATGCAGCCCCTCCACCGCCACGAAGGGAGTGTCGCTCATTGGCTCGTCGTCCCTCGAAAAAATTATCGAACATCGTATCCTAACCTTGCCTCGTTGCGCCACCATCGGCGCCATCCGGCTTGCACCGCGCCGGTCGAGAACGTTTAATGGGCGCCCTCCCGCTCCTGGCCAGGACCGTGTCTGCCATGCTCGTTCCCCTCATTGCCGTACTGCTCGGCTTCATCGCCCTGCTGTGGAGTGCCGAGCGCTTCGTCGGTGCCGCCGCCGCCACGGCCAGGCGCGCCGGCATGAGCACCCTGCTGGTGGGCATGACCATCGTTGCACTCGGCACCTCGGCGCCGGAGATCGTGGTCTCGGTGATGGCCTCGCTGGACGGCATCCCTGATCTCGCCACCGGCAATGCGCTCGGCTCGAACATCGCCAACATCGGCCTGGTGCTGGGCGTCACGGCCCTGGTGGTGCCCATCCCGGTGCGCTTCTCCATCGTCCGCCGTGAGCTGCCACTGCTGCTCGCTGCCACCGGCCTGGCCGGCTACGTGCTGGCCAACGGCATCCTCGGCCGCTTCGATGCCCTGTTCCTGCTGCTGCTGCTGGTATTCAGCCTGTGGTGGCTGTTCCGCGCCGATAGCCCCGACGAGGCCCCGGCAGGCGAGATCCCCGACATGCCGCTGAGGCGTGCCCTGCCCTGGCTGGTGCTGACCCTGGCGGTCATGGGCGTCGGCTCGCGGGCCCTGGTGTGGGGCGGCAGCGAACTGGCGCGCGGCCTCGGTGTCAGTGAGCTGGCCATCGGACTGACCATCGTCGCCATCGGCACCAGCCTGCCGGAGCTGGCCGCCTGCGTGGCCAGCGCGCTCAAGCGCCACCACGACATCGCCATCGGCAACGTCATCGGCTCCAACCTGTTCAACATGCTCGCCGTGCTGCCGATCCCGGGCATGCTGGCCCCCGGCCCCATCGACCCGGCGGCGGGAGAACGCGACTATCGCGTCATGCTGGCCCTGACCCTGGCGCTGGGCATGCTGCTGCTGTGGCAGCGACACGGCCGGCTGGGCCGGCTGGCCGGTGGCCTGCTGGCGCTGAGTTATGTCGGCTATCTGGCCTGGCTCGGCGCCGCCAGCTTCGCCACTGAGGTGCCGGCCACCTGAACGGGTGGTCGCCACGAACTTGAGTGAAACACCGCAACGGGCAACAATCACCGCCATGACCACCGATACCCCCCCTACCGGCAGCTCACCGCTGCGCGACAGCGCCCGACGCACCCTGCAGCTGGAACAGCAGGCCATCGCCGCCCTGATCGAACGCCTCGACGGCGGCTTCGACCGCGCCTGCGAACTGATCCTCGCCTGCCGGGGACGCGTCGTGGTGACCGGCATGGGCAAGTCCGGGCACGTCGCCGGCAAGGTCGCCGCCACCCTGGCGAGCACCGGCACCCCGGCCTTCTTCGTACACCCCGGCGAGGCCAGCCACGGCGACCTGGGCATGATCACCCCCGGCGACGTGGTGCTGGCCCTCTCCAACTCCGGCGAGACCGCCGAGGTCACTGCCCTGCTGCCGCTGCTCAAACGCATGGGCACGCCGCTGATCAGCATGACCGGGCGCCCCGGCTCGACCCTGGCCCGCCATGCCGACGCCCACCTCGATGCCGGCGTCGAACGCGAGGCCTGCCCGCTGGACCTGGCCCCCACCTCCTCGACCACCGCGGCGCTGGCCCTGGGCGACGCCCTGGCGGTGGCACTGCTCGAGTCCCGGGGCTTCACCGCCGAGGACTTCGCCCGCTCGCACCCCGGCGGCAGCCTCGGCAAGCGGCTGCTGCTGCGGGTCGCCGACCTGATGCACCAGGGCAGCCGACTGCCCTCGGTGCCGCTCGGTAGCCCGCTGCGCGACGCCCTGCTCGAGATCACCCGCCAGGGGCTGGGTTTCACCTGCGTGGTCGACGACGACGGCCGCCTGTCCGGGGTCTACACCGATGGCGACCTGCGCCGCACCCTGGACCAGCACAGCAACCTCTCCGACCTCAAGGTCGATGACGTCATGACCCGACCGGGCAAGCGGGTCAACGCCGAGATCCTGGCCGCCGAGGCAGTCCGCATCATGGAAGACAACCGCATCACCGCCCTGGCCGTGGTCGACGATGACGGTCGCCCGGTCGGCGCCCTGCACATGCACGACCTGCTCGCCAGCGGCGTGATCTGATGCCCCGTTTCCCCAAGGAGTTCCCATGACCCTCGACTCTCCCCTGCTCGACACCCAACTGGTGGACCGGCTGCGCCGCGTGCGCCTGCTGGCGCTGGACGTGGATGGCGTCCTCACCGACGGCCGGCTCTACTTCCAGGCCGACGGTATCGAGATCAAGGCCTTCCACACCCACGACGGCCACGGCATCAAGCTGCTCAAGCGTGCCGGACTCGAGGTGGCGCTGATCACCGGCCGCGATTCGCCGATGGTCAGCCGGCGCGCCGCCGCCCTCGGCATCAAGCACGTCTACCAGGGGGTGGAGAAGAAGCTACCCATGTTGCGCGAACTGTGCAGCCGCCTCGGCCTCGAACTGGACCAGGTCGCCTACTGCGGCGACGACATGCCGGACGTCGGCGCCATCAAGCGCGCCGGCGTCGGCATCAGCGTCCCCGGCGCCCCCTCCTACATCCGCAAGCACGCCGACTGGGTCACCGAGAGCGCCGCCGGCCATGGCGCGGTGCGAGAGATCTGCGACGCCCTGCTCCAGGCCCAGGGACACTGGGACGCCGTGATCGACACCTACCTGCACGGAGCCGACTGAGGCCATGGCACTGCGCCTGCCGCGCCCGTCATTTCGGGTCTGGCTGTTCCTGCTGCTGCTGGCCCTCGGTGGCGTGCTCGCCCTGCTCGACCAGCGCAGCCCCCGGGAGCCCGGGCCGGTGCCCCGCCACGAGGCCGGCGAACCGGACTACTACCTCGAGGGCGTTCGCCTGACCCGCTTCGACGCCGAGGGCCAGGCTCACCAGCGCCTGGACACCCCGCGCCTGGTGCACACCCCCCACGACGACGTCACGCGCATGCAGACACCGGAGGCGCGATTGATCGACAGCTCGGGGCGCATCTGGTTCAGCCAGGGCAAGGTCGGCACCCTGGGCGCCGGCGGCAATCCCCTCACCCTCTCCGGCGACGCCCGCCTGCACGCTCCCGAGGAGCACTGGCAACTCGACACCGATATCCTGCACTTCGATGCCGACACCGGCCACGCCTGGAGCGAAGCCCCGGCGCTGCTGCGCCAACCGCCCCAGCGCATGCGCGGTGAGCGCTTCGACGCCTGGATCCATGACAATCGCGCCCGCCTGACCGACAATGTCCGCGGTCACCATCCGCCCGAGACGCTATCCCCCACCGACGAGGACCCCGAGCCATGACGCGACAGCCCCCTGCCTCCCTGCTGGCCCCGGCACTGCTCGGGTTGGCCCTCACGGTCCTGGTCGCTCCCTCGGCGCAGGCCCTGGAGGGCGACGCCAGCGCTCCCATCGAGGTGGAGGCGAACCAGCTCGATCTCGACGACCGCGCCGGCACCGCCGTCTATACCGGCGACGTGGACATCCGCCAGGGCAGCATGCAACTGACCGGTGACCGGGTCGAGATCCGCCGCAACGCGTCGGGCGAACTCTCTCACGCCATCGCCACCGGCGAACGCGCCTACATCGAGCAGCTGCCGGCACCTGACGAGCCACTCGTGCGCGGCTGGGGACGCACCATCGTCTATTACGTCGCCGAGCGGCGGGTGGAACTGATCGATCGCGCCGAGCTGCACCAGGGCGGCGACACCTTCGACGGCGGCTATCTCGAGTATTTCCTCGATCGGCGCGTGGTCCAGGCCCGCTCGGAGGCCGAGGGCGTCGAAGAGCGCCAGCGCATACGCATGACCCTGCAGCCCGAGCAATAAGGGACGACATGAAGACACTCCGCGCCAGCCATCTGGCCAAGAGCTACAAGCGCCGCCGCGTGGTGCAGGACATCAGCCTGGCCATCGGCCAAGGCAGCATCGTCGGCCTGCTCGGCCCCAATGGGGCCGGCAAGACCACCTCCTTCTACATGATCGTCGGGCTGGTTCGCGCCGATGCCGGCGAGGTCCACATCGACGACCTCGACCTGACGAAGGCCGCCATGCACGAACGAGCCCGGGCCGGTATCGGGTATCTGCCCCAGGAAGCCTCGATCTTCCGCAAGCTCTCGGTGGCCGACAACATCATGGCGATCCTCGAGACCCGCCAGGACCTCGACCGCACAGGGCGCAGGGCACGGCTCGAGCAGTTGCTCGAGGACTTCCATGTCACCCATATCCGCGACAACCTCGGCATGAGCCTCTCCGGCGGCGAGCGGCGCCGGGTGGAGATCGCCAGGGCGCTGGCCACGGAACCCGCCTTCATCCTCCTCGACGAACCCTTCGCCGGGGTCGACCCCATCTCGGTGGGCGAGATCAAGGCCATCATCCGTCAGCTCAAGGCCCGTGATATCGGCGTCCTGATCACCGACCACAACGTGCGCGAGACCCTCGATATCTGCGATACCGCCTACATCGTCGGCGACGGCCAGATCATCGCCGAGGGCGATGCCGAGGCGATCCTGGCCAACCAGCGGGTGCGTGAAGTGTACCTCGGCGAAGACTTCCGCCTCTGACCACATCTACCGCAACTTACTGATATAAAGGCTATTGCAGCATGGCGGCATGAAAATTGCCGATGGCATGCTTATTGCTAATAAAAGACTTGCAACGCGCCGGGCAGCGGACTAGGGTGGGGGTTTTCGGCGAATGAGCACACACCTCTCATGGCCATGAAAGCATCCCTGCAACTGCGTGTCGGCACCCAGCTGACCATGACGCCTCAACTGCAGCAGGCCATCGCCCTGCTGCAGCTCTCCACCCTGGACCTGCGCCAGGAGATTCAGCAGGCCCTGGAGTCGAACCCCATGCTGGAGCTCGATGACGGCTTCGGCGAACAGGCAGCGAGCGAGCCTGCCGATGACGACTGGGCCAGCGAGATCCCCAGCGAACTCTCGGTCGACAGCGACTGGTCGGACACCTACCAGGATCTGGGCGCCTCTCCCGCCGGCAGCGGCGAGGGCCCAGACTTCGAGCGCCAGGCCTCGGGCCAGAGCCTGCAGGACCACCTCGCCTGGCAGTTGGCCATGACCGACCTGGACGAACGTCAGCGACACATCGCCGAGAGCCTGATCGATGCCGTGAACGGCGCCGGCTACCTGGCCCAGCCGCTCGACGAATTGCGTGACGGGCTCAAGAACCAGGGGCTCGAGGGACTCAAGAGTCGCGAGGTGGAGCAGGTATTGCTGCGCCTGCAGCAGTTCGAGCCGACCGGCATCTTCGCCCGGGACCTGCGCGAATGCCTGATGCTGCAACTCGCCGCCCTGCCCGACGACACCCCGTTGCTGCCCCAGGCCCGGCGCCTGGTGCGCCAGTTTCTCGAAGCGCTGGCCGGTGACGACCGCCGCCTGCTCAAGCGCCGACTCGGCCTCGATGACGATGCCCTCGACGAGGTGATCGCCCTGGTGCGCTCACTGGACCCGAGGCCGGGCAGTCGCTATTCGGAATCCGACAACGACTACGTCATTCCCGACCTGGTCGCCCGTCACGACAACCGCGGCTGGCAGGTGGAGCTCAACCCCGAGGCCCTGCCACGGCTACGCATCCAACCCGACTATGCGGCACTGATTCGCCGCGCCGACAAGAGCCAGGACAACCAGTTCCTCAAGAATCACCTGCAGGAGGCCCGCTGGTTGATGAAGAGCCTCTCCAGCCGCAACGACACCCTGCTGCGGGTAGGACGCGAGATCATGGCGCGCCAGCTCGACTTCCTCGAGCAGGGCGAGGAGGCGATGCGGCCATTGATACTGGCCGATATCGCCCAGGCCGTGGAGATGCACGAATCGACCATCTCGCGAGTCACCACCCAGAAGTTCATCCACACCCCCCGCGGCGTCTTCGAGCTGAAGTATTTCTTCTCCAGCCAGGTCGGCAACGGGGATGGCGACGCTCACTCGAGCACCGCGATCCGCGCCCGCATCCGCAAGCTGATCCAGGAGGAGCCGCCACGCAAGCCGCTCTCCGACAGCAAGCTGGTGACGCTGCTCGAGGAGGCCGGCATCAGCGTCGCGCGGCGGACCGTGGCCAAGTATCGGGAGGCCATGGGCATCGCCTCCTCCAGCGAGCGCAAGCGGCTAAGGTGAGTGAGCGCCAGTCGCCGCTGGCATCGCCCTCAGCAGGGGGTTTGCAGGGCAGGAAAAAGGGTTACAATCGAGGCACCAATCGAAGGACGAAGGAGCGTGTCATGCAAGTCAACATCACCGGCCATCATGTGGAACTGACCGACGCCCTGCGTGACTATGTGAACGAAAAGCTCACTCGCGTGGAACGCCACTACGACAACATCACCACCGTGCAGGTAACGCTCTCCGTCGAGAAGGAACGCCAGCAGGCCGCCTGCACCCTGCATGCCGCCGGTGCCGATCTGCACGCCGAGGCCATGGACGGTGACATGTACGCCGCCATCGATGCGCTCGCCGACAAGCTGGACCGCCAGTTGGTCAAGCACAAGGAGAAGGTCCAGGCCCGCGCCCAGGGCGCCGGTGCCCGCTGATCCATCATGACACTCGAAGCCATCCTGCCCCCCGAGCGCACCCTGTTCGGCGTGCCCGGGGGAAGCAAGAAGCGGGTACTGGAATTCTTCAGCACCTTCATCGCACAGAACACACCGAGCCTCGACAGCCAGGAAGTCTTCGGCCGCCTGATCGGCCGTGAGCGGCTGGGCAGCACGGGTATCGGCAACGGCGTCGCCATTCCCCATGCCCGCGACCCGCACTGCAAGGCTCCCCTTGCCGGCTTCCTGAAGCTGGCCGAGCCGATCGACTTCGACGCCATCGATGGCGAGCCGGTTGACCTGATCTTCGTGCTGCTGGTACCGGAAGAGGCCGACGATGCCCACCTCGCGCTGCTGGCCCAGGTCGCGGGCGTGATGAACGATGCCGAGACCCGCGGCCGGCTGCGCAAGAGCGCGAGCCAGCGCGAGCTCCATGAGCGACTCATCGAGGCGATCCGACGACAGTCCTCGGGCTGATCGTCGCTCACCGGGCCACCCGGCCAGTCACACGACCAGGAGACCCGCCATGCAGCTCGTGATCATCAGCGGCCGATCCGGCTCCGGCAAGTCGATCGCACTGCAGGCCCTCGAGGACCTCGGCTACTACGCCATCGACAACCTGCCGGCCATGCTGCTCGGCCCGCTGGTGGACGAACTCAGCAGCGATCACTCGCCCCACACCTCGATCGCGGTGAGCATCGATGCGCGCAACCTGCCCCATGCACTGGAGCGCTTTCCCACCCTGCTGGAGGAAGTGCGCGCGCGCGGAATCGACGGCCAGGTGATCTACCTCACCACCGATGCCCGCATCCTGCTCGAGCGCTACTCGGCCACCCGCCGCCGTCACCCGCTGACACGGGACAGCGACATGACCCTGGCCGAGGCCATCGATTCCGAGGAGACGGCGCTCGCCGAGATTCGCGACCTGGCCGACCTGGTGATCGATACCTCGCGACTCTCGGTGCACGAGTTGCGTCGGCGAATCAGCGACCAGGTGGCCAACCACCGGACCGACCAGTTGACCCTGACGGTGGAGTCCTTCGGCTTCAAGCGCGGCGTGCCGCTCGATGCCGACATCGTCTTCGACGCCCGCTGCCTGCCGAACCCCTATTGGGACCCCCGACTGCGGCCGTACACCGGCCGCGACGCCGCGGTCATCGAGTTCCTCGACGGCTACCCCATCGTCGGCGAGATGCATGACGATATCCTGGCCTGGGTGGAGCGCTGGCTGCCCGCCTACCAGGCCAGCCATCGCAGCTACCTGACCGTGGCCATCGGCTGCACCGGCGGCCAGCACCGCTCGGTCCACCTGGCCGAACGACTGGCCCGGCACCTCGCCGGGCATTGTCCCAGTGTGCGGCTACGCCATCGCGAACTGGGCATTCACAACATCCTCCCCCGCCCGTCGGAGCCACCACCGGCCGAGAACGATGACGAAGGAACCTGAGGCGTGCCGCAACGCAAGCTTACCCTGAACAATCGGCGTGGCCTGCACGCCCGCGCCGCCACCAAGCTGGTCCAGTGCTGCCAGCCCTTCCAGGCCAGGGTCATCGTGAGCCACGGCGGCCGCGATGCCGACGCCGCCAACATCATGTCGCTGCTGATGCTGGCCGCCCCCTGCGGCACCGAGCTGACGATCAGTACCGAAGGCGAGGACGCCGAGGCGGTGCTCGACGCCCTCGAGGCACTCTTCGAGGCCCGCTTCGACGAGGACGCCTAACCGCCCGCCACCATCATCTCGTCGACCAGCCAGCTGCCGGTATGGATGCTGCCGCGGGTATCGAGGTCGTCGCCGACTCCCGCCAGCCCCTTGAACATTCCCTCGAGGTTGCCGGCGATGGTGAACTCCTCCACCGGGTGTCGTATCTCGCCATCCTCGACCCAGAAGCCGGCGGCGCCGCGGGAGTAGTCGCCGGTCACGCCGTTGACCCCCTGCCCCATCAGCTCGGTGACCAGCACGCCGCGCCCCATGCGGGCCAGCAATGCCTCGCGGGACGCCAGCGGCGCCGTGATGCGCAGGTTGCGTGCGCCGCCGGCGTTGCCGGTGGTCTGCAGGCCGAGGCGCCTCGCACTGTAGGCCGAGAGCATGTAGCTGGCCAGCCGCCCACGATCGACGAAGACGTTGTCACGGGTCTGGACCCCGTCGTTGTCGAAGGGACTGCTGGCCATGGCGCCACGCTCCATGGGCTTCTCGCCGAGGCTGAACCACTCGGGAAAGAGCGGCTCGCCCAGACGGTCGCAGAGGAAGGAGGCCTGGCGATAGAGGGCCCCGCCGGCGATGGCACTCATCAGGTGCCCCACCAGCCCGCCGGCCACGGTCGGGTCGAACAGTACCGGCAGGCGTCCGGTGGCCGGGCGCCGCGCGCCGAGCCGGCGCAGGGTCCGCCGCGCCGCGCTCTCGCCCACCGCCTCGGGCGCCATCAGGTCCCGGGGATGGCGGGCACTGGTATAGTCGTAGTCCCGCTGCATGCCCCCCTCATCCTCGGCGATCAGCATGCAGGACAGCGAGTGGCGACTGCCCCGCTGGCTGCCGAGAAAGCCATGGCTGTTGGCGTAGACCCGCACGCCCTCGCCGCTGGAGAGCGAAGCGCCGTCGGAGCTGCGGATCCCCGCCATGCCACGACCGGCGGCCTCGCAGGCAAGCGCCAGCTCGATGGCCTGCTCGGTGGTCAGGTCCCAGGGGTGGTGGACGTCGAGATCCGGCAGCTCGCGCGCCATCAGCCCGGCATCGGCCAGACCCGAGGCCGGGTCCTCGCCGGTATGGCGCGCAATGGCCAGGGCCTTCTCGACCACGGCGCGGATCGAGGCCTCGCCGGCATCGCTGGACGAGGCACTGCCCTTGCGCGACCCGACGTAGACGGTCACCGCGATGCCCTGGTCACGGGAGAGCTCGACGGTCTCCACTTCGCCCTCGCGCACGCTGATGCCGACCCCCTGGTCGACGCTGGCCCCGACCTCGCAGGCGTCGGCCCCCAGCCGCCCGGCCAGCTCGAGCGCCGCCTCGGCGCGGGTTTCCAGCAGTGACTGCTGGGCAGCGGCATCGAAAGCCTGTGTCATGCGATTCTCCTCGTCGACCGGCCCCGCGGGGCCGGTTCACTCATGATGCGTTGCACAGCCCGTCGCTGCGGGCTGATATACTATCGTCCATCCCGACCTCAACCGATGGAAGCGGCATGTCCCAGGAATCTCCCCGTGAGCTGCTCGCGCAGATCACCCAGTCGGATGACGAGCCCGTCAGCAAGTCCCAGCTCAAGCGCGAGATGCATGCGCTTCAGGCACTGGGCGAGGCGATCATCGCCATGACGCCCGCCGAACGCGCCCGCTTCCCCCTCTCCGATGACATGCTGGCCGCCGTGGAGGAGACCTCGCGGATCCGCTCCCACGAGGGACGCCGGCGGCACATGCAGTACGTCGGCAAGGTCATGCGTCGCGAGAACCTCGCCGCGATCCAGACGGTGTACGAGGAGGTCGAGCAGGAGAAGCTCCGCCGCGACCACGCCTTCCACCGCCTCGAGAAGTGGCGCGACCGGCTCATCGAGGAGGGTGACGATGCCGTCGAGCCCTTCATCGCGGAGTTCCCCGCCGTCGACCGCCAGGCCCTGCGCCAGCTGATCCGCAACGCCCGCCGCGAACGCGAGCTAGGCAAGCCGCCGACCAATGCCCGCCGGCTGTTCCGCCTGATCCGCGATACCGCGGGGCTGTAGGCCTGGCACCTGCCCGAGCGCATGGCGCTTGTGCCCCCCACGCTGCCTATGTTGACGGCATGGCCCCTATGGGGTCAGACCCCAGCCAAACCATCATGCCTGTCGTGGCGCTCCTCTCTTGCCGAACCAGCGCCCGCCGGGGTCTGACCCCATAGGGACCGCCGACGTCGGCGGCCCTACTACAGCGCCTTACGACTGTGTGCCGCCGACCGTCAGCTCATCGAGCTTCAGCGTCGGCTGGCCGACGCCCACCGGCACGCCCTGCCCCTCCTTGCCGCAGACCCCGATACCGGTGTCCAGTTCCAGGTCGTGGCCGATCATCGACACCCGGCCCATGGCCTCCGGGCCGTTGCCGATCAGGGTCGCCCCCTTGACCGGCGCGGTGATGCGGCCGTCCTCGATCAGGTAGGCCTCGCTCGCCGAGAAGACGAACTTGCCCGAGGTGATGTCGACCTGGCCACCACCGAAGCTCACCGCGTAGAGGCCACGCTTCACGCTGCGCAGGATCTCCTCCGGGTCGTCCTGCCCCGCCAGCATGTAGGTATTGGTCATGCGCGGCATCGGCAGGTGGGCGAAGGACTCGCGCCGAGCGTTGCCGGTGGGGGCCATGCCCATCAGCCGGGCGTTGAGCTTGTCCTGCATGTAGCCGGTGAGGATGCCGTCCTCGATCAGGGTAGTGCACTGCCCCGGCGTGCCTTCGTCGTCGACGCTCATGGAGCCGCGCCGATCGGCCAGGGTGGCGTCGTCGACCACGGTCACGCCCGGCGAGGCGACTCGCTGCCCCATGCGGCCGGCGAAGGCCGAGCTGCCCTTGCGGTTGAAGTCGCCCTCCAGGCCATGCCCCACCGCCTCGTGGAGCAGGATGCCCGGCCAGCCCGGCCCCAGTACCACCGGCAACTGGCCGGCCGGGGCGTCGACCGCCTCCAGGTTGACCAGCGCCTGGCGTACCGCCTCCCGGGCGTAGCGCTCGGCGACGTGCTCGTCACGCAGCCGCGCCATGGAGTAGCGCCCGCCACCCCCGGCGCTGCCACGCTCGCGGCGCCCGTTCCTGACCGCGATGACGCTGACATTGAAGCGCACCAGCGGGCGGATGTCCGCCGCCAGGGTCCCATCGCTGGCCCACACCAGCACCACCTCGTGCACCCCGGTGAGCGAGGCGCTGACCTGGGCCACCGAGGGGTCGGCCGCCCGGGCCACCCGGTCGGCCTGCTTGAGCATGGCGATCTTCTCCTCGGCGGACAGGCCGGAGAGCGGGTCCACGCCGCCGTAACGGCTGTCTCCCTGCACCACCACCCTGGGGGAGACCGCGAGGCGGGTGCCGTGGCGCACGATGCCCGACGCGGTACGCCCGGTCTCGGCCAGTGCCTCGCGGGTGATCTGGTTGGAGTAGGCGAAACCGGTCTTCTCGCCGGCCAGGGAGCGCACCCCGACGCCGCCGTCGATGTTGTAGCTGGCCTCCTTGACCTCACCGTCCTCGAGTACCCAGCCCTCGTGCCAACTGCGCTGGAAGTAGAGGTCGGCGTAGTCGATACCGGGGCCCAGGGCATGCCCCAGGCCCGCGTCCAGGGCGCCGAGATCGAGCCCGCCCGGGGTGAGCAGGATCTCGGCGGCGTCTTCGAGCAGGGAGTGATGGCGTGATGTCATTCGGCGCTTTCCACGGATATCTGGGGCGAGGTCCAGGGACCCCGCACGCGGTAATGGACTCGGGTCACCCGGTCGATGGCGTCACCGAACAGGCGGTCGGCGAGGAACAGGGCACCGCCGATCACCGGCGCACCGGCGATCACGGCGGCCAGCGGCAGGTTGCGGCTCACCGGCACTGTGACGCCCAGGCGCTGGTCGAGTTCCCGCCGCGCCAGGTCCACCGTGCCCTCCAGGGTGAAGAAGGTGGCCGGCCCCTCGACCTCCACCGGCCCTCGTGTCTCCAGAATCCCACCATACAGGGTCGCGGCGCCGGTGACACTGTCGAAGGCGGTGCCCTGGCCGGTGACATCGGAGAAATCGAGCCGCAGGCGACGCACCAGATTGTCGACGTTGAGCAGCCCCACCAGGCGCGCCGAGGGCGACTCGATGTTGACGAAACGCCCGTCGCGCAGCAGCACCTCGATGCTGCCGCGGGAGCGCTCCAGGGCGAATTGCCAGGGCGCTCCTTGCCAGGCGAGCTGGCTGGAGACCCGGGTCTCGCGGTTGCGGATCGACACCGGCTGCCCGAGCTGCTCCAGCGCGGTGCCGAGGTCGCGGCCGTCCAGGTCGAGCCGTGCCCGACTCAGGCTGTCGGCGGGGCCAGCGGCTTCCCAGACCAGCTCCCCCCGCGCCGAGACCTCGCCCAGGGTCAGCCCCAGGGGCGCGATGGTCAAGCCCTCGGGCGTCGACCGCCAGCGGGTCGTGAGCGGGCCGAAGCGCCGCCCCTGGTACTCGATGTCGGCGACGCGCAGGCGGCCGTCGGGCAGCCGTCCGGCCCAGTCCGGCAGCGGTGCCGGCTCCGGCGGCGTGGCGACTTCGTCCATCAGCGACCCACCGTCACCGGCCTGAGGCATCAGGCCGTCCAGGGTCAGGCGCATCAGCGCGATGTCCAGGGAATCCTCCAGCCCGGGACGATAGTCGAGCTGCCCTTCGACCAGGCTACCGTCCAGCGCCACCCGCCAGCCCCCGCCGGGCCGGGGCCGTCCGTCGAGATACAGCGAACCCAGGCAGCGCCCGTCGTGTTCCAGGCAGTTGGTCTCGAGCCCGATGCCCCCCAGGGTCTCGGCCACCCCATCACCGGCCCCGCCTCCCTGGTCGACGTCCAGCGCCGAGAGCGCCTCGCCCCAGGCGGCGAGATCGAGCCTCGGCCGATAGGCTTCCACCCACCAGCCCTCGCTCTCCGGCCAGGGGGTGACCGGAGCGCGGCCGATCCAGACCTGGCCCTGGCCGATCTCGGAGTCGGCGAGTTCCCGCCAGCGCATGTGCACCTGCTCGCCCAGCCGGCCTTCGAGCCGGCCATCCGCCAGGCCCATGTCGAGTCGCAGCGGCTCGTGCTGATCCGGTGTCTTGCCCAGCGGTGCCGGCAAGGCAATGCCCAGCCCCTCGAGCGAGCTCGAGAGGCTCAGGGTGCTGGCCTGCTCGCCGATCGCCAGACGCCCTTGCCAGGGGAACTGCCCTTCGAGCAGGTCATCGAGCGCCGCCGCTCCGGTCCAGCGGGCCAGACCGGCGGCGGTCACGGTACCGCTCAGGTCGAGCCCACCGGCCAGAGTATCGATCTCGGCGCGCACCGGCCCATCGAGCAACCGGCCCTCGACGCGCCCCTCGAGCCCCCCCTCCTCACCGCGCTGATGCCAGGCCAGCGGACCATCGAGCTCGCTGAAGGCCAGTGCCAGCGGGAGGTACTCCAGCCGACCGAAAGCCACGTCGGTGTCGATGTCGAGCGCCAGCGCCCCGGGCTCATCGAGCGGCAGCGACAGCGACAGCCGACCCGAGGCAGTGCCCTCGCCCTGCCACGCCTCGACCGCCTCGATGCCCTCCACCGGCATCGCCAGCAGGTAGCGACGCAGCGCCTCGGCCGAGGCCTCGAGCTCGCCGCTCACGTCGAGGTGCTCGTCGACCAGCGAGACCCGGCCGTCGCGGGCTTCGACGCCGAGGCTCTCGGCCCGCTCGACGGTCGCCTCGAGGGTGGTGTCCTGCAGGGTCAGGCGCCCCTCCAGCGCCTCCAGGGCCGGCCACTCCGGCGCGAAGGGCAACCGTCCCTCCTCGATGGCGAGCTCCAGGCCGAAGGAGGGGGCGACCCTGGCCGCGCCGCCGGCCAGCGGCAGGTGCAGCCGCAACGAGCCCTCGGGCACACGCCCGGCTACGCCTGCGCCCAGCCACTCGGTGAGCTCCTCGCCCATGATCCCGACCGGCAGCCAGTCGAGCAGCGGGGTATCGATGGCGTCCACGTCGCGAAAGCCCAGCGTCAGCCCGAACCCACCCCGTTGCCCGCCCCCCACCGAGAGGCCGAAGCCCCCCCGCGCCTCGGCGCCGTTCCAGCCCGCCCTGAGGTTCCGGCCGCTGACGAAGCTGCGTGGCCCGTCGTAGGTCCAGAGCACCTCGCCACTGGCGTGGGCGAGTGCCATGGGGGTGCCAAAGACCTCGGGAAAGTACAGCTCGACGCCATCGTTGCCGACGAAGCTCACCCGGCCATTCAGGTCCCGGGCCTCGACCCACACGTCGAACGGCCCCCCGCCGGGGGCCTGCTCCCAGGGCGAGACCGCCACGCCATGGACCCCCGCCCGGGCCAACCAGTGCCCATTCTCGCGCCCCACTCCCAGACCGGCCACCCGGCCGCGGGGGGCCAGGCTGGCCACCGCCCGGGACAGCGCTTCCGGCAGCGGCAGGCGATCGCGCCAGGCAGCCAGCGAGCCGAGTTCGAATTCGCTGGTATTGAGCCACCACCCGTCGTCGTTGCCGCGCAGGTGCCAGTAGGACGGCAGGGCCGGCCCCTCCGTCTCGGCCAGCTCCACCGGCGCGTCCCAGTCGGCACTGCCGGCGTCTGTCTCGAGCCAGGCCTCCCAGCCGTCGTCGCCCCGCAGCCACTGGCCGCGGGCGGCGACGCTCTCGAGCACGATGGTCCGCAGCTCACCGACGCTGTCGTGGTGACTCATGGCCAGCAGTGGCGCGTCCAGGTCGAGGCGGGCATCGGCAAGCCTGCCGCGGTGCCAACGACCCCACAGCCGCGCATCGCCGTTGGCCGTCTCGAGGCGCATGGGGTCGTTGCGACCCAGCACCTCGGCCAGCCCCAGCAGGCTGTCGAGGGTCACGTCGGCCTGCAGGGCGGCACTGAAGTCGCGCAGCCCCGAAGGGCCGGGGAAGATATCCAGCGCCACCTGCATGGCGACCTGCTCCCGGATCTGCTCCCGGTCCTCGAGCCGCACCTCGCCCTCCAGGTGGGCGTGGCGGGCATCCCCGGTCATCAGCAGCTGCGGCGCATGCAGCACCTCGCGCGTCTCCTGGCCGTGCAGCACCAGGCGGAGATCCTCGACCCAGGCGCGCTGACGCAGCAGCAGCCCGACCCAGAAATCGAGACGATCCAGGTCGAACTCCACGTCGGGCTTGAACTCGGGGGGAAGTCGGGCCGGATCGGGCCAGTGCCAACGCCCCTGTCGATCCTGGTAGAGGTGCAGCGTCACACCCTGCAGGCGGGCATCCGCCACCACCGGTACGCCCTCGCGTAGGCTGGCCAGGGTATCCAGCCGCAACCGGCCGCCCTCGACCTCGATCAAGGGCGTGTGACCGAGCCCCTCCCGGGAACGGACGATCAGGCCGGAGAGTTCCAGCATGGGGTCGACTCTTGCCAGGCGAGTGTCGAGCTCACGGATCTGCACCACGGCACCGAAGCGCGACGAGAGCATCGCCTCGAGTCTCGGCGTGGCGTCCTCGGCCAGGCCGAGGGCCAACCGCAACAGGACCAGCACGAGGGCCACCATCGCCAGCAGCAACGCCGCCAGCGTCAGAACCCAGCGCGACAGCAGGCGAATCCGAGGCATGGGCTTACATCAGCACGATGTCGTACTGCTCCTGGGAATAGTGGATCTCGACCTGGAAGCGAATGGTCTTGGCGATGAAGGCCTCCAGGTCGGCCACCGCCGCCGACTCCTCGTCGAGCAGTCGATCGACCACCGATTGCGATGCCAGCACCATATAGGTCTCGGGACCGTAGGCACGCTCCTCGCGGAGGATCTCGCGGAATATCTCGTAGCAGACCGTCTCCGGGGTCTTCAGGGTGCCGCGACCATGGCAGGTGGCGCAGGGTTCGCAGAGCGTCTGCTCGAGGCTCTCGCGGGTACGCTTGCGGGTCAACTGGACCAGCCCCAGCTCGGTCACTCCGGTGCACTTGGTCTTGGCGTGATCCCGCTCCAACGCCTTCTCCAGCACCCGCAGCACCTGACGCTGGTGCTCCGGGTCCTCCATGTCGATGAAGTCGATGATGATGATGCCGCCCAGGTTGCGCAGGCGCAGCTGCCGGGCGATGGCCGTGGCCGCCTCGAGGTTGGTCTTGAAGATCGTCTCCTCGAGGTTGCGATGCCCCACGTAGCCGCCGGTATTGACATCGATGGTGGTCATCGCCTCGGTGGGATCGATGACCAGATACCCTCCCGACTTCAGCTGTACCTTGCGCCCCAGCGCCTTCTGGATCTCGTCCTCGACGCTATAGAGGTCGAAGATCGGGCGCTCGCCGGCATAGTGCTCGATGCGCCCCACCGAATCGGGCATGAATTCCTCGGCGAACTCGATCAGCTTGACGTAGTTCTCCCGGGAGTCGATGCGCACCTTCTCGATCTCGTCGCGCATCACGTCGCGCAGGGTACGCATGAACAGTGGCAGGTCATCGTAGATCACGCTGGGCGCCGGGGCGGTGACCTTGCGTTCGCTCACCTTGCGCCACAATCGCAGCAGGAAGTGCATGTCGCTGGTGAGCTCCTCCTCACCGACCCCCTCGGCGGCGGTGCGCACGATGAAGCCCCCGGTGACCTCCAGTTGCTGTCCGGACTGGGCCTCCTCGAGCGCTCCGCGTAGCCGTTCGCGCTCGCGCTCGTCCTCGATGCGCTGGGAGACCCCGTGATGGGGCGAGTCGGGCATGTAGACCAGGTAGCGGGAGGGCACCGAGAGATGGGTGGTCAGCCGCGCGCCCTTGGAACCGATGGGATCCTTGGTCACCTGCACCACCAGTGCCTGTCCTTCGTGGAGCAACGCCCCGATGGCGACCTGCTCCTCGGCAGGGGTACCCGGCGGCATCACCTCGTGAGCATGGATGAAGGCCGCCCGGTCCAGGCCGATGTCGACGAAGGCCGCCTGCATCCCCGGCAACACGCGCACCACCCGCCCCTTGTAGATATTGCCGACGATGCCCCGGCGTCGCGAGCGCTCGATGAAGGCCTCCTGCAGCACGCCGTTCTCCACCACGGCCACTCGGGTTTCCATCGGCGTCAGGTTGATGAGTACTTCACCGCTCATGCGGAAATCCTTGTCCAGAGGTCTCTGAAAACATTATGACATAGCCCCGTCCCGGAAGGCCCCGCCCCAGATCGGCACGCCCTGGCGCGCCAGCATGGCCGCGACCTCGAACAGCGGCAGCCCCACCACCGCCGAATGGCTGCCCTCGATGCACGCGACGAACACCGCCGCGAACCCCTGGATGGCGTACCCTCCCGCCTTGTCCGCGGGCTCTCCGGAGTCCCAGTAGGCGTCGATCTCGGCAGCGCCGATCGCGCGCATGACGACGCGGGACGAGACACAGGCCTCGAGCAGCCCCGCGGGTCCGGTTACCGCCGCCGCGGTGAGCACCTCGTGGTCACGCCCCGACAGCGAACGCAGCATGGCGGCGGCGTGCTCCCGGTCGCGGGGCTTGCCGAGGATCTCCCCGTCGCGCACCACGGCGGTATCGGCGCCGAGCGTCGGTAGCGGCGAGTGCCGCGCCCCGGCCTGGGCCTTGGCCCGTGCCAGACGGGCCACGTAGTCGGCGGGCGCCTCTCCGGGCAGCGGCGTCTCGTCGACGTCCACCGGGCACACCTCGACCGGCACGCCGATCGAATCCAGCAGTTCGCGGCGGCGGGGCGAGGCGGAGGCGAGGCAGAGGTGAGCGGTCATGGCGCCTCCATCACTCCCTCGCCAGCCGGCGGCCCAGGGCCTCGAACAGCGTGGTCAGCCAGGGCCAGAGTGCCGCGCCGATCAGCGAGGGCAGCAGGAACGACAGATGAATGGAGAAGGGACCCAGCAGGGTGCGCAGCCACTGTTCGGCGAGCTGCACGGTACCGAGCAGGACGAAGATCAGCACCGCCTGCTGGAGCTGCGAATAGGCTCGGAAGCGCGGGTAGACCAGCGCACAGAGGAAGGCCAGCAGCGACAGGATCAGCGCGTTCTGCCCTAGCGTGACGCCTTCGATCAGGTCGAGCAGAATGCCCAGCGCGAAGCCGTGCAGCACGCCGACCCGCAGCGGTGCCTTCATACACCAGTAGATCAGCATCAGGCCGAGCCAGTCCGGGCGCCAGATCTGCCAGCCATCGGCCAGCGGCATCACCTGCAGGCAGAGCGCCAGCAGCAGGGTCAGCCAGATCCAGAGCAGGCTGGCAGACGACGAGGTGGGCATCAGGGCTCCTCCTTGGCGTCGGGTAGGCCAACGAGCCGGCGGGCCGCCTCCCTCGCCTCCACGGAGAGCTCCAGCTCCCAGCCGTCCTCGTCCGGCACCGGGGCCGCGGGCGGTGGAAAGAGCAGCATGAAGTGACGCGAGCGCTGCAGCTGGGCCACCGGAGTGGCCGTGACGCGGGCGAAGGGCTGACCGGGGTCGTGGACCACCTCGGCGACCCGCGCCACCGGATAACCGGCGGGAAAGCGGCCAGCCAGGCCCGAGGTGACCAGCAGGTCGCCCTCGCGGATGTCGGCGGTGTCGGGGACATGCAACACGTTCAGGCCCTGGTAGTTGCCGGTGCCCTGGACGATGAAGCGCAGGCCGTTGCGATTGACCTGCACCGGCAGCGCATGGCTGGCATCGGCCAGCAACAGCACGCGGCTGGAGTAGGCCGATACCGCCGTGACCTGGCCGACCAGCCCCGAGGCGTCCATCACCGGCTGTCCCACATAGGCGCCGTTGCGTCGCCCCCGGTCGATCACCATCTGGTAGGAGAAGGGATCGGAATCCAGCGACAGCAGCTCGCCGGTGATGAAGGGCACGTCGTTCTGACCGGCGGCCGCCAACAGCTCGCGCAGGCGCACGTTCTCGGCGGTCAGGCTGGCCATGCGCTGCACCCGATGCGAGAGCGTCAGGATCTGTTCGCGCAGTCGACGATTCTCGTCCACCAGTGCCCGCTGGTCGGAGAGTGCCAGCGAGCCCCAGTTGAGGACGTCACTCGGGACGCTGACTACCCACTGGATAGGGGCCACCAGGGTGGAGAGCTGGGCACGGACGGCCTCCATGCGCGTGAATCGTGTGTCGACGAACATCAGCACGGATGCCGCCAACGCGCACAGCAGCATGCGATAGACGGGCAGCGGTCCGTGCGAGAACAGCGGTTTAATAGTCGATCCCCCCGCACCAGGCCTGCGTCCTGCTCAGAGCGTCAGTCGCTGGACAGCAGTTCGAAGGTATGCTGGTCGATCATCTCCAGGGCCTTGCCGCCCCCCCGTGCCACACAGGTCAGCGGATCCTCGGCGACGATCACCGGCAGCCCGGTCTCCTCGGCGATCAGCTTGTCCAGGTCGCGCAGCAGCGCGCCGCCACCGGTCAGCACCAGGCCGCGCTCGGCGATGTCGGAGGCGAGCTCGGGGGGTGACTGCTCGAGGGCGTTCTTCACCGCCGAGACGATGGAGGCCAGCGTCTCCTGCAATGCATCGAGGATCTCGTGGGAGTTGAGGGTGAAGCTCCGCGGGATGCCCTCCGCCAGGTTGCGGCCGCGCACATCGATCTCGCGCAGCTCGCCGCCCGGATAGGCACAGCCGATCTCCTCCTTGATGCGCTCGGCGGTGGCTTCGCCGATCAGGCTACCGTAGTGGCGTCGCACGTAGGCGGTGATCGCCTCGTCGAAGCGGTCGCCGCCGACACGGATCGACTCGGAGTAGACGATGCCATTGAGCGAGATGATGGCGATCTCGCTGGTACCGCCGCCGATGTCCACCACCATCGAGCCCTGGGCCTCCTCGACGGGCAGGCCGGCACCGATGGCCGCCGCCATGGGCTCCTCGATCAGGAACACCTCACGTGCCCCGGCGCCTTCGGCCGACTCCTTGATGGCACGACGCTCGACCTGGGTCGACATGCAGGGCACGCAGACCAGCACCCGCGGGCTCGGCGTCAGGAAGGTGCTCTGGTGCACCTTGCGGATGAAGTGCTGGAGCATCTGCTCGGTGACGGTGAAGTCGGCGATCACCCCGTCCTTCATCGGGCGGATGGCGGTGATGTTGCCGGGGGTACGGCCCAGCATGCGCTTGGCGTCGGAACCGACCGCGGCCACGCTGCGCATGTTGCCGGACTGGCGGATCGCCACGACCGATGGCTCATCGAGCACGATGCCGCGACCGCGCACGTAAATCAGCGTATTGGCCGTGCCCAGGTCGATCGACAGATCGCTGGAAAACAGCCCCCTCAAGCGTTTGAACATGGAAGTCGTTACCTAGTGCAGTCCGGGAACCCTATGCGGATGCAAACGGTATCACCGCGGCCCCCCAGCAGCAAGCGAAAGCCCCCGGCATGGGACGCCCGCCGGACCTGCCAGCGGGGCGCCGGATGTGGTACCTTTTGCGGTCATTTCCATGACCCACCCCGTTCGAGGAACCCTGATCATGGCGCTTGAACACGCAGAGGTGATGCGGGCCGCCCATCTCGCCCGGCTCGGCCTGAACGACGACGAGGCAGCCCGCTACGTGGACGACCTCGGCCGCATCCTCGCGATGGTCGACCAGTTGCAGAGCCTGGATACCGCCGACGTCGCCCCCCTCGCCCACCCACTGGACGCCACCCAGCGCCTGCGCGCCGACGAGGTCACCGAGCCAAACCGCCGCGACGATTTCCAGCGCTGCGCTCCCGCGGTCGAGAAGGGCCTCTACCTGGTCCCCCGGGTAGTGGAATGACTCTCCCGGCACCTTCCGTTCCCGGCAAGCTTTGACGGAGCCCTTGGCCCATGCATGACAAGACACTCACCGAACTCGCCACCGCCCTCGAGGCCGGCGAGTTCTCGAGCCGCGAGTTGACGGCGCACCTGCTCGCCCGCATCGCCCGCTTCGACGACGACCTCAACAGCTTTATCACCATTACACCGGAAACCGCGCTGGAGGCGGCGGATCGGGCCGATACCGCCCGCGCGGCGGGCAAGGCCGGCCCGCTGACCGGCGTGCCCCTGGCGCTCAAGGACATCTTCTGCACCGAGGGCGTCAAGACCAGTGCCGGCTCGAGGATGCTCGACAACTTCGTCGCCCCCTATGACGCCACCGTGGTCGAGAAGCTCGCCGTCGCCGGCACCGTGAGCCTGGGCAAGACCAACATGGACGAGTTCGCCATGGGCTCCTCCAACGAGAACAGCTACTACGGCCCGGTGAAGAACCCCTGGGACCCCGCCGCGGTGCCCGGCGGCTCCTCCGGCGGCAGCGCCGCCGCGGTGGCCGCCGGCCTGGTACCCGCCGCCATGGGCACCGACACCGGCGGCTCGATCCGCCAGCCGGCGGCCTTCTGCGGCATCACCGGCCTCAAGCCCACCTACGGCCGGGTCTCGCGCTACGGCATCATCGCCTACGCCTCGAGCCTCGACCAGGCCGGCCCCATGGCGCGCACGGCCGAGGACTGCGCCCGGCTGCTCGGCGCCATTGCCGGCCATGACCTGCGCGACTCCACCAGCGTGGCCCGCGGGGTGCCCGACTACACCGGGGAGCTCGAGGCCCCCCTGACCGGCCTGAAGATCGGCCTGCCGCGCGAATACTTCGGCGACGGCCTCGACCCCGTGGTGGAGGCCGCGGTGCGCGAGGCGGTGAAGGTCTACGAGTCGCTGGGGGCCAGCGTGCGCGAGGTCAGCCTGCCGCATACCCACTACGCGATACCGGCCTACTACGTGATCGCCCCGGCCGAGGCCTCCTCCAACCTGTCGCGCTACGACGGGGTGCGCTTCGGGCATCGCTGCGACAACCCGCAGGACCTGATCGACCTCTACAAGCGGTCGCGGGCCGAGGGCTTCGGCGAGGAGGTCAAGCGACGCATCCTGATCGGCACCCACACTCTCTCCGAGGGCTTCTTCGACGCCTACTACAAGAAGGCCCAGCAGGTCCGCCGGTTGATCCGCCAGGACTTCCTCGACGCCTTCGAGGAGGTCGACGTGCTGATGGGGCCGGCCTCGCCGACTCCGGCCTTCGACCTGGGCGCCAACAAGGATCCGGTGTCGATGTACCTGCAGGACATCTACACCATCGCCGTCAACCTGGCCGGCATCCCCGGCATCAGCGTGCCGGCCGGCTTCGCGGGGCGTCGCCCGGTGGGGCTGCAGATCCTCGGCACCCACTTCGCCGAGGCGCGCCTGCTCAACGTCGCGCACCGCTTCCAGCAGGCCACCGACTGGCACCGCCGCCGTCCGGCCATCGCCGAGGAGACCGTCTGATGCAATGGGAAACCGTGATCGGGCTGGAGGTGCACGTCCAGCTCGCCACCCGCTCCAAGATCTTCTCCGGCGCCTCCACCGCCTTCGGCGCCGAGCCCAACACCCAGGCCTGCGCCGTCGACCTGGGGCTGCCCGGCGTGCTGCCGGTGCTCAACGAGGCCGCGGTCGCCATGGCGGTGCAGTTCGGCCTGGCGATCCACGCCGAGATCCCCGAGGTCTCGGTGTTCGATCGCAAGAACTACTTCTATCCCGACCTGCCCAAGGGCTACCAGACCAGCCAGATGTACCACCCCATCGTCGGCGCCGGCGAGGTGGAGATCACCCTCGACGACGGCAGCACCAAGCGCGTCCGGGTGCATCACGCCCACCTCGAGGAGGACGCCGGCAAGTCGCTGCACGAGGACTTCCACGGCATGACCGGGGTCGACCTCAACCGCGCCGGCACCCCGCTGCTGGAGATCGTCTCCGAGCCGGACCTGCGCTCGGCGAAGGAGGCCGCCGCCTACCTCAAGGCGATCCATTCGATCGTCACCTATCTGGGGATTTCCGACGGCAACATGGCCGAGGGGTCGATGCGCTGCGACGTCAACGTCTCGGTGCGCCCGGTCGGCCAGGAGGCCTTCGGCACCCGCGCCGAGATCAAGAACGTCAACTCCTTCCGCTTCGTCGAACGCGCCATCGCCTTCGAGGTGGAGCGCCAGGTCGAGCTCCTCGAGGACGGCGGCCAGGTGATCCAGGAGACTCGCCTGTTCGATCCCGAGCGCGACGAGACCCGCAGCATGCGCACCAAGGAGGAGGCCAACGACTACCGTTACTTCCCCTGCCCCGACCTGCTGCCGGTGGTGCTCGACCGGGCCTATGTCGACCACCTGCGCGAGACCCTGCCGGAACTGCCCGCCGACAAGCGCGCCCGCTTCGAGAGCGAGCTGGGCCTCTCCGCCTACGATGCCGGGGTGCTCTCGGCGAGCCGCGAGATGGCCGAGTACTTCGAGCGGGTCAAGGAGGTCTGCGGCGACGCCAAGCAGGCCGCCAACTGGGTGCAGGGCGAACTCTCAGGCGCCCTGAACCGCGAGGGCCTGCCGATCCAGCACAGTCCCGTCTCCGCCGACCGACTCGGCGAGCTGGTGGCCCGGGTGATCGACGACACCATCAACGGCAAGGCCGCCAAGCAGGTCTTCCAGGCGTTGTGGAACGGCGAGGGCGCCAGCGCCGACGAGGTGATCGCGGCCAAGGGCCTCAAGCAGGTCACCGACAGCGGCGCCATCGAGGCGATGATCGACCGGGTGATCGCGGAGAGTCCCGCCCAGGTGGCCCAGTACCGTGATGCCGAGCCCGACAAGCGCGGCAAGATGATCGGCTACTTCGTCGGCCAGGTGATGAAGGCCTCGCGCGGCACCGCCAACCCGCAGCAGGTCAACGCGCTTCTCAAGGAGAAGCTCGACGCGCTCTGCTGAGACGCGACGGGAGAAGTGTCGCCCGGACGCTGCCGGGCGACGGCCACCGCCGGAACAAGAGGACATTCGGATGTCGGACGATGTGGGCGCCCGCTTGCGCGCCCTGCGCACCCTGCGCGGGATCTCCCAGCGCGAGCTCGCCAAGCGTTGTGGCGTCACCCACTCCAGCCTGTCGCTGATCGAGCAGGGCAAGGTCAGCCCCTCGGTCAGCTCGCTGAAGAAGATCCTCGACGCCATTCCCATGAGCGTCGGGGACTTCTTCACCATGGACCTGGAGAGCCGCCGGCAGGTGTTCTACTCGGCCGACGAACTGGCCGACGTCGGCAGCGGCGACGTCATCTACAAGCTGGTGGGCGCCAACCGCCACGACCGCGCCCTGTCGTTCATGATCGAGACCTACCCGGCCGGCGCCGACACCGGCCGCGAGATGATCACCCACCAGGGCGAGGAAGCCGGGGTGGTGCTGGAGGGCGAGATCGAGATCACCATCGGCGCCGACACCCGGCGGCTCGGCCCCGGCGAGGCCTACTACTTCGAGACCAACGTTCCCCATCGCTTCCGCAACCCCGGCGAGGCCCCCTGCCGCCTGGTCAGCTGCGCGACCCCCGCCAGGGCGTTCTGACGCCCTGCTCCAGCCTCCTGGCGCGCAGAGCGGGCACTTGCCGGCCGCCCGGTTGTGCCGCATCCTGCCACCAGGGCCCGATCGACAAGAGGCCGGCTGCAGGTGTCCGAAGGGAGAGACGTTGTCGAGGGCGGACTCATGCCCATCGCAGCGGATGCGCTGCCTTACCGAAGGAGGACATGACATGAAGACTCGCACCCTGATTCCCCTGGCCCTGGCCATCGGGCTGCTGCCCCTGGCCGTGATGGCCCAGGACGCCGATGGCGAGGTGGTCGTGGAGGAGAGCGAGCCCGCCGCCACCGGGCAGGCCCAGGAGAATCTCGATACCGCCATCGAGCAGAACCCGGATGCCGCCGTCTTCGGCCTGGAGACGGCTCGCGAGGCGGTCACTGAGGGCGGCGTCGACGGCCAGGCCGTCAGCGACACCGCCAGCGACGGCCGCAGCACCGAGGCCCGCGACGGGGCCGGCAGCATGGGCGCTACCGCCTCCGATGGCCGCAGCAGTGCCGGCGGCATGGGCAGCGGTAACACCGGCGGCGGTGGTGGTGCCGGCGGCGGCGGCGGTGGTGCCGGCGGCGGTGGTGGTGCCGGTGGTGCCGGCGGCGGTGGTGGTGCCGGTGGTGCCGGTGGTGCCGGTGGTGCCGGCGGCGGCCGCAACTGATCGCCTGCGCACGTCCCTTAGCCACGACAAGGCCGGCTCCCGGGAGCCGGCCTTGTCGTTTCCGCTATCGCGACTCGGACGCCGGCTTGGTCATCGCCATCCCGTAAGGTATCGTCTGGCGACCGCCTCCCGTCACGAGTAACCCATGAAACACCCCCCGCCGCCCACCGGCGAGCTTGACCGCGACTTCCTTGCCGGCCGCGGCAGTGCCGGCTGGCACCGGCACCTGGCCGGCCTGATCCAGGCGGCAGCCAGCCGGGACCTCCCCGCCCGGCTGGAGCAGACCCTGAGAGCGCTGGTTCCCTTCGACACCATCCTGATCAACACCTACCACGGCCGCCAGCGACCGCTGCTGATCCACGACGACTACCCGGCGGAGAGTCGCGCACAGGGCATCGACCGCTATCTCAGCGAGGCCTACCTGCTCGACCCCTTCTTCACCGCGGTGCGCGAGGGCCTCGACCGGGGCGCCCACCGGCTGCGGGAGCTGGCGCCGGACCGCTTCGAGTCGAGCGACTACTATGCCCACTACTACCGTGCCCTGGGGCTGGTGGACGAGGTCGGGCTCTTCGCCCGGGTGACGGAAGACGTGGTGATCGTGGTGTCGCTGGGCTTCCGGACGGACATGCCGCTCAAGCGGCGGGCGCTGCAGGCGCTACGCAACGTCTCGCCGGTCATCGAGGCCCTGCTGATCGACTACTGGAAATGGCAGGGCGGGCAGTTCCAGCAGCATCTGGAGGCACAGGCCCCGGTGGAGGCCGCCTTCGCCAGCTTCGGTGCCGGCGTGCTGACCGCCCGCGAGCAGGAGATCGTGCGCCTGCTGCTCGCCGGCCACTCCACCAAGTCGGCCGCCCGGGAGCTCGCCATCAGCGACGGCACCGTCAAGGTCCACCGCAAGCACATCTACCAGCGCCTCGAGGTCTCCAGCCAGTCGCAGCTGTTCCGGCTGTTCCTCGACCACGTGGCGCTGGTCTCGCGCCAGCGTGGCGGTTAGCTCGTCCCGGCGCGCCACGCCTCCTCGAACAGTCCCTCGACCGTCGTCACCTCACCACAGCGGTGCGGGACATACCCCGGCAGGGCCGCGATGTCCTCGTGGAAGGTAGCACCGCGCAGCACCTCGAGCAGGGAGGCGAAGCGCGGTTCCGCCAGGCTGCGCTGATGGCAGACCAGCAGGTAGTCCTCGGTGGCCAGGGGCACGAAGTCGAGCCCGAAGCGCCGCGCCGCCGCCTCCACCCCGAAGCCCGCATCGGCCATGCCGGCGGCCACATAGGCAGCAGCTCCACGGCGAAGCCGTGACTGGCATGCAGGCGCAGCACCGGCGGTACCCCCTCCAGCTGCTGCTGGATGGCCAGGTTGAGTCCGAGCCCAGGCTCTCCAGCTGCGGGCCCAGGCGGGCGATCACCCGCTGCTCGGCCCACAGCAGCTTCTCGCCCAGCGGCGAGAGCCGCGCCCTCCGCCCCCGGGCCCATGGCTGAGGAAGCGAAGATGTCGTTACACAACGACGCGCACCTGGTGCGCATGGCCAACCAGATCGCCGCCAACCTGAGCGGCGGCCGGCGCGAGGACGAAGCCGTGGCGGGCATCTGCCACCACCTGGAGACCTTCTGGGCCCGGCCCATGAAGCGGCGCCTGATCGCCTGCCTGGAGGAGGAGAATACCGAGCTGGTGCCACTGGCGCGGCGCGCCGCACGGCAGCTGGCCGTACGGCTGGCGGAGCGGAAACTCCAGGCGACCGGTCAAGTCTCCGCCACGACTCAGGACGCCGACTCCGATCCCGGATTTGCACTCGGGTAGTCGATATCGCGGATCACCCCCGGATCCGCTACCGGCACGGCAATCACCCTGTCGGCGAACCGGGCGAGAACCGGCCTGGCCCCCAGATCATCCAGGTTGGCGGCCAGGGCAGGCCAGAAGTCACGACCGAAGAAGACCGGATGTCCGGGAGTCTCGCCGTAGAGAGGTCTGACGATGGTGTTGGCCGCGGCTCGTCGATCCAACCGCTGGCAGGTTTCGGGCCTCACCCAGGGCATATCGCCCAGCCAGATGGCGACGCTGTCGACATCACAGCGCGACAACGGCTGGTCGAGTTCCCGGAAGGCATGGGCGATGCTGCCTCCAAGCCCCACCGGGGCCGCGGGACGGATGACCAGCGCCATGGCCTCGGGAATCCCCAGATCGGCGGGTGCCACCTGGGCATTCACCACCACCCTTACCTGCTCGAAGGCGTCCATGGCGGCGGCCAGGGTGGTGGCGAGCAGCGTGCGACCATCGGCGAGCCGCGCCAGTCGCTTGTCACTGCCGAAGCGCCGGGAGTGCCCCGCCGCCATGATCAGGGCCAATGAGTGCCTAGAGCGCATCTCGCGCCTTGCCCCGATGGACCCGAACGATATCGGCCATGACCGCCAAGGCGATTTCGGCCGGCGTCTTGCTGCCGAGACCAAGGCCAATGGGCATCGTGATCCGGGCGATCTGCTCGGGGCCGAGCCCCCCCGAACGGCGCAGCCGCGCCTCGCGCTGGCGCGAGGTCTGCCGCGAGCCCATGACGCCGATATAGAAGGCCTCGGTGCGCACGGCCTCGATCATCGCCAGATCGTCGATGCGCGGATCATGGGTCAGGGCCACCACGGCGGTGGCGGCATGGCAGCCGCCCGAAGCGATGAAGGTCGAGGGCATCACCGCCTGCACCTCCACCCCCGGTACCGCAAACCCCCGGCGCGCCTCCTCCCGGGGATCGCAGACGATGACCTCGAAGCCCAGGGTACTGGCGAAGCTGGCACAGGCCTGGGAGACCGGTGAGATACCCGCGATGATCAGGCGCAGTGCCGGGCCGAGGCGCACGCCGATGATGCCCTCCTCCCGCAGAATGGCGGGCCCCGGCGCCTCGGCCAGCACGAAATGCGCCCCGCGACCATCCAGCGGTACACGCCGAATCAGGGCTCGTCGGCCGAGCAGGGTGGCATGCACCACCTCCAGGTGGGTCAGGGTGGCCGCGTCGGGCTCCAGCCGCTCTACCAGCACCTCCAGGCTGCCCCCACAGGGCAACCGCACACGGCTCGACCCCGGTGCATTCCCCTGGCCGCCATACCGCACCCGTTGCACCGGCTCGCTGAATTCCCCCTGGTGCAGCCGCTCGAGAAAGTCCTCCTCCACGCAGCCACCGGACAGCGACCCCAGGTGCTCACCATCCTGGCGTGCCACCAGCATGGCGCCGGGCTCCCGGGGGGACGAGCCGAAGGTGGCCAGCACCGTGCACAGCCACAGACGATGGCCCCGGTTGGCCCACTGCAGGGCGCGCTCGATGACCTGCAAGTCGAGATGCTGCATCAGCCGATCGCCTCAACCGGCGCCGACCGAGCAGCGGCCAGGGTGCGGCGCACCACCTCCGGTGTGAAGGGGGGGCGGGTGAAGCGCACCCCGGTGGCATCGTACAGGGCGTTGGCGATGGCCGGAGCGCCGGGCAGTGACGTGGATTCTCCGACCCCCAGCGGCGGTGCCTCGGGGCGCTCGAGGAGCATGACGTCGATCTCGGGCAGCTCGGAGAACCGCAGGATCGGATAGCCGCCCCACTCCCGGCTCACCGGCAGGCCGTCCTCGAAGGCGACCCGCTCCTTGAGGGTCCGGCTCAGCGTCTGGATGACATTGCCATGCACCTGGTGACGCACGCCGGCCGGATTGACCATGAGACCGGCGTCCTGGCCCACGACCAGCCGCTCGATGACGATGCGTCCGCTCTCGGGGTGCACCTTCAGCTCCACCACCCAGGCCGCCAGGGCCGCGCCAAAGCCGGGAAACTGGCTGTGCACGTACTGGGCGTAGGCCACCCCTCGCCCATGGTGCCAACCCTCGACCATCCGGGGCGCGGAATGGGCGACCCGGGGCTGCCAGCCCGCTCGCGCTGCCACGGCCTCGGTCAGATCCACCGCGCGCGGGTCGGCCAGGTAGCGCAGCCGATAGGCCACCGGATCCTCGCCGGCCAGCTGGGCCAGTTCGTCGATATGGCTCTCATGCGCGAAGGTGTTGGGCATGGCCGAGACGCCGCGCAACCAGGAGGCGCGCACCAGGGTCGGCACGTCATCGCAGGCGATCTGCCGATGCGGGTAGCGATAAGGCGGGACCGAGGTACGATCCCCCATCTCGAAGGGGATATCGCTGGGTTTGACGATGCCGGTCAGCAGCAGGGCCAGGGTCGGGGCATTGTTCGAGGGATAGCGGGCAACGAAGCGATAGGCGGCGGGGCTGCCATCGGCGTTCAGGCCCCCCTGGACCTCCATCAACTGGGCCGCGCCCTTGGGCTCCCAGCCATGCTCCTGCTTCCGGGTCAGCTGTACCCGCACCGGCCGCCCCACCGCGCGAGACAGTAGCGCAGCATCGGCCCCCACATCGTCGGCACAGTTGCGACCGTAACAGCCGGCGGCTTCCATGCGAGTGATGGTGATCACGCCCTCGTCGAGCCCCATCAGCCGCGACAGGTCTGCGCGCAGGCTGTGGGGATTCTGGGTGCCGGACCACACCTGCAGCCGGTCGTCACGAAAGTCGGCCACCGAGCAGGAGGGGCCGATGGAGCCGTGCAGTTGAAACGGCCAGACATAGGTGCGAGATACACGATGCGCAGCCCGGGCCAGCGCTCCCTCCACGTCGCCCTCCTCCAGCAAGGGGCGCCGTTGGGCCGGCAACTCTCGCAGGGCCTGTTCCAGATCGTCGAGCCGGGGTAAGCCCTCCGGCTCGCGCCAGGTGACCTTGAGCCGCCTGGCCGCCGCCGCGGCCTGCTCCTCACGCTCGGCGACTACGCCCACGAAATCGCCGATCACCACCACCTGGATCAGCCCAGGCATGCCGGCCACCGAGGCCTCATCCACCGCCACCAGGCTGGTGCCGATGAAGTCGCCGCGATCATGGCCGGTATAGGGCGGGCGGATCACTCGACCGTGCAGCATGCCGGGCAGGCGCAGGTCATGCACGAAAGTCAGCTTGCCGACGGCCTTGTCGGGAATGTCCACCCGCGGCGCCGCCCGCCCTACCAGCCGATAGTCGCCGGCCGGCTTGAGCGGTACCTCATCGGCGAGCTTCAAGGCATGACGCTCGCCGTGGAGAAGTTCACCGTAACTCACGGCGGGTCGATCACCCTCGAGCGGCAGGATGGTTCCCTCTACACAACGCAGGCCGCCCCGCTCTACGCCAAAGTGGCTAGTCGCCAGATCCAGCAAGTATTCGCGAGCCTGGGCCGCCGCACGCCGCAACGGCTCGGCGGTGATCTGGATGGTAGCGCTGGCGATGGTCGGCCCCTGGTTGGGTACCTCGAAGGGATGGCCCAGCACCATAGTGACCCGTTCGAAGGCGACCTCCAGCTCCTCAGCGACGATCTGGGACAGGGCCGTGCGAATGCCGGTACCCAGATCCACGTGGCCGTTGAAGGCCATCACCCGACCATCCGCGAGCACGGCGATGAAGAACTCGGGTTCCGTGGGTATAAAGTCAGAGTGTGTGCCCGGTTGGCCCGGCGCCGGCTTGGGCGGAACCACAGGCTCTCGGTAGACCACCAGTAGGTCGGTCCCGTGGAGGAGCGCGTGTCGATCCGGCAGTGTTGTGGACGCCATTCAAGCCTCAATGCTGTTATCGGTGGCCAGGAGCGCGATACGTTGGTGACACCGGCATCGCATGGAAGGGGGAGACCAGCTTGCCCTTCCCGTCATTTAGTTATAGTGTATACACCATAAATAAGCACAGCTTTCCCATCGCCTGCAAGCCTATGTCTCGCCCGCGTTGACACTCGCGGCCGCTCTGCCCCACCAGAGCCATACTGGGCGGTGAGACCGCGACAACCATAGGTTGTCGGCAGCACACCAAGGATGCTTCATGACTACAGAAACGCCAGCTCACGCCGCCATGTCCAGCGACCACCGAACCCCCGCCGAGCAGGGTTATGACTTCTCCGAACAGGTCGGTCACCTGCTGCGCAAGGCCTACCAGCGCCATACGGCGATCTTCCAGCGCCACAGTTGTGACAAACAGCTGACCGCGATCCAGTTCGTCACCCTGTGCACGGTCATGGAGCGTGGACCAAGCTCGCTCACCGAGATCGTCAATGCCACCGCCATTGACCCCGCCACGATCCGCGGTGTGATCAAGCGGCTCAAGGCGCGAGAGTGGATCACTCTGACCACCGATCCCAGCGACCAGCGCAAGGTGATGGTGGTCATCACCGAGGCGGGTGAGACCCTGGTCGAGACCATGGTGCCCATCGCCAAGCAGATCAGCGATCAGACCATGAGCAACCTCAATCCCGCCGAGCGCATCGCCCTGATGCATCTGCTGGAGAAGATGAACACCGACGCCTGAGGTGGCTGCCCGGCCGCTGTCGGCCGGGTCGGGTCAGTCAGCCCGCAAGTGGTCCAGCGTCTCGTCGAGGGAGACCACGTCGCCGTACTTGCTGTCGATATCGAACAGGTTGGCCTCGTGGGGGGCGGGGTGGCGATCACCTACGCAATCGCGCACCACCATCACGCGGAAGCCATGCTGCAGGCCGTCCACGGCGGTGGCACGAATGCAGCCGCTGGTCGAGCAGCCGGTCAGGATCAGGGTATCCACCCCCATGGCCACCAGCGTCGAGGCCAGCGAGGTGCCAAAGAAGGCGCTGGCGTACTGCTTGGTGATCACCAACTCATCGTCAGACGGGATCACCTCCTCGCAGAATGTTGCATAGGGGTTGCCCGGCACCATGGTGCGCATTACCGGTGCTTTCTTGACCCAGATGCCGCCGTCACATTGGTCCGGCGCCTGGTAAAGGATATTGGTATGGATAACCGGCACGCGGGCCTCGCGCGCCGCCGCCAACAGCCGCGGCATCCTGGCCACTGCCTCTACCACACCCGGAGCGTATAGCGGCGAGCCAGGCGTGGTGTACCCATGCATGAAGTCGACAACCAACAGAGCGGCCTTGTCACCGAAACCGATCCGGCCATCCCAGACGCCCTTGTAGTTGTCACTGGCTTCCTGAGCATGTTGCGTCATGACGGTCTCCTCAGTAGGCGCCCGACAGCAGAGCGCCGGCTCCCGGCACCACCGGTTCGAGATCGAGGGCCTTGAGCATGGCATAGGTAGTGGCGATGGCCGCGGTGACCACCGGCTTGCCAGTGATCGCTTCAACCTTGGAGACGGCGGCCAGCGAGGGCATCTGCACACAAGCAGAGAGCACGATGGCATCCACATCGCTGTAGTCGAGTCCGGCGACAATCTCCGGCAAATTGGCAGGATTGTGGCGAGCCACGTCGAGGTTGTTGGGAATCTCTAGCGCGCGGTAGTCGACCACCTCGACGCCCTCCTCACGGATATAATCCACCACCATCTCGGTGAGTGGCTTCATGTAGGGGGCCACCACCACGACGCGCTTGGCCCCCATGACGCCCAGGGCATCCACCAGGGCGCCGGCGCTGGTCACCACCGGGGTATCGCAACCGTTCTCCTCGGTGCGGCTGCGCAGGCGCCGCTGGGATTCGCGGTGGTATCCCGGTCCCATGGACATGATCGCCACCAGGCAGGCATAGCCCATCACGTCCACTGCCGCGTCGGAGAGCTCCAGCGCACAGCGGTCGGACTCGGCATCCATGGCAGCCAGCTCATCCTTGCTCACGGTCTTCATGCGCATGCGGCTGGAGTGGAAAGTGAAACGCTCGGGGCGAATCAGCTGCCTCGCAGCCAGCATGGCGGGAATTTCCGTCTCCATGGTGATGTTGGAACTGGGTACGATCTGGCCGATACGGTATGTCTTGGTCATGGCGCAAGGCCTCCCTCAGAGTTCAGTGCCCAGGAAGTCCTCGAAGGCGGCGAAGAAGCCCTCGTAGTCGTCCCAGGGAATCATGTGTCCCGCCCGCTCGGCGGTGGTGATGCGAATCGATGGCAGCAGGTCGCGGATCTCGGCACGATCTTGATCCTGAATCACCCCGCCCTTGCCGGCGCAGATCAACAGCGTCGGTACCGCCACACCGGGGAGGTCCTGGTGAATATCCACGCTGTGGAACTCCTCGAAGGCCTGGACGATGGCTGGCTCGTAGCAGGTATGCAGCCACTCGGCGCGCAGGCGCAGCTGATCCTCGCTCCAGGTCGGGCAGTACCGACGCATGGTCTCGAGATCAGCACCCCGGATGCAGTCGCGGATCGAATCCACGTACCAGGGCAGCTTGCTGGGGTACTCGCGGCGCCCCGGTCCGGAGACCGGCGGATCGATCAGCACCAGCTTGTCGATGTCTCGAGCGCCCCGGGACAGGGCACGCAATGCGAAGCGGGCGCCCATGGAGTGGCCGGCAAGAATGACACGCTCCAGCCCCAGCGCCGCGATGAACGCGCTCACGTCATCGGCACAGGTATCGGTGTCGTAGGCGAGCTTGGGACCGCTGGAGGAGAGGCCGCGACCGCGCACGTCGAGCACATAGGTATCGAAGTGTCGACCGAGGCGCTCGGCCACGAAGCCCCAGGTCACGGCCGGGCTGGTGATACCGGGGATCAGCACCAGCGGCTGGCGGGTGGCCGATGCCTCGCCGCCATAGCGCAGGTAGTGCTGGCGAATGCCATTGGCCTGGACGTTAGCGCCGTACAGGAAGGTGCTGCTCATGCCGGACTCTCCTCGTCGGTGTGCTGCAGCTGCTTGAGCGGCACCTCGTAGACGTCATAGCCGAACACCCAGGCCGGGTCTTCGTCCTGACGCAACCAGGTGTTGTCGTGGGAGACCTTCTGCACGCGGGAGGCGCGCTCGAAGCGGTTGGTACGATACAGCTCGAAGGCGTCCTGATAACGGTCGGCGCCGACCTCATCCAGGCAGCGCACCAGCATGGCGGCATCCTCGATGGCCATGGCGGCGCCCTGGGCCATGTGCGGCTTCATCGGATGGCAAGCATCGCCAAGCAACACCAGGCGGTTGTCATGCCACAGTGGCAAGGGGTTGCGCTCGAGCAGCGGCCACTTGGTGACCGTCTCGGTGCAGTCGATCAGTGCCTGGACCGTGGGGTGATAACCCTCGAAGGCCTTGCGCATCTCTTCACGAGAGCTGTCCACGAAGGAGGTACCGTGATTCCACTCCGGCTCGGGCACCCCGGTGACGTAGTAGTACTGCTTCTCATCGCCGGTCACGAAGTAGACCATCATGTGGCGATCCTCCGACCACCACTTCACGCACGCCTCGAAGTCGAGGTCATAGGCCTTGAGCTTCTCCGCCGAGATGATCGCGCGATGGGCGACCCAGCCACTGTAGGTGGGCGCCTCGGGCCCCAGCAGCTTCTCGCGGATGCGTGAATTGACTCCATCGGCGCCGATCACCAGGTCGGCCTCGTCGGTAGTGCCATCGGCGAAGGTCATGATCACCTTGTCGCCGCTGTCGTCGACGTTCACCAACCGCTTGTCGAAGTAGAGCCGCTCCTGATCCAGGGTGCTGACCATCAACTCATGCAGGTCGCCGCGGTGCACGGTGATATAGGCCGCACCGTACTCTTCGCGGGCGAAATCGCCGAGCGGGATGCGCGACAGGTACTCGCCGCTCCTGCCATCGCGACTGAACCAGTGCGTCGGGTGGGAGCCCATGGCGTTGAGCTTGTCCTCGATGCCGATGCGACGCATCACCTTCATGACGTTGGGGCCGAGGTGAATACCGGCGCCCAGCCGTGAAAAGGCTGGTGCCTGCTCGTAGACCCTTGTGTCGTAGCCAGCCTGCTGCAGGAGCGCACCCGCTGCAGCGCCTCCGAGACCTGCACCGATGACAGCAATTCTTCGATTCTTGGTCATTTACTCCACCTATTTGATTTTATTGATCTTCCTCGATGCCCAATGGGCAGAGGGCATGCGCAGAGCAACTCTTCGTCGGGGGCGCTCCAGCATGTGGCACGCGCCGGGGGTGACACGAGGCTCAATTACAACGTATACACCATTTTTTTTTACGTCAAGCACCGTTTATTCGATCGTCGCGCCGAACACCCAAACCAGGACCAAAAGAGGAAAAACTTGATCAACGCCCATGAAACGGTGAATTTTCGAAGGGAAAGCATGACGAAGATCACAGCTTGCAGAAATAGGACTCAAGGTGCTATATGTGTAGAAACCTGAAATTAACAGCGTATACACTGCAATCAATCAGCACATCCGGATCCTCAAAGGAGGCGCAGGGTGATGCCTGAATTGGCTCCCTCAGGAGTCGAAAATGTGGATAACGCCAAGAATAACGACGAGTCCCTATGACCGAAGCGATCTCCCTGACTGTTAATGGCCGCTCGTACGAGCTGGCAATACCGCCGGACACTCCCCTGTTGACCGTCCTGCGCAATGACCTGGAGCTCAATGGCCCCAAGTACGGCTGCGGCCTGGGCGAGTGCGGTGCCTGCAGTGTGCTGATCGACGGCATGGCCGCCCGGGCCTGTGTGCTGCCGGTTTCGGTCGCGGTCGGGCATGAGATCCTTACCCTCGAGGGCCTGGCCAGCGAAGGCCGCCTCGACCCCGTCCAGCGCGCCTTCATCGATGCCCAGGCCGCCCAATGCGGCTACTGCCTCAATGGCATGATCATCAGCGTGCGCGCCCTGCTCAATCACACTCCTCGGCCCTCATCGGCCCAATTGCGGGACGCTCTGGAGTACAACCTCTGTCGCTGCGGCACCCACGTGGAGATCCTCGAGGCGGCGAATCGCGCCGTGGCAATCAACGCCGCAGAGTCGCCGGAGGCGCCCCATGAGTGATCGGCAGCCCCCCACCCCCCGGGCTGAACCCAATGAGCTCCCCGCTCCGCTGGCGTCGCCCAAGCGCTTTGGCGTAGCGGTAAGGCCGCCCCACTATGCCTGGAACGGCGAGCACTTCGTCAGCGATCGACTGGTAGCCGTGGATCGGACCAGCGTGGCGGGCCTGCCGGGCCGGGTTGAAGTCGTCACCGAGGGCGATTTCGTGGGCGTGGTGGCCGACAGTCTGGCCGCAGCGCAAGACGCCGCGCGTCGCCTGCGGCTCGAATGGCGGGCGCCCTCCGGCGCAGGTCAAGGTGGCGCCGCCCCGCTTCCCATGGCAACCGGGGCGGCGTCCCGGGAGCTGGCGGCTGAACATGACGAGGTGACCTCGGCCCATCGCCATGACTATGGCTGGCCGAGCCGCCTGCGCTGGGGCGATACCCCCGGCTGGGTGGTGGCCGATTGCTCCGATCAACGCCTGATGCTGTGGGGAGAGACCGTCACGCCGGAGGCCTTGATCCACGACCTGGTGACCCTCACCGGTCTGCCGGCCGAGCGGATCGAACTCTACGGGAACACCCCGGCGCGGGTCTCCGGCCTGGGTCGCCACTGCGGTGACGACGCCGCCGCGGATGCCGCAGTGATGTCCCGGCAACTGGGCTGCCCCGTGGCGGTATGGCTGGATGCCGCCTACACCCGTGATGTGCATGCCCTGGGCCAGGCACAGCGCATCACCCTGAGCGCCGACTTGGCGGAGAGCGGCGATATCGCCGACTACCGCTACCATCAGGCCCATGCCTCGGGCGATATCGCCGCCGTGGGCCTGTGGCTCTGCGGCAGGCCGCCCATCCGGCGGACCGAAGCCGGCGGAACACCGCCCTTCTCGCCCTATGCCTTCAGTAGCGCCCAACTGACCACCCGCCGCGACGATCATGGTGCCGGTCGGCACAGCGAGAGCCTCGCCGAGATTCAGCAGGCCTTTGCCCGGGAATCCTTTCTGGATGAAGTGGCCCACGACAGTGGTCAGGACCCCCTGGCGCTGCGGCTACGTCACCTCGACAATGCCCGTGGCGTCGAGCTGATCGCCTCGGTGTCGCAGCGTGCCCGGTGGGGCGAAGCGCTGTCGTCCGCTGCCTCCACATCGCCGGATCGGCTGCGCGGTCGCGGCTTCGCCTATGCCCAGTTGCCCAACCGCCATCAACGAATCCCGGAAGGCGTGCGCTCGGCCTGGATCGCCGACGTGGAGGTCAACGGTATCACCGGCGACGTGACCTTGACTCGGCTGGTGGTCGGCCAGGACGCCGGCCCCGAGGTAGATACGGATCGCCTGCAGCAGACACTGCAGACCCGGGTGCTGGGTAGCGCTCGCCCGCTGCTGGGACGCGACCCGGCCTTCGACGAATGGGGCGATGGCAGCGAGGACGCTCGGAATGTCGACCCGACGCCTGTCGGTGCGCTGGCGACCCGCACCGACATGCCAACCAAGGAGAGCGCAGACGGCGAGGCGACGACCTCGCTGCCGCAGCCGCTCGACGACGTGAATCTTGCACCCGGCGTGGCGGTGATCGCCAATGCGCTGTTCGATGCCACCGGCGTGCGCTTCCGCCAGCCACCCTTCACCGCCGGCCGCGTACGTCAGGCTCTCCAGGACCAGGCCAATCCCTTGCAGGAAGAGGCACCCGGCAGACCGACCCGGCGCCCCGGACGCCGCTGGCTCAAGGCGGCGGCCCTGACCGCGGTGGCCGGCACGGCGGTCATGGCCTGGCCCTGGAAGGGAGCGATTGCACCGATCAACCGCCCCGCGGCCAACCTCTATTCCGCCGAGACCATCGAACGCGGACGCCTGGTGGCCGCGGCCGGCGACTGTGCGGCCTGCCATACCGCCGAGGGAGGTCGGGAGAATGCCGGTGGGCGCGCCTTCGAGACGCCCTTCGGGACCCTCTACAGCACCAACCTGACGCCCGACGAGGGGACCGGGATTGGCCAGTGGTCCTATGCGGCCTTCGAACGCGCCATGCGTCACGGCATCAGCCGCGATGGCAAGCATCTTTATCCGGCCTTCCCTTACCCGGCCTTCGCCAAGATCAGCGATGCCGACATGCAGGCGCTGTATGCCTACCTGATGGCGCAGCCCGCGGTGAGCGCCGAGACACCGGCCAATGCGCTGAGCTTTCCGTTCAACTTCCGACCATTGATGGCCGGCTGGAACGCTCTCTACCACGACCCCAGCCCCTTCGAGGCCGATCCTGGCCAGAGCGATCTCTACAACCGCGGCGCCTACCTCGCCGAGGGCCTGGGGCACTGCAGCGCCTGTCACACGCCGCGCAACGCCATGGGGGCCGAGCGGAAGGGAGAGCACAGCCTGGCCGGTGCCATGGTGGACGGCTGGGAGGCCCCGCCGCTCAATCGGTTATCAAGCTCGCCGATTCCCTGGAGCGAGGCCTCCCTCTACGATTACCTGCGCCACGGCGCGTCGTCACTGCATGGAGCGGCCTCGGGCCCCATGGCACCGGTGGTGGCCGGCCTGGGCAAGCTGCCCGAGTATGACGTACGCGCCCTGGCTCACTATGTGGCGGTTCAGATGGGCGCACCGGCGGGCGATAGCGAGACCGTACGAGCCGACGCCGCGGCGCGCATCGCCACGGCTCAAAGCGGCCCCGTTGGCATGGAGGAGGGAGAGCGCCTGTTCGGAGGGGCCTGCGCCAGCTGCCATATGGATAGTGGCGCGCCTTCCTTCACCAGCGCCCAGACCGCGCTGGCATTGAACACCAACCTACATAGCCAGCATCCCGACAACGTCATCCAGTCGATCCTGGGTGGCGTGCATGCCGACCATGTACCCGGTCTCGGCAATATGCCCGGTTTCGCCGACAGTTTCAGCGACTCCCAGGTCGTCACCCTGACGGCCTATCTACGGGCGCGTTTTGCGCCCGACCAAGCCCCCTGGCGAAACATCGAGTCGCGCGTGACGACGATTCGCCAGCATAACAACAGTCCTTCCCCCCACCCCTGACGCAACAACAAGACGAGGTTGATCATGAAAAGAAGCAAGTGGATATGGCTGGTCTGGGCAGTGGTCCTGCTCTGCTACCTGGTTCCCTACACGCTGTTGACCGATGTGCAGGCATGGTATGGCAGCTTCCTGTTCTGGACGATTGCCGGTCTCGCGGTCATCGCTCTGAACCTCTTCATCACCAAGGACTTCGAGGAGCACAGCAATGACTGAGTCACTGATCTGGTGGTCGATCGCCATCTACCTCTTGATTGCCATCGGCATCGCCATCCTATCGCGCCAAGGCAAGTCGGAGAGCATGTCGGGCTACTTCCTGGGTAACCGGCAGATGAACGGCTTCGTGTCGGCGTTGAGCTATAGTGCGACGACCTACAGTGCCTTCATGATGGTGGGGCTCGCCGGGCTCACCTACGCCGGTGGCGTCGGCGCCCTGGGCTTCGAGATCATCTACTTCGCGGGTGTCTCGCTGGTGGCCATCTTCGGGCCGAAGTTCTGGGCCGTCGGCAAGAAGTTCAACTTCGTGACCCCGAGCGAGATGCTGGGGCACCGCTACAACAGCAAGCGGGTCGCCATGGCGGTGTCGGTCGCCAGCTGCATCTTCCTGATTCCCTATGCGGCAGTGCAACTGGCGGGGGTCGGCTACCTGCTGCAAGGCACCACCAACGGCGCTATTCCCTTCACCACCGGGGTGATGCTGGCCACGGCGATCGCGATCTTCTTCTCCTATGTGGCAGGCATTCGCTCGGTCATGTGGACCGACTCGCTGCAGGCGATCATGATGATCGTCGCCTCGACACTGGTCGCCTTCCTGGTCATCCAGGGACTGGGTGGCTTCGCCGCTCTGTTCGATGCCCTGGCCACCGAGCACCCCCAGTCGCTGACGGTACCGGGCTCCGGCCTGTTCAGCTTCATCACCTTCCTCGGCCTGACCATCCCCTGGTTCTTCTTCAGCCTGTCCAATCCCCAGGTCAGCCAGCGGCTGTTCATGCCTTCCTCGCTGCGCTCCATGCGGCAGATGCTGATCGGCTTCCTGGTCTTCGGCTTCATCTACACCCTGGTGTCGGTCCTCTGGGGCTTCTCGGCCCTGGCCGCCTTCCCGGGCCTGGAAAGCGCCGACCTGGCCACACCATCGCTGCTGGCGTCCGAGTTCGTGCCGCCGGTGCTGGGCGTCATCGTGATGATCGGCATCATGGCCGCGGCGGTCTCCACCATCGACTCGATCATGCTGACCCTCTCCTCGATGCTGGCGCGTGACGTCTATGCCAATGTCAAACCGGGTGCCAGCGAGAAGCGTCAGCTGCTGGTCGGCAAGATCGTCATTCCGGTAATCGCGCTCATGGCGCTGGGCTTCGCCGAGCTACAGCTCGACCTGATCGCGGTACTGTCGGTGGCGGCCTCCTCCGGGTTGGTGGCCATGGTGCCGGCGATCATCGGTGCCTTCTATTGGAAACGCGGTACTGCCGCCGGCGCTCTGGTGAGCGTGCTGGGCACCGGCGCCTTCGTACTGTTCGTCTACGCCATCGGCAACTCCTTCCTGGGACTCCCCGCTGGGATCTGGGGAATCATCGCCTCCAGCGTACTATTCGTTGGCGTAAGCCTTGCTACCCAACCATGCCAAACTTCTGCCGATAATTTTATGGAAGCTATCAAGGAAGAGCTTTCAAAAAAGTCACAGAAACCCAAGGAAAGCGAGACAGAATTTCCTCCATCACTTCAGAGTAAAGTCCAGTAGCAACACGGACACACTGCACACAAACCAATAGCGTAAGTAGCGCTCGACAGGGGGGCGAAATCGCCCCCTGTCCTAGAGCGCTCAACTACCAAAGGCGGCATGCCAACAATCAACTCTCATTCAAGCCAGATTCGCACGACGTATCCCAAGCCTTGAACCTCAACCACCTACCTGAAGCGGAGAACATTATGGACCAGGCGAGCTTTTCAGAAATTTGCCTTCATCAGCTAAAAATGTCGGGCGTTCACGAAGGCGAAAAAGTGATCGTTCTAACACAGGGAAATGAAAGAATAGACTACGCTGACGCATTCATGGCGGCAGGACAGAGGATTGGAGCCAAAATGTATCACATGCGCTTGCCAGCTCCACTACCTTCTGGAGGCTGGAATGTCGGCATCAACAGCTTATCAAGCATGCCTGAGGCAGTTGACGCATTGAAACAATGCGACATGCTGATAGACTGTATTTTTCTGCTTTTTTCACCAGAGCAAATGGCCATACAGGCAGCGGGGACGCGCATACTCACTGTCGTAGAGCCCCCGGAACTTCTGGCCAAAATGCTTCCTAACCAAGAGCTAAAGGAGAAGGTCGAGATAGCCGGCGAACTTCTTTCAAAAGCAAAGGTGATGCGTATCACTTCAGCTCATGGCACGGATGTCACATACAAACTAAACACTTACCCTACCGTCACAGAGTACGCCTGTACAGACGAGCCGGGACGATGGGATCATTGGCCGTCAGGGTTTGTTTTTACAGGCGGGGACGACGACGGCGTTGATGGTCAGATCGTCGTTGCTCCCGGTGACGTCCTGCTGCCCCAAAATATCTATGTCCGCGAGCCGATTACCTACACGATAGAAAAAGGGTGGATTACAGATATTCGAGGAGGACTTGATGCCGATATCGTTAAATCGTATATGAAAGATTTCAATGATGAACGTGGCTTTGGTATGAGTCACGTCGGCTGGGGAATGAACCGAGATGCCAAATGGCATAGAATGGTTCCAGGAGAATTCCCCGGCGGCATGGGCATGGAACCCAGAAGCTTTTATGGGAATGTCATGTTTTCAACAGGTCCAAACAATGAGCTTGGCGGAAAAAACGATACGGCCTGTCACTTGGACATTCCCATGAGGAACTGTTCTCTATTCCTCGATGACAACCCCATTGTCATCGACGGCGATATCGTAGACAAGGAGATCAGCATCCCAAGAAGGTAGCCACCCTGTACCTGCAGGTATCGAATACAGAGTGGCTTATGAGGGATGCCAATAGGCAAGGGGGATTTGCCAACTCAGCAGATTAATAAGCCGGCACTGGAGGCACAGGAGCCGGCAAACTACGAGGGCAGCCCCCATCAGCGCACGGGAAGACGGCTCAGGGCGTCAGCGCCATCCATACGGTCTTGAGTTCGGTGTACTCCGCCAGGGAGTGCAGGGACTTGTCGCGGCCGTTGCCGGACTGCTTGACGCCGCCGAAGGGCACCGTCATGTCCGGGTCGGCCCAGTTGTTGACGAAGACCTGACCGGACTGGAGCTTGCGGGAGAGGCGCATGACGCGGTCGATATCCTGGCTCCATAGCCCCGCGGCCAGGCCGTAGTCGCTGTCGTTGGCCATGGCCACGGCCTCGTCCTCGTTGTCGAAGCCGAACACCGCGAGCACCGGGCCGAAGATCTCCTCGCGGCCGATGGTCATGGCCGGCGTCACGCCGTCGAAGACGGTCGGCGGAATAAAGTAGCCGGGGCCGTCGAGGGCCTTGCCGCCGGCACGCAGCCGGGCGCCCTCCTCGCGGCCCTTGGCGATATAGTCGAGCACCCGGCGATACTGGGTCTCGTCCACCATCGCACCCATAAAACTTGCGGGGTCGAGCGGATCGCCGGGCTGCATGCCCCTGGCGGCCTCGATCACCTGGTCGACGAAGGCCTCGCGGATCGAGTTCTCCACCAAGAGCCGCGAGCCGGCGATACACACCTCGCCCTGGTTGTGGAAGATGGCCGCGGCGGCGTGCTGGGCCACCTGGTCCAGGTTCCTGCAGTCGGCGAATACCAGGTTGGGGCTCTTGCCGCCGCACTCCAGGTAGACCCGCTTGAGGTTGGACTGGCCGGCATACTGCATCAGTTGCTTGCCCACCTGGGTGGAGCCGGTAAAGGCCAGGCAGTCGACCTCCATGGACAGCGCCAGGGCCTTGCCCACGGTATGGCCGTAGCCCGGCAGCACCTGGAAGACGCCCCGCGGCAGGCCCGCCTCCTTGGCCAGTTGGGCCAGGCGCAGCGCCGAGAGCGGCGACTTCTCCGAGGGCTTGAGGATCACGCAGTTGCCGGCGGCCAGCGCCGGGGCGATCTTCCAGGCGGTCATCATCAGCGGGAAGTTCCAGGGCACGATGGCCGCCACCACCCCCAGCGGCTCGCGCAGCACCAGGCCCAGGCTGTCGTCGCCGGTGGGGGCCACCTCACCGTAGACCTTGTCGATGCCCTCGGCGGTATAGCGCAGGCAGCCAATGGCCCCGGCGATATCGCCCAGCGAGCTCGACACCGGCTTGCCCATGTCCAGGGTATCGAGCAGCGCCAATTCATGTTGATGCGCCTCCATCAGCTCGGCGAGCCGCAGCAGCACCCGCTTGCGCTCGGCCGGCGCCAGCCGCGACCAGTCGCCCCGGGCATGGGCACTGCGGGCCGCGGCCACCGCGAGCTCGGCGTCGGCGGCGTAGCAGCTGGCAACCTGCGCCAGGGTCTCGCCGCTGGCCGGGTTGAGGGTGGCCAGGGTCGTGCCGCTCACGGCCTCGACGAAGGCGTCGTCGATAAAGGCGCGGGTCTCCAGGCTCGAGATCACGGCGTCGGCCAGGGCCTGCCAGTCGGCCTTGGTGGTGGGAGACTGAACGGACTCGATGGCACTCATTGGCTCGCCTCCAGGGTGTTTGCGCGTTCCAGCATGGCGTCCAGGAGCACCTGGGCGCCCAGGGCGCAGTGCTCCGGGGTGGCGTACTCCGCCTCGTTATGGCTGATGCCGTCGCGGCAGGGGATGAAGATCATCGACGTGGGGGCGACCCGGGAGACATAGACGGCGTCGTGGCCGGCGCCGCTCATCATGCGGCGCCAGGGCACGCCCTGGGCCCGGGCGGCCCGCTCCACGGCCTCGATGCAGCCGGCATCGAAGACCACCACCGGCGAGGCCCAGAGGCGCTCGCTCGCGGTCTCGATGCCGAAGGCCTCGGTGAGGGCGGCCAGCTCCCGGTCGAAGCGCGCCTCCAGGGCGTCCAGCTCGGCTTCGTCGACGTGGCGCAGATCCACGGTCAGGCGCACCTCGCCGGGAATCACGTTACGCGACGGGCTGTCGATCTCCAGGCAGCCGAAGGTGACCTTGGTGCCGCCACTGGTATCCGCCAGCGCATGGCCCTGCAAGCGGTCGATCAATCGGGCGCACGCGGCCAGGGCATCGCGACGATAGGCCATGGGGGTGGGGCCGGCATGGGCCGGCTGGCCGCGCAGGGTCACGTCGAACCAGCGCATGCCCTGCACCCCGGTGACCACGCCGATGGCCTCGCCCTCCTCCTCCAGCACCGGGCCCTGCTCGATATGCAGCTCGAAGAAGCTCGCCAGGCGCGGCTCGCCGAGGGGCATCTCGCCGGCGAAGCCGCTGGCCTCCAGGGCCTGGCCCAGGGTCACGCCGTCACGATCCGCCCGCGACAGGGTGTACTCCTCACTGAACTCGCCGGCGAAGGCACCGGAGGCCACCATGGCCGGGGCGAAGCGACTGCCCTCCTCGTTGGTCCACACCACCAGTTCCAGCGGCCGCTCGGTGACGATGCCCTGGTCGTGCAGGGTGCGGAACACCTCCAGGCCCGCCAGCACCCCGAGGATGCCGTCGAAGCGCCCGCCCCTGGGCTGGGTATCCAGGTGGCTGCCGGTGGCTACCGGGTCGAGATCGTCGCGCTTGCCGGGGCGGCGGATAAAGAGGTTGCCGACCCGGTCGACCCGCAGGCTGCAGCCGATCGCCTCGCACCACTCGATCAGCAGGCGCCGCCCGGCGGCGTCCTCCTCGGTGAGCGCCAGGCGGCAGCTGCCGCCGTTCGCGGTGGGGCCGATCTCGGCCATGGCCATCAGGCTCGACCAGAGCCGCTGGCCGTCGATGGAAACCGTCATAAGGTGCCTCCCCCGTTCTTGTGAATGGTGCTTGTTGCTTGCTGCGGAATGGCTACACCTTAGGCGGCCCCCCGAGCGCGCCGATATACCCCAATCAGGATATACAGGCGGCACCCTCGCCCTGCTTAGGCTGGCCCTGTCGGTCACCACGAGACACCGAGAGAGGAGCCCCTCATGACAACGACAGCGACCCCCGCCCGCCCCACCCAGCCGACGCGGCACTACGACGCCCAGGCGCTATGGCAGAAGGACAAGGATCATTTCATCCACCCCTTCACCGACTTCAGCGTCTTCCACGACAAGGGCTGCGACCTGATCACCGACAGCGACGGCATCTACGTCTCGGATGCCCACGGCAACCGTTTCATCGACGGCATCGCCGGCCTGTGGTGCGTCAACGTGGGCCACGGCCGCGCCGAGATCGGCCAGGCCATGGCCGACCAGGCCACCCGCATGGCCTACTTCTCCACCTTCAACAACCTCTCCAATGCCCCGGCGACGGAGCTGGCGGCCAAGCTCGCCGAGCTGGCCCCGGCCCACCTCAACCACGTGTTCTACAGCTGCGGCGGCTCGGCGGCCAACGACGCCACCATCCGCCTGGTGCACTACTACTTCAACCGCCTGGGCAAGCCGAACAAGAAGCGCATCCTGTCACGCCGTAACGCCTACCACGGCACCACCTACCTGGCCGCCAGCCTGACAGGCATCGAGAGCAACAACTGGGACTTCGACACCCTCGACCACCTGGTCACCCATCTCAGCGAAGCCAACCTCTACCGCCGCCCCGAGGACATGAGCGAGGCGGACTACTGCGACCAGCTGGTGGCCGAGCTGGAAGAGACCATCGAGCGCCTTGGTGCGGATAACATTGCCGCCTTTATCGCCGAGCCGATCATGGGCGCCGGCGGCGTGCTGATGGCGCCGAAGGGCTACCACGCCCGCATGCAGGCGGTGTGTCGCGCCAACGACATCCTCTTTATCGCCGACGAGGTGGTCACCGGCTTCGGCCGCCTGGGCCACTTCTTCGCCTCCGAGGCGGTCTTCGACACCCGGCCGGATATCATCAACTGCGCCAAGGGGCTGTCGTCGGGCTATGCGCCCCTGGGCGCCACCCTGATCTCCGATGACCTCTTCGAGGTGCTGGGCACTCCCCAGCGCAAGGGCGGCGTACTGAGCACCGGCTTCACCTACTCCGGTCACCCGGTGAGCTGTGCGGCGGCGCTCGCGAACATCGAGATCATGGAGCGCGAGGGGATCTGCGCGAACGTGCGCGAGGTGGGGCCTTATCTGGAGCGGCAGCTCAAGACCCTGGCGGGTCACGCCACTGTAGGAGACGTGCGGGGGAGCCACTTCATGCTGGCCATCGAGAACGTCGCCGACAAGGCCACCAAGGCACTGCTGCCCGTGGAGGCGCGGGTCGGCGACCGGGTCGCCGCCGAGGCCCAGCAGCGCGGCCTGATCATCCGTCCGGTGGGCCACCTCAACATTATCTCGCCGCCGCTGATCTGGGACCGCGAGGTGGTCGACCGGGTGGTGGCGATCCTCGACGAGGCCTTCGCCGCCACCACGGCCTCTCTACGCGCCGACGGCTTCCTCTAAGAGCGGCTTTCACCACCCAGCGAAGGAGATGAGCTTTGCCGGCGACAAGTCTGTGCGAGGGCGCTGTGAACCCGTCCATGGGCGCTACTTTTGCCGTCCCTGGCAAAAGACCCTCGCTTCGTCTTGCCCCCGGCGCTCATCTCTCTGCCCCAAGGCCGGCTGACCGGCACTTGAGACAACGACCACAACGATAATAGAGAGTCTTGTATGGAAAGTTTTGGTGCCTGGAGCCTGCTCCCCACCGCCGTGGTGCTGGGCATGGCCATCATCACCCGCCGCACCATCGAGTCGCTGCTGGCCGGTGCCCTGGTGGGCCTGCTGATGGTCGAGCCCACCCGGGTCGTGAGCCAGGGCTCCGATATCCTGCTCGAGGTGCTGGGCAACGACACCGTGACCTGGATCATCCTGGTCTGCGGCCTGTTCGGCAGCCTGATCGCCCTGCTGGTCAAGACCGGCGGCGTGCTGAGCTTCGGCGATGCGATCACCCGGCGCATCCATGGTCGCCGCCAGAGCCTGCTGGCCACCTGGCTGCTCGGCCTGGTGATCTTCGTCGACGACTACCTCAATGCGCTGACCATCAGCGCCTCGATGAAGAAGATCACCGACCGCTTCAATATCTCGCGCGAGAAGCTGGCCTACGTGGTGGACTCCACCGCCGCGCCGATCTGCATCCTGGTGCCCTTCTCCACCTGGGCGGTGTTCTTCGCCGGCCTGCTGGAGGACAACGACGTCGCCGGCAACGGCATGGGCCTCTATATCGAGGCGATCCCCTTCATGTTCTACGCCTGGGTGGCCGCCGCCATCGTGCCGCTCGTCGCTATCGGCGTGATCCCCGATCTCGGCCCGATGAAGGCCGCCGAGGCCCGCGCCGCCGCCGGCCGGCTGATGCCGGAAGGCGTCGACGACAACGCCCTGGAGGTCGAGGACACCGGCGGCAAGCGGCCGCACCTGCTCAACTTCCTGCTGCCCATCGCCACCCTGATCGGCTTCACCTGGTACTTCGAGATCGACATCCTGCGCGGGGTGATCGTGGCGCTGGCGGTGACCCTGGTGCTGATCTTCGGCCAGCGGCTGTTGAGCTTCCACGACACCTTCGACACGGCGCTGGAGGGCTTCAAGGCGATGATCATGCCGCTGGGGACCCTGGTGGCCGGCTTCACCCTCAAGGAGGTCAACGACGTGCTGGGGCTCACCGGCTACGTGATCGCCACGGTGCAGCCACTGATGACGCCCGGGATGCTGCCGGCGGTGGTGTTCGTCACCATGGCCTTCCTGGCCTTCGCCACCGGCTCCTTCTGGGGGCTGTTCGCCGTGGCCATGCCCATCGTGCTGCCGCTGGCGGCGAGCATGGACAGCCATATGCCGCTGGTGATCGGCGCCCTGATCTCGGCCAGCGCCTTCGGCAGCCACGCCTGCTTCTACGGCGACTCCACCGTGCTCTCCGCCCAGGGCAGCGGCTGCACCCCCATGGCCCATGCCCTGACCCAGCTCCCCTATGTGCTGATCGCCGCGACTATCGCCGCCGCCGTCTTCCTGATGGTGGGCCACCTGTGAGAACGACCATGACACATCCCCTCGAGACCGATAACGTCGCCACGCCGAACGGGACACCCACCCCCGCGGCCCTGGGCTTCGCCATGCCCGCCGAGTTCGCTCCCCACGACGCCTGCTGGATGCTGTGGCCCCAGCGGCCCGACACCTGGCGCCTTGGGGCCAAGCCGGCCCAGCAGGCCTTCGTGGCGGTGGCCAACGCCATCGCCGAGAGCGAGACAGTGTATGTCGGCGTCAACGACGACCAGTACGAGAACGCCCGCCACCAGCTGCCACCCCGGGTGCGGGTGGTGGAGCTCTCCAGCAACGACGCCTGGATGCGCGACGTGGGGCCCACCTTCCTCACCCACCCCGACGGCCGCCTGGCCCTGGTCGACTGGGAGTTCAACGCCTGGGGCGGCCTCGAAGGTGGGCTCTACTTCCCCTGGGACAAGGATCGCCGTATCCGCACCAAGATCGCCGAGATGCTGGGCATTCCGCGCTTCGCGGCGCCGGTGGTGCTCGAGGGCGGCGCCCTCCATGTGGACGGCGAGGGCACCCTGATCACCACCGAGGAGTGCCTGCTCAACGCCAACCGCAATCCCTCACTCGACCGCGCGGGGATGGAGCGGGTCCTGCGCGACACCCTGGGGGTGGAGAAGGTGATCTGGCTGCCTCGGGGCTGTCATCTCGACGAGACCGACGGCCACGTGGACAACCTCTGCTGCTTCGTCGCCCCCGGCGAGGTGGCCCTGACCTGGTGCGACGACGAGAGCGACCCCCAGCATGCCATCTCCCGGGAGGCGCTGGCGGTGCTGGAGAATGCCACCGATGCCAAGGGGCGGCGCCTGAGGGTGCACAAGCTGCCCCAGCCGGGGCCGCTGCATATCGCCGAGGACGAGGCCAGCGGCATCGACCGCCTCAGCCACTCGCACCCGCGTCGGCCCGGCGACCGCATGGCCGGCTCCTACGTCAACTTCTACATCGGCAACTCGGTGGTGGTGATGCCGCTGCTCGACCCGGCCCATGACGAGACGGCCCGGGAGATCCTCCAGGGGCTCTTCCCCGGGCGCCAGGTGATCGGCGTGCCGGCCCGGGAGATCCTGCTCGGCGGCGGCAACATCCACTGCATCACCCAGCAACAGCCGCGGCCCTGAGGCGAGCCGCCGGCACGACGACGCCGGCCTCGAGGGCCGGCGTCGTCGTGCTGCTCACGATACCCGGGATATCAGGTCGACAGCGCTATCCAGACGCTCTTGAGTTCCGAGTACTCCTCGAGGGAGTGGTGGGACTTGTCGCGGCCGTTGCCCGACTGCTTGACCCCGCCGAAGGGCACCGTCTGGTCGCCGCCGGCCCAGTTGTTGACGAACACCTGCCCCGACTGCAGCCGGCGCGTCACCCGCAGGATGCGGTCGATGTCCTGGCTCCACAGCCCCGCCGCCAGGCCGTAGACGCTGTCATTGGCCATGGCCACGGCCTCCTCCTCGCTGTCGAAGCCGAATACCGAGAGCACCGGGCCGAAGATCTCCTCGCGGCCGATGGTCATGGCCGGCGTCACGCCGTCGAACACCGTGGGCGGGATAAAGAGCCCCTGGCCCTCGATGGCCTGGCCACCGGCGCACAGCCGGGCGCCCTCCTCCACCCCCTGGCGGATATAGTCGAGGATGCGTCGGTGCTGGGCCTCGTCGACGATGGCGCCCATGAAACTGGCCGGGTCGAGGGGGTCGCCGGGCTGCATGGTCTCGGCTGCTTTCAATACACGCTCGACGAAGGCCTCGCGGATCGAGTTCTCCACCAGCAACCGGGAGCCGGCGATGCACACCTCGCCCTGGTTGTGGAAGATCGCCGCGGCGGCGTGGCGGGCGACCCCGTCGAGATCCTTGCAGTCGGCGAAGACCAGGTTCGGGCTCTTGCCGCCGCACTCGAGATAGACCCGCTTGAGGTTCGACTGGCCGGCGTACTGCATCAGCTGCTTGCCGGTGCCGGTGGAGCCGGTGAAGGCCAGGCAGTCGACCTCCATGGAGAGCGCCAGCGCCTTGCCCACGGTGTGGCCGAAGCCGGGCAGTACCTGGAAGACGCCGCGGGGAATGCCGGCCTCGTGGGCCAGCTGCGCCAGCCGCAGTGCCGAGAGCGGCGACTTCTCCGAGGGCTTGAGGATCACGCTGTTGCCGGCGGCCAGCGCCGGGGCGATCTTCCAGGCGGTCATCATCAGCGGGAAGTTCCACGGCACGATGGAGGCCACCACCCCCAGCGGCTCGCGCAACACCAGCGCCAGGCTCTCCTCGCCGGTGGGCGCCACCTCGCCGTAGAGCTTGTCGATGGACTCGGCGTTGTAGCGCAGGCAGGCGATGGCGCCGGCGGTGTCGCCCAGCGAACTCGATACCGGTTTGCCCATGTCGAGGGTATCGAGCAGCGCCAGCTCGTGCCTGTGCGTCTCCATCAACTCGGCGAGCCGGAGCATGACCTTCTTGCGCTTGCCCGGCGCCAGCCGCGACCAGTCGCCACGCGCGAAGGCCGCCCGGGCATGCCCCACGGCGAGCTCGGCGTCGGCGGCGTCGCAGCTGGCGATGCGGGCCAGGGTCTCGCCGGTGGCGGGATTCAGGGTCTCGAAGGTCTCGCCGCTTGCCGCGTCGACGAAGGCGTCGTCGATAAAGGCGCGGCTCTCCAGCGTCAGGGGCTGTGTCAAGGACTGTGCCAGGGCGTGCCAGTCGTCACGGGTCTTGGGGGCCTCGATGCTCATGCGGTGGACTCCTCGGAAACGGGTTGGCGAAGCTCGGCCAGGCGGGCGGCGGTCGCGTCCAGGGCCGCGCGGGCCAGGCGCACCAGCTCATCGATCTCGCCACGGGTGATCACCAGCGGCGGCGAGATGATCATGGTATCACCCACCGAACGCATCACCAGGCCCAGCTCGAAGCAGATGTCACGGCACAGGTTGCCGGCGGCGAGCGACTTGTCGAAACGCCCGCCGCCGGCCTTGTCGGCCACCAGCTCCAGCGCCCCGACCAGCCCCAGCGAGCGGGCCTCGCCGACGATGGGGTGGTCGGCCAGCTCCGCCCAGCGGCGGGCCAGATAGGGGCCGAGATCATCGCGCACCCGCTCGACGATGCCCTCGGCGTCCATCAGCTCGAGGTTCTTCAACGCCACCGCGGCACAGGCCGGATGGCCGGAGTAGGTGAAGCCGTGGAAGAACTCGCCGCCCTCCTCGATCAGGGTCTCGGCGACGCGGTCGCCCACCAGCACCCCGCCGATGGGCAGGTAGCCCGACGACAGCCCCTTGGCGATGGGCATCAGGTCGGGCTTCAGGTCGTAGTGGATGCTGCCGAACCACTCGCCCAGCCGGCCGAAGCCGCAGATCACCTCGTCGACCACCAACAGGATATCGTACTTCGCCAGCACCGCCTTCACCGCCGGCCAGTAGCTGGCCGGCGGAATGATGGCGCCGCCGGCCCCCTGCACCGGTTCGGCGAGGAAGGCGGCGACGTTCTGCTCGCCGAGCTCGAGGATCTGCGCCTCGAGGGCCTCGGCGCAGGCGCGGCCGAAGGCCTCGGGGTCCTGGTTGCGGCCTTCAGCGAACCGCCCTTCACCAAACCAATAGGGCTGGCGCACATGGGCGATCTTCGGCACCGGCGGGCCGCCCTGGTCGTGCATGGGCGCCATGCCGCCGAGGCTCATGCCGGCCAGGGTAGAACCGTGGTAGCCGTTCTCCCGGGCGATGATCCACTGCTTCTGCGGCTGGCCCTTCAGCGCCCAGTAGCGGCGCACCATGCGCAGCATGGTGTCGTTGGCCTCAGACCCCGAGCCGGTGAAGAAGACATGATTGATATGCGCGGGGGCGAGGTCACACAGCTTCGCGGCCAGCCTGACCGCCGGGGGGTGGGTGGTCTTGAAGAAGTTGTTGTAGTAGGGCAATTCCTGCAGTTGGGCGGTGGCGGCGTCCACCAGTTCCTGGCGGCCATAGCCGAGGTTGACACACCACAGGCCAGCCATGCCGTCGAGGATGCGATGCCCCTCGCTGTCATGGATATAGACCCCCTCGGCACGGGTGATGATGCGGCTCCCCTCCTCGCCCAGGGCCTTGAAGTCGGTGAAGGGGTGCAGGTGGTGGGCGCGGTCCAGCGCCTGATACTCATGGGTGTGAACGTCAGGGGTCTGCATGGATGGAGTCTCCGGAACGGGGTCGATGGCCATCAGGCCGAGAGCGGGTCGCGGGTCGGGGCAGCGGCGCGGCTCGACTGCCGCTGGCGACAGGCGCCGGCGAAGGCGTCGAACAGGGCGTGGTAGAGCGGATGCTCGCGGGGTCGCCACTCCGGGTGCCACTGCACGGCCAGGGCGAAGGCCGGCGCGCCGGCCACCGATACCGCCTCGATCAGGCCGTCGGGGGCCGTGGCCTCGGCGACGAGCCCCGGCCCCAGCTCGGCGATGCCCTGCTGATGCAGGGAGTTGACCCGGGCGCCCGGCCGGGAATAGAGCGCCGCGAGGACGCCCCCGGGAAGGATCGTCAGGTCGTGGGCCGGGGCATAGCGAGCCTCGAGATCGCCCGCCGGCTCGCGATGGTCGAGCAGGCCGGGCACCCCCTGCACCGCCTGGTGCAGGGTGCCGCCGAAGGCCACGTTGATCTCCTGGAAGCCGCGGCAGATGCCCAGCAGCGGCAGGCCGAGGTCCAGGGCGGCGGGAATGCACGCCAGCGCCACGGCATCGCGGTGGGGGTCGTCGCGGGTGTTCTCGGGGGCACGCTCGGCGCCGTAGCGCCCCGGCGCCACGTTGCTGTAACTGCCGGTCAGCAGCAGGCCGTCGAGATGGGCCAGCAGGTCCCCCTCCACGGCATCCTCCCAGACCGGCAGGATCACCGGTGCCAGGCCATAGTCGCGCAGGGCACTCAGGTACTTGTCGGTGACCATGTGGGCGGGGTGCCCCTCCACCTCACGGCGACAGGCGATCACGCCCACCAGGGGTCGGGTCTGCATCGCAGCCTCCTTGAAACACTCATGATGCGGTTTGTTATGCTTTACTCAACATACCGCCGTTGATTTCCCTTGCCAACACACCGTCGCTCCCGCTCGGATATTTTCGAGGTTAAGCAGTTGATATAAAGATAAATAAAAAAGATTGTCACGGGGCGAATCCGGCGTGTCACAACGACGCCGTTGTAAAGGATTTGACAACACCGGTTCTCTGCCGGAAAGATACCCCCATCAACAACGAACCAGACTCCACAGGTGACACCATGTCGTCCTTACCCGTCGATGAAGCTCGCGACTTTCTCTCACGCCACCCCGAGGTGGACAGCATCGACCTTCTGATCAGCGACCTCAACGGCGTGATGCGCGGCAAGCGCATTCCCCGCGACAACCTGGAGAAGGCGTGTCGTGACGGCGTCAACCTGCCGGCCTCGGTCTTCGCGCTGGATATCAACGGCAACACCATCGAGGAGACCGGCCTGGGGCTCGCCACCGGCGACGGCGACCGGGTCTGCCGGCCGATTGCCGGCACCCTGGTGCCGAGCCCCTGGCTGCGGCGGGGTCGCCAGGCGCAGCTGCTGATGACCATGGTCGAGGCCGACGAGACCCCGTTCTTCGCCGACCCCCGCCAGGTGCTCGCCCGGGTGCTGCAACGCCTGCGCCGCGCCGGCCTGACCCCGGTGGTCGCCGTGGAGCTGGAGTTCTACCTGATCGACCGGGCCCGTACCGCCGCAGGGTTGATCCAGCCGCCGTGCTCGCCGGGCAGCGGCGAACGGGCGACCCAGAGCCAGCTCTACTCGATGCTCGAGCTCGACGAGTACGCCGACTTCCTCGAGGACATCCAGGCCGCGGCACTCGCCCAGGGGCTGCCCCTGGACACGGCCCTCAAGGAGTGCGCCCCGGGGCAGTTCGAGGTCAACCTGGTCCACTGCGACGATGCCCTGGCGGCCTGCGACAGCGCCGTGCTGCTCAAGCGTCTGATCAAGGGCGTGGCCCTGACCCACGACTTCGAGGCCACCTTCATGGCCAAGCCCTACGGCCTGGAGGCCGGCAACGGCACCCATGTGCACATCAGCCTGCTCGATGAGTCGGGGGCGAACGTTTTCGCCGCCGAGGACGGCGCCCCCCTGGGCACGCCCCGGCTGCGTCAGGCGATCGCCGGCCTGCTGGCGCTGATGCCACCCTCCATGGCGATCTGTGCGCCGAACCTCAACTCCTTCCGCCGTTTCCAGCCCGGGCTCTATGTGCCCATGGCGCCGACGTGGGGCTACGACAACCGCTCGGTGGCCCTGCGCATTCCCTCGGGCCCCAATGCGGCGCGGCGCATCGAGCATCGCGTCGCCGGCGCCGACGCCAATCCCTACCTGCTGATGGCCACGCTGCTGGCGGGGATCGCGCATGGGCTGGAGCAGTGCCTGTCGCCGCCCCCGGCCGTGAGCGGCAACGCCTATGAGCAGTTCGAGCCAAGCCTGACCAACAGCTGGCACCAGGCCCTCGCCCTGCTCGAGGCCGACGAGGTACTGGGCGAGGCGCTGGGCCACGACTTCCTCCGGGTGTTCGTGGCCAACCGGCGCGCCGAGCGCGCCCAGGCCATGCAGGAGGTCAGCCACCTGGAGTACGCCTGGTACCTGCGCCACGTCTGAGCGGGCGATGCAGGGCCATGCCACGACAAGCACAACGGCCCCCGCCCGGATCCCGTGACCGACAACAACATCCCCAAGGAAGCCGAGAATGAGTCACTCTGCCCACCCCTTTTCGCCCAGCCTCCCCGACCGGCGCGGCTCGGGGCGCACCCTCCTGCTGTTCAGCCTGGTCATGGCCACGGTCGTCGGCCTGACCCTCTCGCACCCCGCCGGCAGCGACTATGGCTGGATCAGCCTGGTCCCCTCGCTGATCGTGCTGGTGGTGGCCATCGCCACCCACCGGACCCTCGAGGCCCTGGCGATCGGCTCGATCGCCGGCCTGATCCTGCTCCAGCCGCAGGATTTCGTCGGCGAACTGGCCGACATCTCCCTGTCGGTAATGATGGACGAGACCATCGCCTGGCTGATCCTGGTCTGTGGCCTGATGGGCGGCTTCATCGCCATGCTGGAGAAGTCGGGCTGCACCCTGAGCTTCAGCCACTTCATGACCCGCCTGGTCAGGACGCGCCGCCAGTCGTTGCTGAGTACCGCCGCCCTGGGGGTGCTGATCTTCATCGATGACTACCTCAATGCCCTCGCCACCTCGGCGGCCATGAAGCGCCTCACCGACCGTTTCGGGGTCTCCCGGGAGAAGCTGGCCTATATCGTCGACTCCACCGCGGCACCGATCTGCATCCTGGTGCCGCTCTCCACCTGGGCGGTCTACTTCGCCGAGCTGCTCGAGACCAACGGCGCCACCGAGACCTCCGGCATGTGGCTGTATATCCAGTCGATCCCCTTCATGCTCTATGGCTGGGTGGCCCTGGGCCTGGTGCTGCTGGTGGCCGGCGGGCTCGTGCCGGACCTGGGGCCGATGAAGGCCGCCGAGGCCCGCGCCAGGGCCGGTCAGCCGATCCCCGACGGTGCACCCGATGTCGCGCTCGGCGACGACGAGGCCCCGCGGACCCGCCCCTGGGTCGGCGTGTTCAACTTCCTGGCCCCGATGGCGGTGCTGATCGGCGCCAGCGCCTGGTTCGAGATCGACCTGCTCAAGGGGGTGATCGTGGCGATCATGTTCACCATCCTGCTCTACCTGATCCAGCGCCTGGCCACCTTCAACACCCTGATGGATGCCATCATGGACGGCTTCCGCACCATGATGCTGCCATTGGCCATCGTCGCGGTGGGCTTCGTGCTGCGCGAGATCAACGAGCAGTTGGGCATGACCGCCTTCATGATCGATGCCCTGACCCCCCACCTGACGGTCGCCCTGCTGCCGGCCATCGTCTTCCTCTCCATGGCCGTGGTGGTGTTCGCCACCGGCTCCTCCTGGGGAGTGTTCGTGATCTCGATCCCCATCGTGATCCCCATCGCCCAGCACATGGGGGCCCCGATGCCCCTGGTCGTCGGTGCACTGCTCTCCGCCTCAAGCTTCGGCAGCCATGCCTGCTTCTTCTCCGACTCCTCGGTCCTCTCCTCCCAGGGCAGCGGCTGCCAGCCGATGCAGCACGCCCTGACCCAGTTCCCCTATGCCCTGCTGGGGGCCGGCATCACCGCGACGGGCTTCCTGGCCCTGGGCCACCTGCTGAGCTGAGCCGCCCCCAGACGCCAGCGCCCCGGCCATTCCTGGCCGGGGCGCTGGCGTTCATGACTTGTCGCAGGGTGGGGTCAGCCGCCCTGCGAGACCACCGCCTGCCACTGCGGCTGTCCCTCCTCGAGCAGTACCCGGTCGCCCTGGGGCGGGTTGTCCAGGCGGCTGGTCTGCACCATGTCACCATGCTGCCAAGTGACCTCGTAACCCTCGGTCTCCTGATGGGTATCCACCACCGTATGGCACTGGCGCTGGGTGGTCTGGATCGGGGCCGCCTGGGCCCGTTGATTGGCCTCGACGCGTTCCTGGACCTCGCGTCCGGCCAGGCCACCGCCCACGGCACCGGCCACGGTGGCGAGCTTCTTGCCACTGCCACCGCCCACCTGGTTGCCGAGCAGGCCACCGACGATGGCCCCGGCGGCGGTGCCGACGATCCGGTGGGGGTCTCGGCTGGGGGCCTGACTGGGTGCCGCCTGGCTCACCACCACGTCCTCGCACACCTCGCGGGGCGTCTCCACGGTGCGGGTCAGCGCCTCGACGCCGACGATCTCGGCGTACTGCGGCCCGCTCTCCTGCTGCTGAACCTGCCAGGCCCCGAAGGCCAGCCCACCCAGCCCCAACACCGCCAGGGTCGTGCCCACTACGATCGACTTGCTCATCTGTCACCTCCTTGGGGGCGCTCGGGCGCCTCTTGCGATGATGAGGGCATCGGCTCCGGGAGATGCATGACACGGGAAGGATTGCGATATCGAGTGGCGCTTCCTGCGCCTCCTCGAAGCGATGACCCGAGTATATGCCGACCGGGGGACGGTGACAGCGCCCAGCAGTGACTTCCATATTCTCTGACCAGCTGTCGGTGGATGACGACAGCCCCGATGCTCGCCTGGCCGGGTCAGCCGGGCGGCCCGGCGGGAGCGGGCTCGGGCGTCGCCAACGCTTCGAGCCCGAGCCCCCGACAGTGCGCGGCGTGATGCGCATCGAGCCAGGCGCGGGTGGCGCCCACCTGGTTGAAGCTGTAGACATGCAGGCCGGCGATCCCGCCGTCCCCGACGGCCGGGAGAAGCCCCTGCAGCAGGTCGTCGGGACGATAGACGGCGGGCTGCAGCAGGCGCCCGACCAGCCCCGTACGGCGACTCAACACCCGTGTCGAGGTGCCGAGCCCGAGGCGCATGGCCACCGACAGCAAGCGGGTACGCTCCAGCACGCCGGGGATCCCGGCATAGACCGGCAGGGTCATGCCGGATCGGCGCTGCCGTTCGAGCCAGGCCAGCACCGTCGAGGCCTCGAAGCACATCTGCGTCACGGCGTAGTCGGCCAGCGCCGCCTTGGCATCGAGGACCCGCTGCAGGGTGGCGTCATCGAAGCGGTGATGGCCCTCGGGATAGGCGGGGACCCCGAGGCGCGAGGGCCGTGACGACATCGCCGCCATGGCCTCGAGGAGCTCCACGCCGCCGGCGTAGTCCCCCGCGGGGCGCTCGGCGTCCCCCCCCACCACGAAGCAGTCGTCGATGCCGGCGGCCAGCAGGCGCGCCACCAACCGTCGCAGGTGGGCCGGGTCACGAACCAGGCGGGCGGCGATGTGGGGCACCGCCTGGAAGCCCGCCCCCACCAGCCACTCGGCCGCCTCCAGGGTCCGCTCGAGGCCGTGCCGCGGCGAGCAGGTCACGGTGACCACGGCCCCCGCTGGCAGGAACCGGGCCGCCTCCTGCATACCCTTGAGCGGCAGCAGTTCGTAGCGGGGGGCGGCAAGGACCTCGCGGATCCTGCCGACTGCCTCGACCGTCGCCAACCGCTGCATGTCGTTCATGGCTCAGCCCTTGGGGATTTCCTTGCTCGGGTCATGGAACGGCTTCGGCACCACCACGGCGTCCTGCATCCCGGTATTGGCCTCGATACGCAGTGGCGTGCCGAGCTCGGCATGGGCCGTCGGCACCATGGCATAACCGATATTGCGGTCCTGGCGCGGCGAGTGGGTGGCCGAGGTCACCTGGCCGATGCGTTCGCCGGCGGTGTCGTATACCGGGAAGACATCGATCATCGCCCCGTCGGTGAAGTAGCCGACGCTCGGCCCCTCGATCTCCACGCCCACCAGCTTGCGCGACACCCCCTCGGCCTTGATGCGTTCCAGCGCCGCGCGGCCGATGAAGTCGTCGTCGCCGCGCAGGTCGACCATCCAGTCGTAGCCCATGCCCACTTCGAAGGGGTTGGTGTCGTACCAGATGTCGCAGCCGAAGGCGAGGATCCCCCCCTCGATGCGGCGGATGTGACAGGGTCCGATGACCTGCAACTGATGGGGCCGGCCGGCCTCGAAGACCCGTTGCCAGAGGCGCTCGCCGTGACGGGACGCATCGCGGAGGTAGATCTCGTAGCCGATCTCGCCGGAATAGCCGGTGCGCGAGACCACCACCGACATGTCGTCGAGCGTCGCTTCCATGAGGTGGTAGTAGGGGATCTCCAGCACCCGCTCGCCGAACAGGTCGATCATGACCTGCTTGGCCTTCGGGCCCTGGACCTGTACCGGTGCCACGTCCACCTCCCGGATGGTGACGTCCATGCCCGAGTGGTAGGCCAGCCCCTGGCACCACAGCATCACGTCACTGTCGGCCAGCGACAGCCAGAAGCGATCCTCGTCGATGCGCAGCAGCACCGGGTCGTTGATGATGCCGCCGTCGGGTGCGGTGACGAAGACGTACTTGCACTGCCCGACCCGGCACTGGCGCATGTCGCGGGGCACCAGCATCTGGGTGAAGGCGAAGGCGTCCGGGCCTGCGATCTCGATCTGCCGCTCCACGCCCACGTCCCAGAGGGTGACGCCCTGCACCAGGGCCCAGTACTCGTCGACCGGGTCGGTATACAGCCGCGGATGATAGTGGTGGTTGTAGACGCTGTACTTGCGCACTCCGTGACGGCGAGAGGCGTAGAAGAACGGTGACTTGCGGATCCTCGGGTAGAGCAGGATCTCCGGTGCCTCCCGAGTATGTTCGATGCTTTCGATGACCTGGGACATGCTCATGTCTCCTTTCCGTTCCTGACCCGTACCAAGGGGTCGCGGAGGGACGGCGATCACCGTCCTTGAATCGAAGCTAGTGCCGCCGGCACCTGATCATGGCGCCAGCGACGACGGCCGCTTTGGTGGCTGCGACACCGACCCGTCCTGGCTGTCGCAATCGGCAAACTCCGCGTCGCAACCTGCGGTCGCAGCGACGAAAGTCGCAGTCGTCACAGCACAGCAAGAGGGCCTGGCTTGGATTATGGTGACAAGGGCGGGTCACCACAGGAGAGCAGTCATGGCGACACTACCCAGGCAGGCAAGTGCGGTGATCATCGGCCAGGGCGGCATCGTCGGCGCCTCGGTGGCCCACCACCTGATCGAGTTGGGCTGGGACAACCTCGTGGGGCTCGACAAGTCCGCCCTTCCCTCGGACATCGGCTCCACCTCCCACGCCTCCGACTTCTGCTACATGACGTCCCACGACAAGATGTCGTGCTACACCACCACCTACAGCCGGCGTTTCTACGAGCGCCTGGGCCACTATCGGCGCATCGGCGGCCTCGAGGTGGCACGCGTCGGCGACGACGCGCGCATGGAGGAGCTCAAGCGCAAGGTCGCCTCGGGCAAGGCGTTCGGCACCAATGTCCGGCTCATCGGCCCCGACGAGGTCGTCGAGCGCTTTCCGCTGGTACAGCGGGAGCTGATCCAGGGCGCGCTGTGGGACCCCGACGCCGGGCTGGTGGTGCCCCGCTCACAGCGGGTGGCGGGCGAGCTGATCGAGCAGGCGGTGGCCTCCGGCCGGCTCAGGGCCTTCGCCGACACCCCGGCACTGGACATCGACGTCAAGGACGGTCGGGTGCGTGGCGTGGCAACCGACAAGGGCTATATCGAGACCCCGGTGGTGATCGTCACCGCGGGGATCTGGGGGCCGATCCCGGCGGCCATGGCCGGTGCGGCGCTGCCGTTGATGCCGGTGGAACACCCCCTGCTGTTCTTCGGCCCCTTCGATGTCTTCGCCGGTACCGGCGAGGAGATCGGTTACCCGCTGCTGCGCGACCAGGGCAACTCCGCCTACATGCGCGACACCGGTGATCCGACGACCGCCGAGGGCGGTCGGCTCGAGTGGGGCTACTACGAAGCCACCGCCCCGCGCCTGGTGTCCCCCGACGAGATCCTCGAGCGCCATCAGGCACGGCTGTCGCCGTCCATGCGCGACCTCGAGATCGACCAGGTCATGGACGCCTTCACCCGCGCGGTGGAACTCACCCCCGCGCTCGGCGAACTGGGCTGGGACGAGAAGCACTCGTTCAACGGCCTGCTGTCGGTCACCGTCGACGGCGGCTCGCTGGTCGGCGAGTCACCGGAGACCCGCGGCCTGTGGTTCTGCGAGGCGGTCTGGGTCAAGGACGGCCCGGGCATGGGCAAGGTGCTCGCCGACTGGATCACCCGGGGAAGACCGGAGCTCGACCCCCACGGCATCGACATCGCGCGCTTCTACCCGGTGCAGAAGACGTCGCACTATGTCCGCGGGCGCTGTCTCGAGATCGCCAGGAAGATCTACGACCCGCCGGTGCACCCCCGCGAGCCCTTCGCCTCGGGCCGCGACCTGCGGCGCGGCCCCTTCTGGCCCCGGGAGCAGGCGCTCGGCGGCTACTTCATGGAGGCGGCGGGCTGGGAGCGCGCCCACGGCTATGCCGCCAACGAGGACCTGCTCGAGCGCTACGCTGACCGGGTGCCCGACCGCCCCAACGAGTGGGACGCTCGCCACTTCTGGCGGGTCTCCAACGCCGAGCACCTCGCGCTGAGCGAGGACGTGGGCATGATCAACCTCTCCCACTTCGCCATCTTCGACGTCTCCGGGCCCGACGCCGAGGCGCTGCTGGAGTACCTCTCGGTGGCCCGGGTGGGCGGCGAGACGCCGCTCGGCAAGGGGGTCTACACCCACTTTCTCGACGAGGTCGGCGGCGTGCACTCCGACCTGACCATCGTGCGCCTCGCCACCGATGCCTTCCGGGTGATCTGCGGCGGCGATACCGGCCATCGCGACTACGTGTGGATGACGCGCATGGCCGAGGCCAGGGGACTGACCCGCGTGCATGTCGAGGATCGCACCGACACCCTGGCCACCCTGGGCCTGTGGGGGCCCAATGCCCGGCGCACGCTGCAGGCGCTCGCCGACACCCCCCAGGCGCTGGAGGACGAGCGCTTCCCCTTCGCCACGGCCCGCGAGATCCGCGTACGCGGCCTGCCGATCTGGGCCTTCCGCATCTCCTATGTGGGCGAGCAGGGCTGGGAGCTGTACATCCCGTTCAGCTACGGGCTCGCCCTGTGGGACCTGCTGTACGAACAAGGCGTGACGCCGGTGGGCATCGAGACCTACGCCAACAGCCGCCGCCTGGAGAAGAGCCTGCGGCTGCAGAACGTCGACCTGCTCACCGAGTACAACCTCGTCGAGGCGGGGCTCGCGCGCCCCAGGGTCAAACCGGCGGATTTCCATGGCCGCGCCGCCTACCTGGAGCAGCGCGAGCGTGAGCGCCAGCCGGCCTACCTCTGCACCCTGACCCTGGACGAGAACCGGGACGCCGGGGGCGTGCCCCGCTATCCGGTGGGCCACTCGCCGATCCTCGACCCGGAGAGCGGCGAGGTGCTGGTGGACGCCCTGGGGCGCCGCTCCTACGTGACCAGCATCGCCTACGGCCCCTCGTTGGGCCGGATCATCGCCCTGGGTTACCTGCCGGCGGAGCATGCCCGTGAGGGCCACGTGCTCGCCATGGAGTACTTCGGCGAGCACTATCCACTGCGCGTCGAGGCCGTCGGTTATCGCGCCCTGTATGACCCGGACAATCGGCGCCCCAGGAGCTAGATGTGATCTCTCGGTAGGTGATTCATCCTGAGCCTACCCGGCCGGAAACTGGATACCGCGGCGCCGCGTTCACTCCTCACCGGGGGGGCGGGCCGCCTCGGCGTGCTGGGTCGCCGCCTCCGCCACCCGGTCACTGCGCCGCTTGCGTTCGCCACTGGGCGAATGACCGAAGCGGTCGTGGTAACACTTGGTGAAGTGCGGCGGCGAGATGAACCCGCACGCCAGCGCCACGTCGGTGATCGGCATGTGGGTCTGCCGCAGCAGCAGTCGCGCCCGCATCAGGCGCAGGTCCATGTAGTACTTCAACGGCGGGCAATCGACATAGCGCTGGAACAGCCGCTCCAGTTGGCGCCGCGAGAGGTCGGCATAGCTCGCCAGTTCGTCGAGCGACAGCGGCTCCTGCAGGTTCGCCTCCATGAGGGTGGCCACCTCCTCCAGCTTGGGATGGCTGTGACCGAGGCGCACCCGGAGCGGGGTGCGCTGACGATCGCCGACGTCCCGGATCCGCTCGTGGATGAACTCCTCGGCGATGGCCTCGGCCAGTTCCAGGCCCTGCTGTCGGGCGATGAGAGTGAGCATCATGTCGAGGGGCGAGATGCCGCCGGAGCAGGTGTAGCGGTCACGGTCCATGACGAACAGCTGCGAGGTGAAGGTCACCTCGGGAAACATGCGCGCCTCGTGGATGCTCGAGATATGTTCCCAGTGCAGGGTGCAGCGATAGCCGTTGAGCAGCCCCGCCTGGGCGAGCACGTAGCCGCCGGTGCAGACCCCCCCCAGGGGAATGCGTCGCCCGGCCAGGCGACGCAGCCATCTCAGGGTATCGCGATCGCAGTGGCGCTGGACGTCGACTCCGGCACACACCAGCACGAGGTCCAGCGACAGGTCCTCGTCGAACCCATGGTCCACGCCGGTCTGCAGACCGCTGCTGGCACTCACCGGGGCGCCGTCCCGGCTCACCAGGTGCCAGGTGTAGCACCGGCGGTCGACGAGATGGTTGGCCATGCGCAGCGGTTCCAGCGCCGAGGAGAAGGCGAGCTGAGAGAAGCCCGGCACCAGCAGGAAGCCGATCTCGTAGTGGCCGTTCGCCGGTGTGGCAATGGACTTCATCGCGCCTTCCTCCCGGAGTCGGGTTGTCTCTTCGCTACTTTAACGACAGTCGATCCACGGGGATAGTTGCGCGGCCCGGTGTCGCTGTGACCAAGCCCATTGACGTGGATGAGCAAAACCGGCCGCACGCGGGCGTGAATACTGGGCCTAACGCAACCCGCATGCCCCGTTGGCTAGTTCAGGGTTGAGACGCCAGGAGGTCGGGCGATGGCTACCATCCCGCAAGAAGTCAGGCACGCGCGGCCGTCGCTGCCGGACAACCTCACCATCGCCCGTGGTGCACGGCTCTGGCCCATCGAGGAGATCGCCCATCGCATGGACGTGCCCGGCGAGGCCGTGGAACCCTACGGCCGGGGCGTGGCCAAGCTGGACCTGAGTGCCGCGAATGCCCTCGCCGGGCGCCCGCGGGCTCGCTACGTGGTGGTCTCGGCGATCACGCCCACCCCACCCGGCGAAGGCAAGACCACCACCGCCATCGGCCTCGTCCAGGGCCTGCAGCAGCTCGGCCATGCCGCCACGGTCGCCCTGCGACAGTCCTCCATGGGACCGACGCTGGGCATGAAGGGCGGAGCCGCCGGCGGCGGCTATAGCCAGGTGGTCCCCATGGAGCGCATCAACCTGCACCTGACCGGTGATATCCATGCGGTCACCGCGGCCCATAACCTGCTCGCGGCGATGATCGACAATCACCTCCACCATCGCCGCCAGCTCGACCTGGACCCGGAGAACGTTCGCTGGCAGCGGGCGGTCGACATCAACGACCGCGCCCTGCGTCACATCGTCACGGGCCTGGGCCCGCGCGCCGATGGCGTCACCCGCCAGAGCGGCTTCGAGATCACCGCCGCCTCCGAGGTCATGGCGGTGCTCGCCCTGGCCGACTCCCTGCGGGACCTGCGTCAGCGCCTGGGCCGCATGGTGGTGGGCTACACCCGCGCCGGCGAGCCGGTCACCGCCGAGGAGATCGGGGCGGCCGGCGCCATGACCGCCCTGCTCAAGGAGGCGATCAAGCCCAACCTGCTGCAGACCCTGGAGCACGCGCCGGCGCTCATCCACGCCGGGCCGTTCGGCAACATCGCCCACGGCAACTCCTCCATCGTCGCCGACCGGATCGGCATTCACGCCGGGGACTACCTCGTCACCGAGGCGGGCTTCGGTGCGGACATGGGGGCCGAGCGGTTCTTCAACATCAAGTGTCGCGCCTCCGGGCTGACGCCGGACGCCGCGGTACTCGTGGTCACGGTACGGGCCCTGAAGTACCACTCCGGGCACTACCGCGTGGTGCCCGGCAAGCCGCTTCCCGCCGCCATGCTGGCGGAGTGCCCCGAGGACGTGCGCGCCGGTGCCGCCAACCTGATCAAGCAGATCGACAACATCCGCGCCCACGGCGTCACGCCGGTGGTGGCGATCAATGCCTTCCCGTCGGACAGCCCCGGCGAGCATGCCGTCATTCGCGACATCGCCGAGGCCGCCGGCGTCCGCGCCGTGGTCACGACCCATGTCCGCGACGGCGGCGCCGGCGCCATCGAGCTGGCACAGGCCGTGGTCGCTGCCGCCGACGGCGGCAGCGAGTTCCGCTTCCTCTACCCGGACGACATGCCGCCGGACGCCAAGATCGAACGCATCGCCACCCGGCTCTACGGCGCCGCCGACGTCGCCTTCTCCCCCGAAGCACGCGACCAGCTCGATGCCTATCGGCAGCAGGGCCATGGCGCCTTGCCGGTGTGCATCGCCAAGACCCACCTGTCGCTCACCGCGGACCCGGCGCGGCTCGGCGCCCCCACCGGCTGGACCCTGCCGGTGCGCGAGGTGCGGCTATCCGCCGGCGCCGGTTTCCTCTATGCCCTGTGCGGCGACATCCGCACCATGCCCGGCCTGGGCGCCGATCCGGCCGCCGCCCATATCGATATCGACGACAACGGCGAGATCACCGGGCTCTATTGAACCCGCTGCAGGCGCCGAGTTCAGACACCCAGGCGATCGCGGGTCGCGTAGTACCAGGCCCCCAGTGCCGAGAGCGGCACCCGCAGCAGGCGCCCGCCGGGGAACGGCAGGTGGGGGATGCCGGCGAAGGCGTCGAAGCGCTCGCCCTGGCCGTGCATCACCTCGGCGATCAGCTTGCCGGCCAGGTGCGAGCAGGTGACGCCATGCCCGGAATAGCCCTGGGCGTAGTAGACGTTGCCGTTGATCACCCCGAACTGCGGCAGGCGATTGAGGGTCAGCAGGAAGTTGCCGCTCCAGGCGTAATCCACCTTGACGTCGGCCAACTGGGGGAAGGTCCTGAGCAGCTTGGGGCGTATCACCGACTCGATGCTGGCCAGATCCTGGCCGCCATAGCTGGTCCCGCCTCCGTAGAGCAGGCGGTTGTCGGCGGTGAGGCGATAGTAGTCGAGCAGGTAGTTGCAGTCCTCCACCGCCTTGTCGTTCGGGATCAGCTCCCTGGCCAGCGCCTCGCCCAGGGGCTCGGTGGTGACGATCTGGGTGCCACAGGGCATCGACCTGCCCTCCAGCACCGGCAGCACCCCCTGCAGGTAGGCATTGCCGGCCATCACCACCCGTTCGGCGCGCACCTTCCCGCGCGGCGTCGTCAGCACCACCGGCTCGCCGTGGACCACCTCGGTGACCGGCGACTGCTCGAAGATCCGCCCGCCCAGCGATTCGACGGCGGCGGCCTGACCCAACACCAGGTTGAGGGGATGGATATGGCCCCCGGAGTGGTCGATCAGCGCACCGGTGTAGCGTGAGCTTCCCACCTCCCGCTTGACCGCCTCCCCCTCCAGCAGCTCCAACTGATCATGGCCGTAGCGTTCCCAGAGCGCCTTGTGCTCGCGGAGCCCCTCGAGCTGCTTCGCGTTGCAGGCGGCGAAGAGGTTGCCGTCACGCAGGTCACAGGCGATACCGTACTGTTCGATGCGGTGGCGGATGATGCGGTTGCCCTCGAAGGCCATGTCGCCCAGGGCCCGGGCGCTCTCGGCCCCATACTTGGCCTCGATCACGTCCATGTCGCGGCTGTAGCTGTTGACGATCTGGCCACCATTGCGCCCCGAGGCGCCGAAGCCGACCCGGGCGGCCTCCAGCACCACCACCGACAGCCCCTGCTCGGCCAGGTGCAGGGCAGACGAGATACCGGTGAAACCGGCCCCCACCACGCAGACGTCGCAGTCGATCTCGCCGGAGAGCCCCGGACGCTCCGGGGCGGGGTTGGCGGTGGCCGCGTACCAGGAGGCCACATGGGCGGCGGGCGGCTGGACGGTCATTGGCACACTCCTCACGTGTTGATTATTTAAACCATGCTAGCATAACCGCCCAGCTTGATGGCTAGCCAGACACCTAAAATTCGCCAAAAAATGCCCCAACGGCAACAAGCCATTGGGGCTTCGGGGTCGTACCCGACCACTCCGATCGTCGAGTATTCCACTACAACTGCATTATCATCACCTAGGAGGCTCAGGCCTCCTGCATCGCCAACTGCATCGCCTGGCGCCGCTTGGCCTCGCTGCGGCGCATCAGGTACCAGGCCAGGAAGGTGGCCAGCGACACCGCCAGGATGATCAGGGTGGCGAGGGCATTGATCTTCGGTGAGACCCCGAGACGCACCGAGGAAAAGACCACCATGGGCAGGGTGGTGGCGCCGGGCCCGGAGACGAAGCTGGCAATCACCAGGTCATCAAGAGAGAGGGTGAAGGCCAGCAGCCAGCCGGCGGCCAGCGCCGGGGCGATTACCGGCAGGGTGATCTGGAAGAAGGTCTTCACCGGGGGGGCGCCCAGGTCCATGGCCGCCTCCTCCAGGGAGAGGTCTACCTCGCGCAGCCGCGAGGAGACCACCACCGCCACATAGGCGCTGCAGAAGGTGGTATGGGCGATCCAGATGGTGGTCATGCCACGATCCCCTGGCCAGCCGATCAGCTCCGCCATATGCACGAACAGCAGCAGCAGCGAGAGGCCGGTGATCACCTCCGGCATCACCAGGGGCGCGGTGATCATGCTGGCCAGCGCCGTCTTGCCGCGGAAGCGACCGAAGCGCACCATCACGAAGGCGGCGAGGGTCCCCAGGCAGACCGCCATGCTGGCGGAGAAGAAGGCAATCCGCAGGCTGGTCCAGACCGCATCGAGGATCTGCTGGTCGCGCAACAGCTCGATATACCAACGCCCGGAGAAGCCCGCCCAGACCGTGACCAGCCGCGAGGCATTGAAGGAGTAGAAGACCAGGATCAGCATCGGCAGGTAGAGAAACACCAGCCCCAAGATCAGCATCACCGTGGTAAAGGATGGCTTTCTCATGGTCACTCCTTGAGTTCACGGGACTGATAGCGATGGAAGAGCGCGATGGGGATCAACAGCAGCGCCAGCATCACCATGGCCAGCGACGAGGCCACCGGCCAGTCGCGGTTGTTGAAGAACTCCTCCCATAGCACCTTGCCGATCATCAGCGTATCGGGGCCGCCCAGCAGCTCGGGGATCACGTACTCCCCCACCGCTGGAATGAACACCAGCATGGAGCCGGCGATGATCCCGCCCTTGGAGAGCGGCAGGGTCACCCTGAGGAAGGTATTGAGGCTCCGCGAACCGAGATCCGAGGCGGCCTCCAGCAGGGAGCCGTCGAGGCGGGTCAGGTTGGCGTAGAGCGGCAGCACCATGAAGGGCAGATAGGCGTAGACGATGCCGAGGATCACCGCGAAGTTGGTGTTCATCATGCGGATCGGCGTGTCGATCAGCCCGGCCCAGAGCAGCACGCTGTTGACCAGCCCGTTGTTGCTGAGGATCCCCATCCAGGCATAGACCCGGATCAGGAAGGAGGTCCAGGAGGGCAGCATCACCAGCAGCAGCAGCACCAGCTGCCAGTGGGCCGGGGCCCGGGCCATGGCATAGGCCATGGGGTAGCCGATCAGCAGGCAGGCCAGGGTCGAGACGAAGGCGATCTTCAGCGAGCCCCAGTAGGCCGACACATAGAGGCTGTCGGACATCAGGAAGAGGTAGTTGCCGAAGGTCACCACCAGGCTCAGGGTCTCGGCGCCAACATCCACCATGGCGCTGTAGGGCGGAATGGCGATGGCCGCCTCGGAGAGGCTGATCTTGAGCACGATGCCGAAGGGCAGCAGGAAGAACAGGGTCAGCCATAGCAGGGGCACGGCGATGACCCAGCCGCGACGGGGCTTGAGCCACCGCCGCAGGCGTTGCGAAGTCAGGGCAGGCATAAGTCGTCTCCGATCGGGAGCGGGGAATCCAGGGTCGGCGAGTCGCGCAGTGCTAGTCACGCAAGACGACGGCGCTGCGTTCATCCCAGTGGATATAGACCGTATCGCCCCAACTGGGACGCTCGCTGCGGCGGGTGGTATTGGCCAGGCTCACCTTGACCAGATGGCCCTGCTCGGTGCGCACGTAGTAGACCGAGAGCCCGCCCAGGTAGGCGATATCCTCCACCGTGCCGGCGGCCCAGTTGAAGTCGCCCTCGGGCCGCTCACGACTCAACAGGGTCTTCTCCGGGCGCACCGCCACCCAGACGCCGCGCTCGTCGGCGGGGGTGCTGATGCCGTGATCGATGCGGATACGCCGCCCCAGCTCGGGGCTATCGATGATGCAATGATCCGCCTCGTCCACCACGATCTCCCCGGCGAACAGATTCACGGTACCGACGAACTCCGCCACCATGCGATTGGCCGGGCTCTCGTAGACGTCCATGGGCGAGCCCACCTGGACGATCCAGCCGTCGGACATGATCGCCACCCGGTCGGCCATGGTCATGGCCTCCTCCTGGTCGTGGGTGACCATGATGCAGGTCACCCCGACCCGCTCGAGGATCTCCACCACCTCGAGCTGCATCTCGGTGCGCAGCTTCTTGTCCAGGGCGCCCATGGGCTCGTCGAGCAGCAGCAGGCTGGGGCGCTTGGCCAGGGAGCGGGCCAGGGCCACGCGCTGGCGCTGGCCACCGGAAAGCTGGTGGGGCTTGCGCTTGGCGAAACCCTCCATATGCACCAGCTTGAGCATCTCGGCGACCCGCTCGCGAATCTCCGCCTTGGGCAACTTGTCCTGCTTGAGGCCGAAGGCGATGTTCTCGGCCACCGTCATATGCGGGAAGAGCGCATAGGACTGGAACATCATGTTGATGGCCCGCTCGTAGGGGGGCGTGCGGGAAATATCCTGCCCCTCCAGCAGGATCTGTCCCTCGCTGGGTTTCTCGAAGCCGGCCAGCATGCGCAGCAACGTCGACTTGCCGGAGCCGGAGCCCCCCAGCAGGGCGAAGATCTCGCCGCGGCGAATGGTCAGGTTGACGTCATCCACCGCCAGCACCTCGTCGAAGCGCTTGCTGACGCGGCGGATCTCCATCAACGTCTCCTTCTGGACACGCGAACTCTTGCCCGATGACGGCGTGGTCTCTCTCGCCGGATGCACCTGGGCTGGGGTATCGGCCAGGGTCATGGGTTGGGTCATTGCACTAGTCTCCAGGACATCCGCGAAGGGAAAGCGGCCCCCCCTCGCATGGCGAAGGGGCGGCGCGCCGATCAGTTGCCGGACTTGACCCGGTTCCAGGTGCGGGTGATGACCCGCTGGGCGGCGAGCGGCTTGGCCTTGGCCACGAACAGCTTCTCCATCACCTCCTCGGTGGGATAGATGGAGGCATCGTTCAGGATCTCCTCGGGCAGGTAGTCGTTGGCCGCCCGGTTGGGGTTGGCGAAGAGCACGTACTCGGTGATGCCGGCGGCGACCTCCGGTTCGAGGATAAAGTTGATAAAGGCGTGGGCGTTCTCCGGGTTGGGCGCATCGGCGGGGATGGCCATCAGGTCGAACCACAGCGCCGCCCCTTCCCTGGGAATGGTATAGGCGATCTCGTGACCGTTGCCGGCCTCCTCGGCACGGTCGGCGGCCTGGAAGATATCGCCGGAATAGCCGGCGGCCACGCAGAGGTCGCCATTGGCCAGGTCGGAGATATAGCGGGAGGAGTGGAAGTAGGTGATATGTTCGCGCACCGCGGCGATGGCATCGCCGGCCTGGGCAATATCATCGGCGTCGGTGCTATGGGGATCGAGCCCCAGGTAGGCCATCGCCGCCGGCAGCATCTCGTCCCCGGAGTCGAGCATGGAGATGCCGCAACCCGCCGCGTGCAGGGCCCCGGTCACCTCGGGGTCGAAGAGCAGCGCCCAGGAGTCCAGCGGGGCGTCCTCGCCGAGGATGTCCTGGAGGCGCCCCGCGTTGTAGCCGATGCCGTTGGTGCCCCACATATAGGGGATGGAGTAGTGGTTGCCTGGATCGACGTTCTCCAGCTGTGCGAGCAGGGCCGGGTCCAGGTTGACGATATTGGGCAGCTTGTCGTGGTCGAGCTTCCCATAGACGCCGGCGGCCATCTGACGCACCAGGTAGTGGTTGGAGGGGATCACCACGTCATAGCCGGAACGCCCGGAGAGCAGCGCCGCCTCCAGTACCTCGTTGCTGTCGTAGACGTCGTAGACCACCTCGATGCCGGTCTCGGCGGTGAATCGCTCCAGAGTATCCTCGGCGATATAGTCGGACCAGTTGTAGACCCGTACCTCATTGGCCTGGGCGGCCGCGGCGGCCAGGGTCAGGGAGGCCGCGGCAACGGCCAGGGACAGCTTGCGTTGGTAGGACATCTTGGCACCTCTATGTCGTTGTTGTTGGATCAGAAAAGCCGACACCCCAGCCTGTCCGGAGCGTCCCGCGGCGGTCTCAACGGGACGGCCCCCGGCGCGGCCGGGCCTTACACGCTAAGCAGCAGGAACTCCCGCTCCCAGGAGCTGATTACCCGCTTGAAGTTTTCGTTCTCGACCCGCTTCACCGCCACATAGCCGGTGACGAACTTGCTGCCCAGGTAGGTCGCAAGCTCCTCGCAGTGCTCCATGCGCTCCAGCGCCATCTCCAGAGTGAAGGGCAGGCGCAGGTTGCGCCGCTCGAAGGCCCGCCCCTGCACCGGCGCCGAGGGATTGATCTTGCGCATCATGCCCATATAGCCGCACAGCAGGCTCGCGGCGATGGCCAGGTAGGCATTGGCGTCGGCCCCCGGCAGACGATTCTCCACCCGCCGGTTCTGGGCACTGGAATCGGGCACCCGCAGCCCGCAGGTGCGGTTCTCCTCGCCCCACTCCACGTTCACCGGAGCCGAGGTATCGGGCAGGAAGCGGCGGAAGGAGTTGACGTTGGGCGCCATCAGCGGCAGCGCCTCGGGAATGTACTTCTGCAGCCCGCCGATGTGCTGCAGGAACAGCTCGCTCATGGTGCCGTCGTCGTTGGAGAAGACGCTGCGCCCGCTCTCTGCATCCAGCACGCTCTGGTGGATGTGCATGGCACTGCCCGGCTCGTTGGTCACCGGCTTGGCCATGAAGGTGGCCGCCACGTCGTGCTTGAGCGCCGCCTCGCGCATGGTGCGCTTGAACAGGAACACCTGGTCGGCCAGGGAGAGCGGGTCGCCGTGACGGAAGTTGATCTCCATCTGGGCGGTGCCCTCCTCGTGGATCAGGGTATCGATGTCGAGCCCCTGGGCCTCGCACCAGTCGTACATGTCCTCGAACAGCGGGTCGAACTCGTTGGCCGCGTCGATGGAGAACGACTGGCGGCCGGTCTCCTGGCGGCCGGAGCGGCCGATGGGCGGCTGCAGCGGCAGGTCCGGATCCTCGCAGCGCTTGGTCAGGTAGAACTCCATCTCCGGCGCCACCACCGGTTTCCAGCCCTGCTCGGCGTAGAGCGCCAGCACCTTCTTGAGCTGGTTGCGCGCCGAGAGCTCGATGGGGTTGCCCATCTTGTCGTAGCAGTCGTGGATCACCTGAGCGGTGGGTTCCAGCGCCCAGGGCACCGGGTAGGCGGCGCCGGAATCGGGCTTGCAGATCATGTCGATGTCGGCGGGGTCGAGCAGCGAGTAGTAGATGTCGTCCTCGACGTAGTCGCCGGTCACCGATTGCAGCAGCACGCTCTCGGGCAGGCGCATACCCTTCTCGGCGACGAACTTGGAAACCGGGGTGATCTTGCCGCGGGCGATGCCGGTGATGTCGCTGACCAGGCACTCCACCTCGGTGATGTGTCGCTCCTTCAGCCAGCTTTCCAGGTCTTTCATGGGAACCTCGTGTCATGCCCGTGTCGGGTGCATTCATCGCCCCGGGACCGCTCAGAGCCGGTCGCGCAGCTTGTAAAAGGTGGTGGCCAGCAGCAGCAGCGGCGTGCGTAGTCGCTCGCCGCCGGGAAACCGGCGGTGCGGCATGGCGGCGAAGACGTCGAAGCGTTCGCTCTGCCCGGCCACCGACTCGGCCATCAGCCTGCCGGCCAGGCCCGCCAGTGCCATGCCGTGGCCGGAGTAGCCCTGGGCGTAGTAGAGATTGTCGTCCAGCCGACCGAAGTCCGGCGCCCGGTTGAGGGTGATGGCCACCTCGCCGCCCCAGCGATAGTCGATGCGCACGCCGCGCAGTACCGGGAAGAGCCCGGCGATCTTGGCGTCCATGCGCGCCTGCAACCCCCGCGGCTCGCGGCCGGTGTAGCTCACTTCACCGCCGTAGAGCAACCGCCGGTCGGCGGAGAGGCGATAGTAGTCGAGCACGAAGTTGGCGTCGGACAGCGCATCGTTGCATGGCAGCACCCGTTCAGCCTGTGCGACCGACAGCTGCTCGGTGGCGATGATGTAGTTGGCGGCGCGCATGATGCGCCCGGAAAGCTCGGGGATCAGGCCGTTCTGGAAAGCGTTGGTGCCCATCACCACGAAGTCGGCGGTCACGCGACCGCCCGGGGTGACGACCGAGGCGGGCTTGCCGCGGCGGATCTCGACCGCGGGGCTGCCCTGGTGGATGACCGCCCCGGCCCGGCGGGCGGCCCGGGCCAGGCCCAGGGTATAGTTGAGCGGGTGCAGGTGGCCGCCCTCGCTCTCGAAGAGGGCACCCGGGTAGGCATCGGTGACCACATGCGCACGCAGGGCGTCACCCGCGAGCCAGTCGAGCGCCCGATAGTCGTAGTCGCGGGCCAGGCGGTCGCGAAAGGCCAGCAGCTCGCGGACATGACGCGGCCTGACCGCGGCGTGCAGGTAGCCCCAGGCGAGTTCGCAGGGAATGGCATGGCGGTCGATCAGCTCGGCGGTCAGCCGCACCGCCTCGCGACTCATCTCCCAGACCTCCCGGGCGCGCGCGAGGCCGAGCGTCTGCTCCACGGTGGCGATATCGGTGCCGAGCCCCGGCAGGATCTGCCCGCCGCTGCGGCCGGAGGCGCCATGGCCGATCTCGGCCGCCTCCAGCAGCACCACCGAGTAGCCGCGCTCGGCGAGGTGCAGGGCCGCCGAACAACCGGTGACGCCACCGCCGATCACGCAGACATCGGCGCGCACCTCGCCCGCCAGCGGCGGGCAGTCACCGGGGTGGATGGCTACCTCGGGGTCGATGGAGTCGCGGTACCAGGAGGCGACCCGCGGGGACGCGAGGGGAGAGGAAGGAATCTGTGCCGTCATGCGCGCAGCGCTCGTTGTTATTCGTGATGCCCTCAGTTTGACACCAGCCGCCCCCGCAATGTCAAGTATTCAATAACAACCACCATGCCAACCCGGCGAGAGTCCGAGCGCTGATGCGCCCCCATTCCGCGCGACAAGCGGCTCCTCAAGGGGTAACGGGTGTCGCCGAGATGGCCGGAAGAGCGGCGACGCCGGCGATCATATCGTCAAGAAAAGGCCATCAGAGGCGACATCGGCACTCAGCCACAGACCGGGCAGGCCGGGTCCTTCGGCACCCGGAAGTGGCGCCACTGGCCGGTGAGGCCGTCGAAGGTGGAAAGCCCGCCGTGGGGCGTGCCGGCCCCGCTGAGCAGCTTGATCGCCTCGAGCGCCTGGAAGCAGCCGATCAGCCCGACCAGCGGCGCCACCACCCCGTTCTCGGCACAGCGCAGCTCCTCGTCATCGCCCCCGGGCGGATAGAGACAAGCGTAGCAGGGACATTCGGGATCCCGGGGATCGAACACCGCCAGCTGGCCCGAGAAGCGGATCGCCGCCCCCGAGACCAGCGGCACCCCGGCGGCCCGGCAGGCGGCGTTGATGGCATAGCGGCTCGAGAAGCGGTCGGTGCAGTCGAGCACCACGTCCGCCTCACCCACCGCTCGCGCCAGCGCCTCGCCCTCCAGGTGCGAGGTCAGGGTGGCGACCTCACAGCCCGGGTTGAGGGTCAGCGCCGCCTCCCGGGCCGACGCGGCCTTGTTGCGGCCGATGTCGGCCTGGCCGTGGGCGATCTGGCGCTGCAGGTTCGAGAGCTCGACCTCGTCGGCGTCGGCCAGGGTCAGCCGGCCCACCCCGGCGGCGGCGAGATAGAGCGCAACCGGCGAGCCCAGCCCGCCGGCGCCGACCACCAGGGCGTGGCCGGCGAGCAGCCGCTCCTGGCCGGCGATGTCGATCTGCTCGAGCATGATCTGGCGGCTGTAGCGCAGCAGGTCGTCGTCATTCATGGGCATGGCGAATCACTTGTCCTCGAACTCCTCGATGTCGGGCACATGCAGCGAGAAGTCTTCCTTGACCTCCTCCATCACCACGTAGCTCTTCGACTCCTTGACCCCGGGCAGGGTCAGCACCACGTCACCGAGCAGCTGGCGATAGGCGGACATCTCGGGGATGCGGCACTTGAGGATGTAGTCGAACTGTCCCGAGACCAGGTGGCACTCCTGGATCTGCGGCAGCTTGGCCACGGCGCGGCGGAACTCGTCGAACACCGCCGGCGACTGGGTCTCGAGGCTGATCTCCACGAAGACCAGCAGGTTGGCCTTGAGTGCCCGGGGGTCGAGCACCGCCTTGTAGCCGCGGATGATCCCCGCCCGCTCCAGGCGCTTGACGCGCTCCAGGCAGGGCGTGGTGGAGAGTCCCACCTGGGACGCCAGGTCGACATAGGAGATACGGGCGTTCTCCTGCAGACAACGCAGGATCTTGAGGTCGATGCGGTCGAGCGAGCGGGTCTTGGCTTTCATTGTCGTATGGCACGCCGGTCGAGGGTGGCTGACACGCCGCCATGGCAGGCGAATCGACTGAAAATCACCATACCGATGGCGACTCTCCAGTGTTCGGTCACGTAATCACGGCAGCGTCTGGAAGTTTTTCCTGCCCCAAGGTGTACCACAGGGGGCCGCGCGGCTCCAGTGCCACACCGTCAATGCCGGTGCTGCCGCTGCCGCCCCAGGCTGACCCGCTCATGGCCGGCCAGGTCGTGCAGGCTCGCCACCTCCCCATAGCCCGCAGCGACGAGGGCACGGCGCACCGCCGCGGCCTGGTCGAAGCCGTGCTCGAGCAGCAGCCAGCCCCCCGGCTCGAGGTGATTGCGAGCCTCGCGCACCAGGTGGAGAAGGTCGGCCAGGCCCTGCGCCTCCGCCACCAGCGCGCCGTGCGGCTCGAAGCGCACATCACCGATCGACAGGTGCGGGTCGTCCTCGGCCACGTAGGGGGGGTTGGCGACGATCAGCTCGAACGCCTCGCCGGTGAGCGCCACGAACCAGTCGCTCTGGCGGAACTCGGCGTTGGCGATGCCCAGCCGTTCGGCATTGCACCGGGCCAGCGCCACCGCTTCCGGCCGCAGGTCGACCCCCAGCACCCGCCACCCGGGTCGCTCGCTGGCAAACGCCAGGGCGATGGCCCCGGTGCCGGTGCCGAGGTCGAGCAGCCGCCCCTGCGGCGCCACGGCCCTGGCCAGGGCCGCCTCGACCAGCGCCTCGGTGTCCGGACGCGGAATCAGGGTGCTCGGGGCGGTGGCCAGCCGAAGCCCCCAGAACTCCCGCTCACCGGTGAGGTAGGCCACCGGCCGGCCGGTGGCACGAGCCGCGAGGAGCGCCTCGAAGCGGGCGCGCTCGAGGCGCGGCGCCTCGCGGTCGCCCCAGGTATAGAGCCAGGTACGGTCGACCCCCAGCACATGACACAGCAGCACCTCGGCATCGAGGCGCGCGCTGGGCGAACCGGCCCGCGCCAGGCGCGCCGCCCCCCGCGCCACCAGGACATCCAGCCGCACTATCCCTTCCCGCACATCAGGCCTCCTGCTGCAGGGCGGCGAGCTGCTCGGCCTGATACTCGTGAATCAAGGGCTCGATCACCTCGTCGAGCTGTTCGCCGCTGATCACCTCGCCGAGCTTGTAGAGGGTGAGGTTGATGCGGTGGTCGGTGATCCGTCCCTGGGGGAAATTGTAGGTACGGATGCGCTCGCTGCGATCGCCCGACCCGACCAGCGAGCGGCGGGCGTCGGCCTGGGCCTGCCGACGCCCCTCCACCGCGGCTTGCCTGAGCCGGGCGGCGAGCAGCGACATCGCCTTGGCCCGGTTCTTGTGCTGACTGCGCTCCTCCTGGCACTCCACCACCACCCCGCTGGGCAGGTGGGTGATGCGGATCGCCGAGTCGGTGGTGTTGACGTGCTGGCCGCCGGCACCGCTGGAGCGGAAGGTATCCACCCGCAGGTCGTTGGGGTTGATGTCGATGTCGCTCACCTCGTCGGCCTCGGGCATCACCGCCACGGTGCAGGCCGACGTATGGATGCGTCCCTGGGACTCGGTGGCCGGTACCCGCTGCACCCGGTGGGCGCCGGATTCGAACTTGAGCCGGGCATAGACCCCCTCGCCCTTGACCCGCGAGATGATCTCCTTGTAGCCGCCCTGCTCGCCGTGGCTGGCGCTGACCACCTCGACCTTCCAGCCGCGCTTCTCGGCATAGCGGGAGTACATGCGGAAGAGGTCGCCGGCGAACAGCGCCGCCTCGTCGCCACCGGTGCCGGCCCGCACCTCGAGAAACACATTGCGCCGGTCGTCGGGATCCTTGGGCACCAGCAGCTGCTTGAGCCGCCCCTCCATGGCCTCGAGGCGCTCGCGCCCCTCCGCCAGCTCCATCTCGGCCAGCTCGCGCATCTCGGCATCGCTGTCGCCGGTCAACTGCTCGGCCGACGCGATGTCCCCCTCGATGGTGCGGTAGCGCTGCCAGGCGTCCACCAGGGCCTCGAGCTCGGCGTACTCGCGGGAATAGCCGCGGAAACGAGCCTGGTCGGCGATCACCTCGGGCTCCGCCAGCAGGGCGGCGAGTTCCTCGAAGCGCTCGGCGAAGGCGTCGAGGCGCTGACGCAGGGAAGCTTTCATGGGCAGTCCTATGGGGTCTTGTCGGATGAGCCGTCGAGCAGCAGTGCCGTGGCGGCATCGAGCAGGTCGTGGCGCTCGGCGGAGGCCGCCTGGCGCAGCGCCACGGTGGGGCGATGCAGCAGGCGATTGGTCAACTGGTGGGCGAGGCGGCGCACCACCGCCTCGGGGTCCTCGCCGCGGGCCAGCCCGGCCAGCGCCTGCTGCTCGGAGAGATCGCGCAGCGCCTCGGCCCGGGTACGGTAGTCGCGGATCAGCTCGCCACCGCTGCGGATGCGCCGCTCATGCTGCCAGGCACCCACGCCGTGCTCGATCAGCGACTCGGCCTGGTCGGCGGCCACCTGCCGGTGGCGGCGATTCTCCTCGATCACCTCCTGGAGATCGTCGACGGTATAGAGGAAGACGTCGCCGAGTTCGCCCACCTCCGGCTCGATGTCCCGGGGCACGGCGATGTCGACCATGAAGATCGGCCGGTGGCGGCGCTTCTTCAGCGCCCGCTCGACCATGCCCTTGCCGAGGATCGGCAGCGGCGCGGCGGTGGAGGAGATGACGATGTCGGACTGCTCCAGCGCCGTGGGGATCTCGTCCAGGGTGATCGCGCGCCCGCCCAGGGAGCCGGCCAGGCGATCGGCGCGTTCGCGCGTGCGATTGGCCACGGTGAGCTGGTGAACCCCGGCTTCATGGAGGTGACGCGCCACCAGCTCGATGGTCTCGCCGGCACCGATCAGCAACGCCCGGGACCGGGAGAAGTCGTCGAAGATGCGGCTCGCCAGGCTGACCGCGGCATAGGCCACCGAGACCGGGTTGCGGCCGATGCCGGTCTCGGTGCGCACCTGCTTGGCCACGGCGAAGGTGTGCTGGAAGAGTCGCTCGAGCTCGCCGCCCAGCCCCCTCGCCTCGCGGGCACTCTGGTAGGCGTCCTTGAGCTGGCCCAGGATCTGCGGCTCGCCGAGCACCATGGAGTCGAGTCCCACCGCGACCCGCATCAGGTGGCGGGCGGCGTCGCTGTCGAGGTAGTGATAGGCGCAGCGCGAAAGATCCTCCACCTGGAGGTCATGGAAGCGGCCCAGCCAGTGGAGAATCGCCTGTTCGCCGCTGGCGTCGATAATGCAGTAGAGTTCGGTGCGATTGCAGGTGGACAGCACCGCCGCCTCGCGCACCTCGGGCAGGCCACGCAGTTCCCCGAGCGCCGCCTCCAGTTGGGTGGGCGTGAAGGCGACCTGTTCACGCACCTCCACGGTCGCGGTCCGGTGATTGATTCCAAGGGCAAGCAGCGTCATGCGTTCGGCGTCTTCGCTAGTTCATCCGGCGGTGCGGGTCCACCCACCATATCGAGGCGCCCAATTCTAGCACAGCCCAGCCTGCCCTAGCGCCATGACCGTGGCGGCGACCTTTGCCCGGGGCAGCCAAGCCGTTATGCTGGCGGCTCGGCATCCTGAACGAGACTCGCATGCCCTCCGCACTCGATACCCTGCCCCTTTGTGTTCGGTCCTGCCTGGCGCCCCTGGCACTGACGATGCTGGTCGCCGGCTGCCAGGCCCTGCCGGCCGGTTCCGACAACGCACAGGGCGACGACCCGCTGGCCGGCGCGCCGCCCATCGAGCGCGGACTCGATGCCCAGGGCCTTTCCGGCCTGCTGACCGCCGAGCTCGCCGGCCAGCGCGGCGACTATCGACGCGCCACCCTCGGCTACCTCGAGGGTGCCGAACGCTACGGTTCGGTGGCGCTGGTGGAGCGTGCCGCCCTGGCTGCCCGCTTCAGCAACGACCCCCAGCTGCTCACCGACACCGCCGAGCTGTGGCGCACCCTGGCCCCCGATTCCGACGCGCCGACCCGGCTGCTCGCCAGCCTGGCCCTGCAGCGCGGCGACTGGCCCGAGGCGCTGGCCCAGCGGCTGCAGGTGGTCGCGCGGGGCGGCCAGGGGGAACTGACCGCCTTCGTCGAACTGGCCCTGGGCGAAAGGGCCGACCCGGCCCCGCTGCTGGAGCTGATGCGGCACCACCTGGCGCGCCCGGGGGCCGACGAACACCCCCAGCATCACGATGCCGAACTGGCCACCGCCCTGCTGGAAGTCGCCGTCGGCGACACCACCTCCGCCCAGCGCCGCCTCGATCGGCTGGCCGAACGCTCGCCGGAACGTCCCGAACTGTGGCTGGCCCAGGCACGCCTGGCCCAGGAGTCCGGCGACCACACACGGGCTCGTGAGGCGGTACGACGCGGCCTGACCATCTCCCCCGGCGATCCGCGCTTTGTCCTGATGCTGGCCCAGAGCGAATTGCGCCTGGGCAACATCGACGCCGCCGAGGCACAGACCGACAACCTGCTCGAGTCCCAGGCCGACAATCAGGAGCTGCGCCTGGCGCTGGCCCAGCTCTATCTCGAGGAGAACCACCCCGAGCCGGCCCGACGCCTGCTGTTGCCACTGGTCGGCGAGACCGACACCCCGGCGCAGGCCTTCTACCTGCTCGGCGCCATCGCCGAGGCGGAAGGCGAGGTCGACAACGCCCTGCTCTATTACCGCCAGGTGCCACCGGGCGACGACTTCCTGCCGGCACGCCTGAGCGCCGCCAGCATGTTGATCGAGGACGACCGGCTGATCGACGCCCGGGCCTTCCTGCGCATCGAGCGGCTGCGCCACGAAACCTATTTCGCCGACCTGGTATCGCTGGAAGTGGAACTGCTGGAGCGTGCCGGGCGATCCGACGATGCCGACGCCCTGCTCGACCGGGAACTGGACCGCACCCCCAACGACGAACAACTGCTCTACCTGCGCGCCATGCGCGCCTGGGAGGCCGGCGACCTCGAGGCCATGGAGCGCGACCTGGGGCGCGTCATCGAGCGCAACCCCGACAATGTCACCGCCCTCAATGCCCTGGGCTATACCCTGGCCGACCTCGGCATCGAGGGGCGCCTGGAGGAGGCCCGGGAGATGATCGAGCGGGCCCACGAACTCGAGCCCGGCAGCCCCGCCATCATGGACAGCCTGGGCTGGGTCCATTTCCGCCTCGGCGACCCCGAGCGCGCCCTCCCCTGGCTCGAGCGGGCGTATGGCGCCATGCCCGACCAGGAGATCGCCGCCCACCTGGCCGAGGTGCTCTGGGCGCTGGAACGCCGCGATGAGGCCCGTGCCCTGGTGCGCGAGGCCATCGAGCGCTTCGACGTACGCCCGCTGCTCGACGACCTGCTCGAACGGATCCCCGAGCTGAGCCCCTGAGCGCTCGCCGCCCGACGCGAACACCACGACGAGAGATCTCCATGCCACATGCCACCCCGCCGCGATTGCTGATCCCCCTGCTGATCCTGGTCCTGCTGGCCGGCTGTGCCGGGCGCCCCCCGGCCCCGGACGGCGAACGTGCCGCCGGCCAGTGGGCGGCCCAGGCCGACCGGATCGAGAACCTCGACACCTGGGTGCTGGCCGGCAAGGCCGGCCTGCGCATGCCCCAGGAGTCGACCAGCGCCAACCTCGACTGGAGCCAGCACCCCCACTACTACCGCCTGCTGATCAGCGGGCCCTTCGGCAGCGGCCGCAGCACCCTCGAGGGCCGCGAGGGGCGCTTCTCGTTGACCACCGCCGAGGGCCGCTTCGAGGCCCAGACCCCGGAAGCGCTGATGGAGCGGCAGCTCGGCTGGTCGCTGCCGGTGAGCGCGCTCTCCGACTGGATCCGCGGCCTGCCCTCCGAGGCCAGCGAGCACCAGCTCGAGCACGACGAACTGGGCTTTCCGCTGCGCCTGCGCCAGGACGGCTGGCAGATCGACTATCGCGACTGGATACTCGTCGAGGAGGTGTGGCTGCCGCGTCGCCTGGTCATGGAGATCGACGAGCTGCGGGTGACGCTGGTGGTCACCGACTGGCGCCCGGTCCTCGACGATGCCTGAGCCGGGTCTCCTCACGCTGCCGGCACCGGCCAAGCTCAACCGGCTGCTGCGGATCACCGGCCGGCGACCCGACGGCTACCACGAGCTGCAGACCCTGTTCCAGTTCCTCGACCATGGCGACACCCTGCACCTCTCGCCACGCAAGGACGGCGAGCTTCGCCTGACGCCGGCGCTGCCCGGCATCGCCGCCGAGGACAACCTGATCCTGCGGGCCGCGCGGGCGCTGCAGGCCGAAACCGGCTGCCGGCTCGGCGCCGAGATTCGCCTGGAGAAACGCCTGCCCCTGGGTGGCGGCCTGGGCGGCGGCAGCTCCGACGCGGCCACCGCGCTGCTCGGCCTCGACCGCCTGTGGGGACTCGGCCTCGACCTCGATCGCCTGGCGGTACTGGGCCTGGGGCTCGGCGCCGACGTGCCGGTCTTCGTCCACGGCCGGGCCGCCTGGGCCGAAGGCATCGGTGAGCGCCTCACCCCGGTCGAGCTCGACACCCCCTGGTTCGTGGTGATCCATCCCCGCGTGGCGGTGTCCACCCCGGCGGTGTTCGGGGCCGCGCAATTGACACGCGACACCCCCCCGATTACCATGGCGCGCGCACTGCAGGGGGGAGCGTCGAGCTGGCGCAACGACTGCGAGGCCACGGTGCGGGAACTCTATCCGGAGGTGGCACGGGCCCTCGACTGGCTGGCGAGCCGGGCCCCGACCATGCTGACCGGCACCGGTGCCTGTGTCTTCGCCCGGCTTCCGAGCGAGGCCGAGGCAGACCGCCTGCTGGCCGAAGCGACCCGGCATCGCTGGCAGGCCTTCCTGACACGGGGCGTCAACCACTCCCCTCTCCATGCCGTGCTGGGTCGATGAGTGCGGCGCCGGCCCGCAGGCATGACCCCCAGAGATCCCCAACACTGCAAAGGTGGCTGCGCGTGTCAAAATTAATGGTTTTCGCCGGGAACGCCAATCCCGACCTCGCCCGGAAGATTGCCGAGAGTCTGGACACCCGCATGGGCAACGCCACGGTGGGCCAGTTCAGCGACGGCGAGATCGCGGTCGAGATCAACGAGAACGTGCGCGGCAAGGACGTCTTCGTCCTGCAATCCACCTGTGCACCGACCAACGACAATCTGCTGGAACTGATCCTGATGGTCGATGCCCTGCGCCGGGCCTCCGCCTCACGGATCACCGCCGTGGTGCCCTACTTCGGCTATGCCCGCCAGGATCGTCGCGTGCGCTCCGCCCGGGTACCGATCTCCGCCAAGATCGTCGCCGACATGATGGTCAAGGCCGGGGTCGACCGGGTCATGACCATGGACCTGCATGCCGACCAGATTCAGGGCTTCTTCGACGTGCCGGTGGACAACGTCTACGGCTCGCCGATCCTGCTCGACGACATCGAGCGCCAGAACTACGAGGACCTGGTGGTGGTCTCACCGGACGTGGGCGGCGTGGTGCGTGCCCGCGCCATCGCCAAGCAGCTCAACGCCGATCTCGCCATCATCGACAAGCGTCGCCCCCAGGCCAACCAGGCCCAGGTGATGCATATCATCGGCGAGATCGAGGGGCGCAACTGCGTGGTGGTCGACGACATGATCGACACCGCCGGCACCCTGTGCAAGGCCGGTGAAGCACTCAAGGAGCACGGCGCTCACCGCGTGGTGGCCTACGCCACCCACCCGATCCTCTCCGGTCCCGCGGTCGACAACATCACCGGCTCGGTGCTCGACGAGGTCGTCGTTACCGATACCATCCCGCTGTCCGACACCGCGCGGCGCAGCGGCAAGATTCGCCAATTGAGCGTGGCCGGGCTGATCGCCGAGGCGATCCGCCGGGTCAGCAACGAGGAATCCGTCAGCGCGATGTTCCACTGAAGCTCGGGACACGCGCCGGAATAGCGCCCTGCGGGGCTTTCGGGAACGCTGCGGTCAGGTCGCGGGCCGCAACGCCTCCCTTACATCAAGCAAGAGGCAACACCATGTCCGATTTTACCCTCAATGCCAGCGTTCGCAACGACCTGGGGAAAGGTGCGAGCCGCCGCCTGCGTCGTGCGAACCTCCAGGTGCCGGCCATCATCTACGGTGGCGAACAGGCCCCCCAGCCGGTCTCCGTCGAGAAGGCGCCCTTCTACAAGGCGATCGAGGACGAGTCCTTCTTCTCCTCGGTGATCAACCTGGTAGTGGACGGCAAGAGCGAGCAGGTCGTCGTCCGTGACCTGCAGCGCCACCCCTTCAAGCCGCTGGTCACCCACGCCGACTTCCTGCGCGTCGACGCCACCCACGAGATCACCATCAACGTGCCGCTGCACGTGGTGGGCGAAGACAAGTGTGCCGGCATCAAGGACCAGGGTGGCGAGCTGCACGTGCTCTCCAACGAGATCCAGATCAGCTGCCTGCCCAAGGACCTGCCCGATTACCTGGAAGTCGACATCGCCGCGGTCGAGCTAGGTACCACCCTGCACCTGTCCGATCTCCAGGTGCCGGCCGGTGTCACCCTGGTCGACCTGACCCACGGCGAGGACCACGACAACGCCGTACTGAGCATCACCAAGGCCAAGGTCCGCGGTGAGGAAGCCGCAGACGAAGGCGACCAAGGTGGAAGCGAAGAAGGCGAAGGCAGCGCCGAGTAATCGCGTCTGCCCCGGGGCCATGCGTGCATGGCCCCCTCCCTCTTCCGATCAAGCGCTTTCGCGCTTGATTTTTTTTGGAGACCGCGACGATGAGCCAGGTCAAAGCGATCATCGGGCTGGGCAACCCCGGTGCCGATTACGAGGCCACCCGCCACAATGCGGGCGCCTGGCTGGTGGAGGCCGTGGCCCGCCAGGCCGGCGGGGAACTGCGCCCCGAGAAGAAATTCCTCGGCCTGTATGCCCGGGTGCAACTCGATGGCCATGACCTGCACCTGCTCAACCCGAGCACCTTCATGAATCGCAGCGGCGGCGCCGTGGCGGCACTGTGCCAGTTCTTCCGCCTCGCCCCGGACGAGTTACTGGTGGCCCACGACGAACTCGACCTGCCCCCCGGCGCCGCACGGTACAAGCAGGGCGGCGGTCACGGTGGCCACAACGGCCTGCGCGACACCATCAGCGCGCTGGGCAACGACAGGTCGTTCCATCGCCTGCGCATCGGTATCGGCCACCCCGGCGACGCCCGCCAGGTGACCCACTATGTGCTGGGGCGCCCCGGCAAGGCCGAGCACACGGCCATCGAGGCGGCCATCGACGAATGCCTGGCCACCCTGCCCCTGGCGCTGGCCGGCGACTGGGCCCGCGCCATGAACCGGCTGCACAGCTTTTCCGCCTCCAGCTGAAAAGCCAGCCATAAGCTGGAAGCTGTAAGTCACCCCCACTGCTGGCCGGGATGGGTTTTCTTACGGCTTACGGCTTATGGCTTACAGCTCGGTCGAGTAGAATACCGGCCAATCGCCAATTTCGAACACGCTTTCCAGGACACTTCCATGGGTTTCAACTGCGGTATCGTCGGCCTGCCCAACGTCGGCAAGTCCACGCTCTTCAATGCGCTGACCAAGTCCGGTATCGACGCCGAGAACTTCCCGTTCTGCACCATCGAGCCCAACGTCGGCATCGTACCGATGCCCGACCCGCGCCTCGATGCCCTGGCCGAGATCGTGAAGCCGCAGAAGGTGCTGCCCACCACCATGGAGTTCGTCGATATCGCCGGCCTGGTGGCGGGCGCCTCCAAGGGCGAGGGGCTCGGCAACCAGTTCCTGGCCAATATCCGCGAGACCCAGGCCATTGCCCATGTGGTGCGCTGCTTCGACAACGACAACGTCATCCATGTGGCCAACCAGGTCGATCCGCGGGCCGACATCGAGATCATCAACATGGAGCTGGCGCTGGCCGACCTCGACACCGTCGAGCGCGCGATCCAGCGCCTGGTGCGCGTGGCCAAGGGCGGCGACAAGGAGGCCATCGCCACCAAGGCGATCCTCGAGCGCATCCAGCCGCACCTCGCCGAGGGCCTGCCGCTGAGAAGCTTCGGCCTCGACGACGACGAGAAGCGCCAGCTCAAGAGCTTCGGCTTGCTGACGCTGAAGCCGACCATGTACATCGCCAATGTCAACGAGGATGGCTTCGAGGCCAACCCCTACCTCGAGGTGGTCAACGAGATCGCCGCCGCGGAAGGCGCCGTGGTGGTGCCGGTGTGCAACCAGCTCGAGGCCGAGATCGCCGAGCTCGACGATGAGGAACGCGCCATGTTCCTCGACGAGATGGGCATGGCGGAGCCCGGCCTCGACCGGGTGATCCGCGCCGGCTACCAGTTGCTCGGCCTGCAGACCTACTTCACCGCCGGGGTCAAGGAGGTGCGAGCCTGGACGGTGAAGGTGGGCGCCACCGCCCCCGAGGCGGCCGGGGTGATCCACACCGACTTCCAGAAGGGCTTCATCCGCGCGGAGGTCATCTCCTACGACGATTTCGTCACCCTGGGTGGCGAACAGGCCGCCAAGGATGCCGGCAAGTGGCGCCTGGAGGGCAAGGAGTACATGGTCCAGGACGGCGACGTCATCCACTTCCGCTTCAATGTGTAAGCAGAAACCTTGACCTGACGGAGGCGGATCCGTAAACTTCGCCCCCGTTGCAAGGCTACGTAGCTCAGTTGGTTAGAGCACATCACTCATAATGATGGGGTCCCCTGTTCGAGTCAGGGCGTAGCCACCAGAGATTCGAAAACCCGGCGCTATTGGCGTCGGGTTTTTTCGTGGCTGCGCTTCGGCCGACGCCCCGTGGCGAACTCAGGCCAGCCGGGAACGGTTGCAGAAGGCGGTCAGCACCCGGGTCAGCGAGGCCACGTCGCGCCCCCCCGCGGTCTCGCGGATCGAGTGCATCGCCCACTGGGCCACGCCGACGTCGAGGGTCGGCACACCGAGCTCGGTGGCGGTGATCGGCCCGATGGTGCTGCCGCACGCCATGTCGGCCCGGGCGGCGAAGGTCTGCACCGGCTCACCCGCCTCGCGGCATAGATCGCGGAACATGGCGGCCGTGGCGCTGTTGGTGGCATAGCGCTGGTTGGCGTTGACCTTGATCACCGGCCCGCCGTTGATCGCCGGACCGTGGGCAGCGTCATGCTTGTCCGGGAAGTTCGGGTGCAGGGCGTGGGCGTTGTCGCAGGAGATCATCCTCGAGGCCTGGATCAGGCGGATGAAGCCCTCGTCGCCGGCCTCCCCGAGCTGGGCGTTGACCCGCCGCAGCACATCGCCGAGAAAGGGCCCCTGGGCCCCGCAGGCGCTGGCACTGCCGACCTCCTCGTGATCGTTGGCCACCAGCAAGGCGCCCTGGCTGCCGTCGCTCTCCAGCAGTGCCTCCAGGCCGATGAAGCAGGAGAGCAGGTTGTCGAGCCGCGCCCCGGCGACCAGTTCGCCATCGACGCCGACCCGGGAGGGCGGCTGCATGTCATGGAAGGCGAGCTCGAAGTCGAGAATCTCGACCCCCGTGAGGCCATGCTGCTCGGTCAGCCAGGTCAGCAGCAAGCGCTCCAGGTCGGGGCGTTCGCCGCCCTGGAGGAACACCGGCGCCATCTCGGTCTGGGCGTTCATGGCGCGGCCGTTGTTGGCCTCGCGATCCAGGTGGATCGCCAGGCTGGGGATGATCGCCACCGGTCGGTCGACATGGAGCAGTACGCCCTCGAGCCGGCCATCCGGATGGCGCAGCTGAACGCGCCCGGCCAGGCCCAGGTCGCGGTCGAACCAGGGGGCCAGCAGGGCGCCGCCATAGACCTCGACACCGAGCTGCAACCAGCCGGCGGCGGTCTGGGCGGCATTGGGCTTGAGCCGCAGGCCCGGGCTGTCGGTGTGGGCACCGATCATGCGCAGCACCGACAGGGCGTCCCGCGGCAGCTGCAGGGCGATGATCGAGGAGTCGTTGCGGGTGACATAGACCCGCTCGCCCGGTGCGAGTCGCCAGGCCTCGCCCTCGTCGAGACGCCGGAATCCGGCAGCCTCGAGTCGCGCGGCCATATTGGCCACGGCGTGCCAGGGGGTGGGTGAACAGCGCAGGAAGTCGAGCAGACGCTCGAGCAGGTCGCTCTGTGACATGGGCTTCCTTATATACAGGGGTCTTGGATCATCCGGGGTCATACGATCGATCCGAGCTGCTACAATGCCAGCTCGGTCCACGCAACTCGACAGCCGCGCGAGGGTCTAGGGAAGAAGTGTACATGAAACCGGGAGTGCTTCATTGATGAGCCTGTTTGCCACCCTTGGGCGTTCGGTTGCCTTGGTGGGGCTGCTGATGGTCGCCACCGCCGCCCAGGCAGCGCTGCAACCCACCGAGGCCCAGCGTCAAGCGGCCGTGGAAGTGGCCGAGTCACTGCGCTATGGCCACTACGACGATGTCAGCCTCGACAATGCCTGGTCTCGCCGGGCCTTCGAGCGCTACCTGGACATTCTCGACGGTCAGCGCGCCTATCTACTGCGCGAGGACGTGGAAGCCTTCCGGGACCTGGAAAGCACCATGGACGACGCCCTCTTCGACGGCGACCTGGACCGGGTCTTTGCCCTCTACCGGCGCCACCATGAGCGGACCGAGTCGCGTCTCGAATGGCTGCTGGCCCGGCTCGACGAGGACACCACCTTTCGTTTCGACACCGACCTGCGCCTGGAACTGGAGCGCGAGGATGCCGCCTGGGCCGACAGCCAGGCCGAGCTCGACGAGCTGTGGCTCAAGCGCCTGAAGAACGCCGCCCTCGCCCAGGAGATCAGCGGCCAGGACGACGACCAGGTCGTGAGCAACCTGCGCCAGCGCTATGAGGGCCAGCTCTCCCGCGTGCGTCAGACCGAGGCCGAGGACGTCTTCGGGCTGTTCATGGCGGCGGTGACCAGCAGCATCGACCCCCACAGTGAGTACCTCTCGCCGCGTCAGGGCGAGTCCTTCGACATCCAGATGCGCCTCTCGCTGGAAGGCATCGGCGCCCTGCTGCAGGCCGACGGCGAGTACGTCAAGATATCGAGCCTGGTGCCCGGCGGCCCCGCCGAGCGTGCCGGCGTGCTGGAGCCCGCCGACCGCATCATCGCCGTGGGGCAGGAAGACGAGGAGGAGATGGTCAACGTGGTGGGCATGCGGCTCGACAACGTGGTCGACCTGATCCGCGGGCCCAAGGGATCGGTGGTCCGTCTCGACGTGGTGCCGGCCCAGGCCGTCGACATGACCCGCTCCAAGGTCGTCGAGATCACCCGCGACACCGTCAGCCTGGAGGATCAGGCCGCCAAGGGCGAGGTCATCGAGATCGAGCGCGACGACGGCGTGCACCGCATCGGCGCCATCACGATCCCCACCTTCTACGTCGACTTCGACGCCTGGCAGGCCGGCGAGGAGGACTACCGCAGCACCACCCGGGACGTGGCCCGGGAGATCCAGCGCCTCAAGGAGGAAGGCGTCGAGGGCATCGTCCTCGACCTGCGCAACAACGGCGGTGGCGCCCTGCAGGAGGCCAACTCGCTGATCGGCCTGTTCATCGACCGCGGCCCCACCGTGCAGGTGCGTGACGCCCGCGGGCGCATCAGCCTCTACGGCGACACCGAGACCGGCACCGTCTATGACGGCCCGCTGGGAGTGCTGGTGAACCGTCTCTCGGCCTCGGCCTCGGAGATCTTCGCTGGCGCCATCCAGGACTATGGCCGTGGCCTGGTAGTGGGTAATTCGACCTTCGGCAAGGGCACGGTGCAGACCCTCAACGAACTGAGCCACGGCCAGATCAAGCTGACCCGCGCCAAGTTCTACCGCATCTCCGGCGAGAGCACCCAGCACCGCGGGGTCAAGCCCGACATCATCTTCCCCAGCCTGGTGGACCCGGAGATGATCGGCGAGAGCGCCCTCGACAATGCCCTCGAGTGGGATACCGTGCGCGCGGTGCAATACCGTACCTACGACGAGCCCTGGCAGTTCCTCGAGACGCTCAAGGACCGTCACCGCACGCGTGCCGACGAGTTGCCCAATTTCCGCTATCTGGAACGGCAGGCCGAGCTGGCGAAGCGCATGCGCGAACAGACCACCAGCGTCAGCCTCAACCGCGAACAGCGCCAGCGCGAGGTGGCGGACCAGGAAGCCGAGCAGCTCGCCCTCGAGAACCAGCGCCGCCGGGCCCTGGGACTCGCCCCCCTCGAGGAATGGATCGACGTCCGCGACGAGGAAGCCGATGACGAAGACGAGCCGGTGGACCGCGTCCAGGTACTGGAAGCCGCCCAGATCCTGCTTGACTATGCCCAGCTCAACGGCAGTTATCGGCTGGCCAACCGGGACTGAGCCCCTCCCCTTTCACCCTCGGAACGCGTCGGCCAGCCCGGCGCGTTCTGCATTCCCGCCGCCCGGCCCTACCCGACCCGGGGCCCGGTCATGACTGGCTGACCGTGTCTCGCACGGATTCCGATGATGTCGGACGCTCCGCTGACAGGGAGGCATCGGGTGGGTCGGCGAGCCCGGCCAGATCTCCGATGATCGGACAATCCGGGCGATGGTCACCATGGCAGTGCTCGGCCAGGTGCTGCAAGGTCCGGCGCATGGACATCAGCTTCTCGATCTTGTTGTCCAACTCTTCGATATGGGCGTAAGCGACGGCCTTCACGTCCGCGCTGGCACGGTTGCGATCCTGCCACAGGGCGAGCAGGTCGGACATCTGCTCCACCGAGAACCCCAGGCTTCGCGCCCGAAAAATGAAGCGCAGGGTATGAATATCCTTGTCGCTGAACACCCTGTACCCTGCATCTGTCCGGCCGACCGGCGCGATGAGGCCTATGCTTTCGTAATAGCGAATCATCTTGCCCGAGATGCCAGACGCTCTTGCCGCCTCTCCGATATTCATCAGATACCTCCATTTTCAAGCTATCGTCGCGCAGGGGCACCCACTGCTCCACTGAACTCTGGGCTGCCTGCCTCGCGCCCCTGGAAGATGAGGCGTCCAACTCTCCAATGATAGGAAACTTCAGGCCAGAAGTCCCGGTCACTCGCGACGGGCGACAGAATATTGTCTACAGGATACCTCATACAACACTGCCCGATCGCAACTGGTCCGCCAAGCCGGTGTGGCCCTGGTGGCGCCTGCCAACGCCGCATGCCGCTGGACCCGCAACGAGACCGTGCGCAAGATCTTCTGCATCATCGGCGGATGGCAGAGATCGCCCCATTCCGGGCGGCTGGCATTTTCGATTCAGTGCTTGACCTTCCAACGATGGGAAGCTTTACGCTGGAAATTCCCAACCCTGAAGGAGAAGGACCATGCTGAAGCTCAAGGTACCCAAGATGACCTGTGGCCACTGCGCCTCGACCGTCACCACCGCGATCAAGACCGTCGATGCCGATGCCAACGTGGAAATCGATCTCACGCAGCAGCAAGTGGCGATCGAGAGCAGCGCCGATGCCGCCGCCCTGTCCGCGGTCCTCGTGGAAGCCGGCTACCCCAACGAGTCGGCATAGCGACAAGTCAAGGGCCGGAGGCACGCTCGCGCCTTCGGCCCTGTCTCCGCTGCCCTCTCTTCCTGATCGTACCTGCAACAGATGTCACCCCCCCTCCCTCGGGGTCGGCTTCTTCTTTTACCCCTCGGCCGCGTTCGATTGGCTTTACAGGTATATTGTCTACATACTACCTTCTACATACAATAGAGCGCCGGTCGTAAACCTCCAATCCAGACCCGTTTCGCACCACAAGCCGCTCGTTACCAGGCGGTGGGGCTTCCGTGGAATGCGCGCGCATGCAGAAGGGATCAGAAATTGGCCTTAACACGCCTTGACCGTATAGACATGAATATCCTTGTCGAGCTGCAGCGAAACGGACGGGTGACGAATGCGCAGCTCGCCGACTCGGTCGCTCTTTCCCCCTCGCCGTGTCTCCTGCGCGTGAAACGCCTGCAGCGCGAGGGATTTATCAGTGGCTACTCAGCGTTGATCGATCTGCGCAAGCTCGGCAATAACGTTACGTTATTTCTCGAAATTACGCTTAGCCAGCACAAGAGGGAAGATTTCCTTCTCTTCGAAACCAGCCTTCGCCGGATCGAGGAGGTTGTCGAATGTCACCTGATCAGCGGCGGTTTCGACTATCTCGTGAAAATGGTCGTGCGCGACCTGAGTCATTTCCAGACGATCATCGAAGGGCTACTGGAGGAAAACGTCGGCATTGCCAAATACTTTAGTTATATCGTCGTGAAATCGCCGATTCGGAAACACGAATACCCGCTTCGCTTGCTATGCGAGCAGGACCGTACGTCCGAATAACCCGATTCGGTGCTGGCCGACCCCACCGCGCCTACCCGAGTGTGTGGCCGGAGAGGGCGAACGTCCTCATCTGGCCATCGCCACCCCGAGGCTTACCCAGGCACATCGTCGTCACCGTGTCATGCTGCGGCATGCCGCAACGGCTCAGGAAAGCCGTGAAAGCGCTGTTGCTGCGGTCCGTGTCGACCCGCACGAACGTGCCGGCGTGACGCGCCAAGTGGGGCGCCGTCAGTGCCATGGCCTCGTCGACGTCCCGGGTGACGATCGGTCCTACCACCCGGCCACGGCCGAACGGGCGGCACAGAGCGAATGCGGCCACTCTCCCCTCTCGCATCAGCACCGTCCCTTCGGAAAGGCGGACGAGGCGCTCGAGAATCGCCGTCCGGTCTGCACCATAGGCCTCCCTGTCGAGCCGGATCATCTCCGCGAGGTCTGCCGCCTCGGCCGCGCGGACTTGCGTACCACTCGGAACCGGAACGTGCCCGGGGTCTACGGCCTCGCCCTGGTGCAGGCAGACGACCCCGGTGGGCTCGAATGACAATGAGATGTAGAGGCGGTACGCCTCACGCGTTGCGTTCAACCGCAGGTCGCGGTCGCCGCACTGCTGCAGGACGTGCTTCATCAGCCAGCGACCGGCTCCCAAGGCCTGGAGACGCGGCGAGGTGAGGACCATGCCGATGGTGGCGAAATCATCACCCATCGGAAACCACATCGCGGAGCCGAGGACTCGTCCGATTTCATCGCAGCCGACATAGCCACGCCCGACCTGCATCAGTAGCTGCCAGTCTTCGGGCCGGTGCGACCAGCCGACCCCAACCGACAGCTCATGCAGCTTTTCGATGTCGGTTTCATGAATGTCTCTTACAGTCAGCTCGTACGTCTGCAGCCGTTTCGACATATTATTTGACATGCTAGACACGCTCTCGATTTGCGTCGGGTACTTCGTACCTGTGCCAGGACCATACCGGCCCGCGCCTTGGCGAAGTGTGGGTGATCTCGCTTTGAGCGTACACCGAGGCGCCGAAAATAAAATGACTGGTTTACAGGCCGCGGCGGCAGGATATGTCAAATCTTCTTCGGCGCACCTCGTCTCAGTCTTGGACGGCTTGGACGACGTAGAACTTCGCTACGCGCTCGGTGCTTTCCCATCCGATGGGGGTGCCCTTGGGCACGAAGAGCGATTCGCCGGCGTTCACCGTCAGCGCGCCGCCATCGGGGAGGGCAAACTTCACACTGCCAGCGACCAGATACATGAACTCATTCTTGCCCTGAGGTCGAATGATCCGGTGATAACCGGTGGAATCCCACGTGCCGGCGAGAGTCTGCGTCTGGTCGTCGGTAAAGACGTTATCGCTACGGCATTCCGGGGCCGGGCCAAGCAGGACTTCCGCCGGCAGGGTCGCGGACGGCTTGAAGTTGGCGTCCGGGCTGAGCGAGGTGAGGCCAGGCATGGGCGAAGCACCCCCGGCCGCCGTGCAAAACACGAAGCGGGTGCCAGGCTGGGCCTGGATCTGAACCTCGGTTCCGCGTCCCACGACGACCCCCCACCCGGGACCGACGACCAACGGCTCCGCCCCGGCTTCGGTCAGCGTCAGCTCGCCCTCGACGACCACCATGGTTTCGGTGTGCGGGAAGCTCGATACCTTGAGCTCTCCAGCGAAGCTGACACGGCCTGCGGCCATGGCGTCTGCGCCGTCCCAGGCGATTTCACGGTGCTGCGCGAAGGGATCCGCCTCCCCGAATGGGGTCTTGCGGAATGCGGTGCCGAGGGGGGCGCCGTCGGCGCGATTGAGAATTACGGCTGACGTCATGATGGCTCCTGAGCTCGATCACAAGTGAGGATGATGTCGTTGGTGAATGGCCTTGCGCCGCGGCTGTCGTGGTCCGTCAGCCTACTGGTACCCGATGACGGCTTTCGTCTCCAGATACTCTTCCATGCCCTCGATGCCGTATTCGCGGCCATTTCCCGAACGCTTGTACCCGCCGAAGGGGGCGTTGGGGTCCCAGGCCGGGTAGTTGAGGTGGACCTGCCCGGAGCGGATCCGCGCCGCCACTGACCGTGCCGCTTCGAGATCCCCGCCCTGGACGTGGGCGCCGAGGCCGTAGATGGAATCGTTGGCAATCGCCACGGCCTCATCGATAGTGTCGTAGGGAATGACACAGAGGACCGGTCCGAAAATCTCCTCCTGAGCGATCCTCATGTGGGACTGCACGTCGGAGAAGACGGTGGGGCGGACGTAGAAGCCCCGGGTCAGACCCTCGGGTCGGTCAGGGCCGCCACAGACGAGCCGTGCGCCCTCGGCGATCCCCACGGCGATCATCTCCTGCACCCGCTCGAACTGGGCGCGGTTCGCCACGGGGCCATGGGTCGACTGCTCTGAGCGCGGATCGCCGACGACCATCTCGGATACCGCGGCGCAGGCGAGACGCTCGACCTCCTGGAGCTGCTGGCGGGGCACGATCATGCGCGTCGGCGCGCTGCAGGACTGCCCGAGGTTGCGGAACGCGGCCGCCACGCCGGGGGCGATGGCACGGCCCAGGTCCGCATCCGGCAGGATGATGTTGGGCGACTTGCCCCCGAGTTCCAAGGCCACCCGTTTCACCGTCGGGGCGGCCGCTTGGCTCACCAGGACACCGGCCCTGGTCGAGCCGGTCAGCGAGATCATGTCCACGTCGGGATGGGCCGACAGGGCCGCGCCGACCCCGGGGCCATCACCGTTCAGGAGGTTGAAGACACCCGCCGGAATGCCGGCGTCCTGCACCACCTCCGCGAAGAGCAAGGCGCTCAGGGGCGACAGCTCACTTGGCTTGAGCACGACCGCACATCCCGCTGCCAGGGCAGGGCCCACCTTGGCGGTGATCTGGTAGAGCGGCCAGTTCCAGGGGGTGATCAGGCCGCACACGCCGATCGGCTCGCGCAGGATGGCCGTGGTGCCGCGATGGGTGATGAAGGGATAGGTGGCCAGATTGTCCCGTGCCACGCGGATGTGCTCCGCCGCAAGCTTTACCTGAGTACTGCGCGCGTAGCCGATGGGCGCACCCATTTCCAGCGAGAGGGCATGGGCGAACAGTTCCGTCCGTTCGAGGATCAGGGCGTGGATGCGATCCAGGAACTGGGCCCGGCGCTCGGGCGAGATGGTGGACCAGCCCGCGAACGCGCGCTTCGCCGCGGCCACCGCCGTGTCGACGTCCGTGCTACTGCCCAGGGCGATCTCGGCGACGGACTCCTCCGTCGAGGGGTCGACAACACCGGTTCGGGTCAAGGGTTTGGGTAAGGTCCACTCGCCGTCGATGAACATGTGATCGAGACGGTCTGCGTTCCTGAGATGTGCGATGGGTGAGATCATTGGAATCGATCCTTGAGACGGTAATAGGCGCCCACGATGGGCAAGAACCACGGGGTGCCGAAGTGACCGGGTATGGCCGGCCAGTCGAAATCTTTCCACGGGTTGAGCTCGGTACGCCCGTCCATCACCTCGGCCATCACCGTCCCCATGTAGGTCGACATCTGGGTGCCGTGGCCGCTGTAACCCATGGAATAGAAAATCCCGTTGCGCTCACCGGCCCGAGGCAGGCGATCGCGGGTCATGTCCACCATGCCGCCCCAGCAATAATCGATCCGCACGTCGGCCAGTTCCGGGAACATCTCGACCATGGATTTGCGCAGGATGGCACCGCTCTCGGCATCCGACTTCGGATTGGAGACGGCGAAGCGGGCGCGACCGCCATAAAGCAAGCGGTTGTCCGGGGTCACCCGGCAATAGTTCACCAGGTTCTTGGTGTCCACCGTCATGCGCCGGGTCGGCAGGAGCCGGTCCAGCACCTCGACCGGAAGCGGTTCGGTCACGATGATGAAGGCCCCCACCGGCACGATGCGGCGTCGGATCCAGCCCAGCGGCCCCACATGGGAAGTGCCGCTGGCGAGCAGCACCTGAGACGCGGTGATGCGTCCTTGCGGCGTGGTGACCTCGTGTCCCCCGCCTGGCAGCGGGCGCAGCCCCATGACGGGGGTGTGCTGATGGATTTGCACGCCGCGACGGGCAGCGGCCTCCGCAAGGCCCGTCACGTAGCGTCCGACATGCATGCCGGCGCTCTTCTCGAAGATCATGCCGCCGTAGTAGCGCTGCGAGCCCACCTCAGCCGGCAGGTCCCCTCGAGACACCATGCGCGTCTCGGGATCCGCTTGGGCGGCGAGTAACTCCTGGGTGCGGGCAAGCTTGTCGTAGTGCTCGGGTTTTGCGGCCAGCTTGAGTTTGCCCGTGCGGGCGAAGCTGCAGTCGATGCCCTCTTCCCGCACCAGCCGCTCCACGGTGTCCACCCCCGCATCGAAGGCGTGATAGAGGCGGTTGGCTGTCTCGACGCCCAGCTTTGCCGCCATGGCGGCGTAGTCCTGGGCGAAACCATTGTTGCACATGCCGCCGTTGCGGCCTGAAGCGGCGCTGCCCACGGTTTCCGCCTCGCAAAGCACGACGCGCGCGCCTTTCTTCGCCAGGGCCAGCGCGGCCGAAGCGCCGGTGAGCCCGCCCCCCACGATGACCACATCGGCCTTGCCCGCCACCGGCTCCTTCGAGACGCCGGTGAAAGTGGGGGCGGTATCCAGCCAGTACGACTCGAGTTTCATAAGGTCCTCACTGTATCGCCGGTCTCGGAGGACACCGCCTCGATCGCGATCAGATAGCCGTGGTGAAGTGACGTAACGGTGCTCACTTGGAGTGCTCCTAACCCAATGACTGGCTGCAAAGTGCAAACGAACGGGCTTCTCCAGAAGGCCGCGGTGCCTCTCCCCGCACCATGGACGTCACCGTATCAACACGCTTCAAGCCTCTTGTTTCCAGCCATGAACCGAGGCCGGAGACGGCCGGAATGTCCACCCTGATGAAGGTGTCCGGCAGTTTGGAGATAGCGTTCTCCATGAGGGCCTGTGCGTGCGACACATCCGCCGCCACCACGGGGCCAATCACATGGCCGCGGCCGAAGCGCCGGCAGGCGGCGTAGCCGGTCACGACACCGTTGCGGACAATGACGCTCAGCCGCCCTGCCTGCGCCAGACACTGCAAGAGACGGCCCCTCGGCATGCCAACTGTCTCGCTATCCAACTCCACGATCACTGGCAGGTCGCTGATCTCGGCGGCCCGGACACAGCCCAACTCCGGGGAGGACAATCCCCGCGTGGGCACACCTTGATGCTGATGCACCTCACCAATGGGCAGGAACCCGCGGCGACCGTAGAGCCCCAACCCCTCCCGAGTGGAATTGAGCAGGAGGGTCTGCGTTCCCGTGTCGTCCAGAAGTGCGTCGAAAAGGCGTGCGCCATATCCGTGCCCCTGGGCCGCGTTCGCGACGATGATCATGCCGAGCGTGGAGAATGCATGGCCATACTGCCACCGCATGGCCGTACCGATCAGCCTGCCAGCACGTTCGAGCACGAAGCCCTCTCCCAGGCCTTGGGCGAAGGCCCAATCCTCCAGCCGGTAGGGCCAACCCAACTCGGACGACAGCCCCACCGCCTGTTGCAGGTGCGCGGAAGTGAACCGTGCCAGCTCAGGTGCCCGTGCCTCCACCGCTTCGTTAGTTCGCTCTGACATGTTTCCACATCCCTGCCGTTCATTAGCTATCAGTGTAAATTGTCCGCCAGTGTCAGTTGTGCCGTTCACGTGTACGCGCGAGGAAGGCGTGCATGCCCTCCCTCACAGGGCTCAGAAAAACGCCTGGCTGGCGATGGCAAACTGGTGGATGCCGGGGTCGGCCTGCGGGGCTTTACCCCGCACCATGACGATCGGAGTATCGACATTGGCCAGCCCCAGCTCGCTCAGCAAGGAATCCAGCCCGTGCTCATCGCACATGTCGATACGCACGAAGGAGCCGGTGCGCGTCGCTGCCAAGTGGCTGAGCAGCGCGCGGGCGTGCTCTGCATCGGGAGCGACCACCGGACCGATGATGTCACCTTGCCCGAAGCTGCGCAGGATGCCGAAACCGACCGGATTGCCGTCACTGTCCTCGATGACGACGCCTTCGGCGATGCACAGCAGCTCGTTCACGACCTGCGCACGCGCCATGCCGGCGGCGCGAGAGGCCAGCTCCACCAGCGCGGCGCCGTCACCCGCCTCAGCCGCCCGCAGGCACGTGCCCGGCGGCGGCGCGACGGGCGCGCGGTGCGCGACCGTACCCTGGTGCTGGTGGACCCTGCCGATCACCTCGAAGCCGAGCCGTTCGTAGAGGGGCTGCCCGGCCGGTGTGGCGTGGAGCAGGGTGCTGCGCTCGCCGATCGCCTCGAGCAGCCGGTTCATCAACTCGCGCCCAATGCCCCGCCCCTGGGCCTCCGGCGAGACGATGACCATGCCGAGCGACGCATGGTCGTCGCCATGAGGCCACCACAACGCAGTACCGATCACGCTACCGCCACACTCGGCGACGAAGCTGCCGCCGAGGCGGTGCAGGAGCCGCCAGTCGTCCGGCCGGTGCCGCCAGTGCACCGCCTGGGAAAGGGCGTGCGCTGCCGGGATGTCGCTTTCCAGCATGGGGCGATACTGGACTCGAACTGCTGCGGTCGCGGATGACATCAGAGTCTCCTTCCGGTTGCCAATATGTTGTTGCTAATAGGCAGTAAGCATACTCCACACCAGGCGGCATGGGCTGCTGCTTTCACAGGGTTAACGGTAGAAAATGCCATGGGCGCACTCGATAATGGCAGGATATTGACGGTAATCTCGCGCAGTATATTGGCAGTGATCTCGCGCAGTGATTCTCATAGTGTAGTAAAGTGAATAGGTGGATTATTCATTCGTCTCCCTCTTCACATACGCGCATGCAGCGCAATTGCAGCAGCACTGTCGATCGCTTATCTCATTCGAGACCTTTCCGGCAACCGGCAGGGTCAGGTACCGGGACATGGCTGAAGCTGCCCCACGGAGGCTGGATAATGTCTGATAAAGTAGCGGAAATCGACGATCTGGTGGCGCCGCTGGTGTCGTTTCGTCGTGATATTCATGCCAACCCCGAACTGGCCTACGAAGAGCACCGCACGGCGAACAAGATTGAAGAGGCTTTGCGCCAGCTCGGGCTGGAGGTGCACACGGGTATCGGTGGAACCGGTGTCGTCGCGTCTCTGAAGGTGGGCAATTCCGATCGCGCCATTGGCTTGCGCGCCGACATGGACGCGCTGCCTATCCATGAGGAGACGGGCCTGCCCTACGCCAGCCGCAACCCGGGCATCTTCCATGGCTGCGGTCATGACGGGCATGTGGCGATGCTGCTGGGCGCCGCCCAGCAGCTGGCGCGTACCCGTCGCTTCGACGGTACCGTCCATTTCATTTTTCAGCCGGCCGAAGAAGGACACGGTGGCGCCCGGGCCATGGTCGAGGACGGGCTGTTCGACCGGTTTCCCTGCGACCGGGTTTTCGCCTTCCACAACTGGCCGGATCTTCCGGCCGGGACGGTGTCGACGCGGCCGGGGCCGATCATGGCGGCGGCCGACAAGTTCGACATCCTGATTGAGGGGCGCGGCGGCCATGCCGCGATGCCACACCAGACACCGGACGCGATCCTGGCGGCAAGCGACCTCGTCACCCAGCTCAACGGGGTGGTGTCACGCCGGATTCCGCCAATGTCCACGGCGGTGCTCTCCGTGACCCAGATTGCAGGAGGAAGTTCGCACAACGTCCTTCCCGCTGCGGTCCGCATTGTCGGCACTGTCCGCACCTTCGATATCGCGGTGCAGGACAGGATCGAGGAAGCCCTGCGGCAGGTCGTCGAGGGCGTGGCCCTGGCCAGCGGCACACGCATGACCGTGTCCTACAATCGCTACTACCCGGCGACGGTCAATGATGCGGCTGCCGCCGACGAGGCGTTGGCCGCTGCCGCCAGCATTGCCCGTGCCGAACTCGCGCCGGAACCGGCCTTCACCTCGGAGGATTTCGCGTTCATGCTGCAGGCATGCGAGGGCGCTTATATCTGGTTGGGCCAGGGTCGCGGCGACGCGGAGGTACCGCTGCACCATCCACGTTACGATTTCAACGACGATGTCCTGGCGACCGGGATTCGCCTGCATGTCGCGCTCGTCGAACGCCATCTGGCGATCTGAGCGGAAACGTAAAGGGGACACTGATTTTATTCCCGCGACTGCGCGAATAAATTCAATGTCCCCTTTAGGTTGGTACTATTTAAATCTATTTCGAATCGACTGCCGCGACGGCATCGATTTCCACCAGATAGCCATAATGCAGCTCGGGAACGGGAACCACGGCCCGGGCCGGCTTGATGTCGCCGAGAGCTTCGGCATAGACCGAATTGAATTGCGGCCAGTTCTCCACGCCGACAATATACGCGGTTACCTTCAGAAGGCGTTCCGGCGAACTGCCGGCCGCCCTGATCACCGCCAGCAGATTGTCCAGCGCCTGCCGTGCCTGATCGCCGAAAGGCGCCGCGGGAGCTTGGGTGCCGTCGGCACGGACCGGCAGCTGGCCCGACACATGGACCATCCCGCCACAGACCGTGGCCTGGACATAGTGGCCGGCCGGCGCAGGGGCCCGATCAGTCAGGACTGTCACAATATCGGAAGGGCTGCTATCGCTCATCACCAGCCTCCAAATCGCGGCCATTCGGTCTCAATGACATCGGAACCTTCGCGAACCACATGATAGCTGCCATGCTGGGCGCCGGTGGCACAGGCATGATTGGGCAGGATGCGGAGCCGGGTGCCGATCGGCAGATCGGGAAGGGTGCCCTCTGATCCGGGGCGCAGGGCGATGACGCCGTGCTCCTGATTGGCATCCGCCATGATCAGGTCGTCATAGGGCTTGCCGTGTATGTCGCAGACCAGACCGTAACCCTGGTCGACATCCTGTTTGGCGGTGCCGCGATCCCGTGACATGGCCATCCAGCCCGCATCGACGAGAATCCATCCCTTGTCCGGCTGGTGCCCGATAACCGTCGTCAGTACCGAGAGGGCGATATCGTCCACCGTGCAGACGCCGATTCCGGCCATGACCAGGTCAAAGAGGACGAAAACGCCGGCCCTGACTTCGGTGACACCGGTGAGGTCCCGGCTGAAATGTGCCGTGGGCGTGGACCCCACACTGACCACAGGGCATGGCAACCCTGCTTCACGCAGGACTTCCGCCGCCTTGACCGCCCCCGCGCGTTCCTCTTCGGCGCACTGCTCGAGCGCTGCTTGGCCCCGAGCGGAATAGCTGCCGCCGGCATGGGTGAGCACCCCGCGCAACTCAGCTCTCCCGTCGAGGAGGACGCGGCCGATCTCAACCAGTCTTTCGGTTTCGTCCGGCAACACGCCCGAACGATGGCCGTCGCAATCGATTTCAATCAGCGCCGGAATGCGCGTGTTCGATTCGCGAGAAGCGTCGGCCACCAAGTGCGCTTGTTCGACACTGTCGAGAATGACGGCAAGGTCCACACCCGCGGCGCGCAAGGCCAGCACTCGGCCCAATTTTCCGGGCGCGATGCCGACGGCATAGATGATGTCGCGCACACCGGCGGCGGCGAATTGCTCCGCCTCCTTCAACGTCGAAACCGTTGCCGGACCTGCCTCGCTCATCATGACCCGGCGGGCCACCTCCACCGACTTCCCTGTTTTCAGATGCGGCCGCAACCTGGGCCCGAGGGTAGCCAGATGGGATTTCAGACGCTGGACATTGCGGTCCATGCGGTCCGCATCAAGCATCAGACACGGGGTTTCGATCGTTTGAAGCGTGGCTTTCTCCACGGAAGCCTGATTAACCACCATGCTGACTCTCCTGATTCTACATTTCGCTGCGTGGCAGCCTGTTCAAGGCGCGGCGCAGGTGAAGCGCCACCGACGATAAAGCAGCGCTGGTCACGGTTAGTCCGAGTTAAATCGCGCCTACCTCCACCTTCGAGCCATCGAGCAAGCGCGAGAGGCTGTAGGGCTTGGGATCGACACAGGGGGTATCGTTGGCGACCAGGTCAGCCGCCAAATGACCGATCCCCGGCCCCAGGCCGAACCCATGCCCGGAACAACCCGCTGCAAGGAAGAAGCCTGACATCCCATCCACGGCGGAGATCACCGGCACTGCATCGGGCGTGCAATCCACATAGCCCCCCCAGGTCTCGGCCACTTCGATGTTCGCCAGCGCCGGGAAGCGTTTTCTGACCCGCTTCAGGATCTCGGCAACGGCCTCGGGCATGGCCGCGGGATCGAGCACACGGATGCGCTCGAACGCGGAGGGCTTAGCCGAACCCCAGCCTGCCAACCCTTCCGGGCCGTGAATGAAGGACTTGCCGATGCCGAACTCCATGGCGCCCAACCGCTTGATGAACATGGGCAGGAAGGCCTTCCCATAGCGGAGGCCCTGGGGGGTGATTTCAAGCCGTGCCTTGCCACTGATGGCCATCGTATAACTGCCATCGAGGCGGCGGGTAAGCGCGCAATCCGGCGTGTAGATCACGTCCCCGATGTTCGGCGCCGGGCGCGTACGCAGCGCGGTCTGGCGCACGCTCGCCTGGGGGAAGCGAAGCCCGTGCCGCCGACAGAACGCCGATGCCCAGGCGCCGGCGGCACACAGGACCGCATTGGTCCGGATAACCCCCTTTTCGGTGATCACGCCCGTCACCGCGCCATTGGTAATATCGAGACCGTGGGCGGCGCAGTTCTGGTGGATGCTGGCGCCATGGGCGCGCGCCCCCTCGGCAATCCCCGGCGCCGCGATGGCGGGCTCCGCCTTGCCGTCATCAACGGAGTGGACGCCGCCCAGCCATTTCCGCCCCACGGACGGGATCGCGGAGGTCGCCTCTGCGGGGCTCAGTATCCTCGTATTGATGTCGAACTGGCGCGCCGTCTCTAGCCAGGCTTCCCATTCGGCGAGCTGCTTGGGATCATCGGTCGCGTACTTGAGGCCGCAGCGGCGAAATCCGAGGTCAGTGCCAATCTCCGCCGTCAGTTCACCCCATAGCCGCATGGCTGCACCGGAGAGCGGCAATTCGCGGGCATCACGGTTCTGCTGTCGGCACCAGCCCCAGTTGCGACTCGACTGTTCGCAGCCGACATAGCCCTTCTCGATCAGGGCGACTGAAAGACCCCGTCTGGCCAGAAAATAGGCTGCAGTTGCGCCGACGATGCCACCACCAATGATAACGACGTCAGCAGAGGATGGCAGATGCTCATCGCTTGGGATGTACTTTATCAATGGGGACACAGCAGGAACCTTGTTTGAAGGTGAGGATAATCGAACGTCGGCCGAAACCGAGCAGTCCGCCGATATCCGCTATATGCAAATCAGTATACGGCGCACGCTCCGGCATTTGTTGCCGCTTTCCTGGAGCTAACAACGAAAAAATATCAAAAGTGCTGGCGAGAATGGCAGGAATTCCAGCATTTTCCTTAGCCCAGGAAAATGACAGTTGCCGGCAACGATTCAGTACTCGGCGTGCCGGGGCCACAGCGACATGAGGCCAGACAGCAACGATCGACGCCCTTTACAGACGTTCCACTCTGCCCCCTGCCGTCGGCCAGGTGCCATGCAGGTCATCGATCACGATAGGATGGACGTGGCGCCCGCCATGAGCATCCGCCAGGTGCGGATCGTCGGGGGATAAGTCGACATGCTCATGCTCCACCGTCAGCACGAGTCCGGCCGGCCAGGCGCGCATGGCCAGCAGGGTGCCCAGCGCGGCCAGCACGGCGAGCACCAGGAAGGCCGTGTCCAGGCCGAACCGGGCCCCCACCAGGCCGGCAACGGGGTAGGTCACCAGCCAGGCCGCATGGGCAATGGAAAAGTGTGCCGCGAAGACGGCGGGGCGGTCACCTTCCCTGGCCGAGTGAATCAGCACCCGCCCCGCGGTGGTCACCCCCGCGCCCAGGGCCACCCCCAGCAGAGGCCATAGCAACAGCAGGCTCGACAGGGACTGCGGGACGATCGCGCCGAGGCTCAGCGCGAGCACCGTGACCATGCAGCCGACCAGCATGATGGTGCGGTCTTCCATATGCTTGAGCAAGTAGGGCACCAGCAGCGCCACGGTCATGGAACCGGCACCGAAGCAGGCCATGACCAGCGCCACGTCCCGCTGCCCCAGCCCCAGCACGCTCTGCACGTAGACCACGGTGTTCACCGCCACCATGGCGCCGCCCGCGGCGATGGCGAAGTGGATGGCCGTGAGCCCCTTCAGGCTGGGGGTATGGAGGAAGATCGTCACCCCGCGGAGCACCCGGGTCGCGAAGCCGCGCTCCCGAGCGCATTCGAAGTGCGGAAGCGCCGTCATCGCGATGATGACGGCCGAAGCGAACAGTGCCAGGGCCGTGCCCAGGAACAGCAGGTTGAAGGACATCAGGGTCAACAGATAAGCCGCCAGCAGCGGACTGATCAGGTTTTCCAGGTCATGCGCCAGCCGGGTCAGCGAGAGCCCCTTGACGTAGAGCCGCTCCTCGCGCAGCACAGCGGGAATCGTGGCCTGCAACGCCGGGGTGAAAGCCGCCGACGCCGACTGCAGCACGAAGATCAGCACGTAGATCTGCCACACCTCGGTGACGAAGGGCAGCGCAAGCACTATGGTCCCGCGCAGCAGCTCCAGCAGGATCAGCACCATACGCCGGGGCAAGCGTTCGGCGAAGGCCTGAGCCAGCGGTGCGACGACGACATAGGCCCCCATCTTGATGGCCAACGCCGTGCCCATGACCACCCCCGCCCGCTCCTCCGCCAGCTCGAAGGCCAGCAGTGCCAGGGCGATGGTGGTCAGGCCGGTGCCCAGCAGCGCGATGCACTGGGCCGAGAACAGGCGGCGATATCGCCAGTCGCGCAGCGGCTCGAACATGATCGGTGCCTCTAACCGGACCCCACTGCCGCCATGTGTGCACGACTGGCGGGGGCACTCTCCTGCGAATCGGCGGCGTGGTAGGGGCAGCGGACCTGGTGCCCATCACTGGTTGCGATCAGCTCCGGGAGGGCACGGCTGCACTCTGGCCTGGCAATCGGACAGCGAGGATGGAAACTGCAGCCCGGCGGCGGAGCGAGCGGGCTCGGCGGCTCGCCACGTGCCATGGTGCACCCATCGAGCCCCTTCTCCTCGAGCATGGAGGAATTGATCAACGAGCGGGTATAGGGATGCAGCGGATTCTCGAACAGCTCCTCGCTCTCGGCAACCTCCACGATGCGCCCCAGATACATCACGGCCACTCGCTCGCAGAGATAATGCACCACGCGCAGGTCATGGGAGATGACCAACAGGGTGAGGTTGTAGCGCTGCTTGAGCGATGCCAGGAGGTTCAATATCTGGGATCGCATGGAAGAGTCCAGCGCCGACGTCGGCTCGTCGCACACCAGCACCTGCGGCTCGAGCAGCAGGGCACGCGCGATCACCACCCGCTGCAGCTGACCGCCGGAGCACTGGCTGGGGAAGCGGTTGATGAAGCTCGGATCCAGGCCGACATCGTTCAAGGCCCGGATGATCCGCTGCAGCCTCTCGGGCCGGGTCCCGATCCGGTTCTGGGACAGCGGAGCATACAGGCTGCGCCCTATCGCCATGCGAGGATCCAGCGCACTGAAAGGATCCTGGAATACCAGTTGAACGGTACGCCGCAGACGCTTGCGCTCGCTCCCCCCGGCCGTCGAGACGTCGATACCGTCGATGTCGATATGGCCCGATGTCAGCGACGACATGCCAAGAATCAGCCGAGCCAGCGTGCTCTTGCCGCAGCCCGACTCGCCCACCAGCCCCAGGGATTCGCCCGGAGCCACCGAGAGGCTGATGCCATCCACGGATCGCACCTGCCGACGCTGGCGTAGTAGGCCTCCACGCAATGGATAGTATTTTACGGCGTCCGCAATGCGGAGAATCGGCGCCCTGGGATCGGTTCGTGTCTCAACAGCCATCATGGTTACCCTCCACGTCGGACTGACAGATCCTGATGGCCTGGGCCTGGATGTCACCTGATGCCCCGACCCAGCACCGCGCACAGCAGCCGGGGCCATCATGCTCGACCATCGGAGGGGCGACCCGCGAGCAGACTTCGGGGTGCCCCCACTGTTCGGCGACCTGACAGCGCGAACGGAACCGGCACCCCGGAATCTTCGACAGCAGTTCCGGAGGATTTCCCGGAATGGCATACAGTTGCCCCGATTCGTCCGCTTCAAGGAGTGAGCAGTGAATCAGCGACTGGGTGTAGGGGTGCTTGGGACTGTGCAGGATCTCGTCAGTCGTGCCCTGCTCCACGATCTCTCCCGAGTACATCACGGCCACCCGGTCGGCGATCGCCGAAACGACGGAGAGGTCATGGGTGATCAGCAGGATGGAAAGATTGTTCTCCCGGCGCTTGCGATCCAGGAGCTGGAGGATCTGCGCCTGAACGGTGACGTCCAGCGCGGTCGTGGGTTCATCGGCGATGAGCAGGTCGGGCTCGGCGCTCAGTGCCGCGGCGATCATCACGCGCTGCGCCATCCCCCCGGACATCTGGTGCGGATAGCACTTCATCCGTTCCTCGGGCTCCGGGATTCCCACGTCACGGAACAACTGGACGACCCGTTCGTGCTCCTCTTCGGCGGAAAGATGCTGGTGGACATGCAGCGCCTCACCAGCCTGGGCACCGACCGTGCAGGTCGGATCCAGCATCACGTGGGGTTGCTGAAACAGCATCGCGATCCTGGATCCGCGGAGTTTATTGAAACTGTCCTCGGACAGGGAGAGCACCTCTTCCCCGCCAACCCGTACCGATCCCTCGAGAATCGAGATGCCGGAGGGCATCAGGCGCATCAGGCTACGCGCGGTCATGCTCTTGCCAGAGCCGGATTCGCCTACCAGGGCCAGGACCTCACCGCGCTGAATCGTCAAGTTCAGATCATTGATGATGGCGCCGACGCCAGGAACACCGACTGTGAGATGTTCGACTTCGAGAACCGGGGTACACACCTCCGGTCGTAACTGATGCTGCATAGTTGTTTGATTGGCAAGCATCCTGGAACCCCTCTGAGTTGTGATTATGCGGGTGATTGTGGCTAGCCACGCCTATTCGACATCTACTATGCCGACTCGGCTCCTGCCCCTACCTGTCTGTGACGGCCGTTTGCGCGGACGCTTGTCTCGCCTTTTCCCAGGCTTTGCAGATGGTTTCGACCGGCTCCTGAAGATGCTCGGCCATGGCTTTTTCGAGTTGCTCAGCGTCACCGCTCGCTATCAGGTTCGTCAAGAGCTCATGCTCTTCGATCAACCGCCCACGTCCGCGATATACTCCGATCAAGTGATTGATGCAGAGCCCCATTTCCGCCATCAGCGTGGCATACAGGCGGGACAGCCGCTGACTGCCGGCGGCATTCACCAGCTCGGAGTGGAAACGGATATCCAAGGCAGCGACTTCGGTCCACTCCTCCTGCTCGACGGCTTGTCTCATGGACTCCACGATCGCCATGAGCCGGCCGGAAAGCTCCTCTCCGCGACCGGAATGGACGATACGCCGCAATGCCGCGCGCTCCACCGCATCACGGGTGAAATAGATGTCCTCGAGATCGTCTTCCGTGAGTTCCAGTACGAAAACCCCCCGGTGCGGCACACTGACCAGTAAGCCCTCCTGGAGAAGGCGTTGGATGGCCTCCCTGACCGGCCCGCGACTGACGCCACAGCTTTCGGCGACCAGCTTTTCGTTCAACTGCATGCCCGGCGGATAGACGCCGGACAGGATGGCATCGCGAATCTGTTCGGTGACCATGCTCGACATGGTCAAGCGAACGACGGGTTTTGGTCCCACATGCAGCTTCATCATGGCGCACTCCTCCTTATCATCAGTGAAATATCAATCACTTGTCATCATGGCGCCACTTCATTTTTGCATCCATATGCGCCTCCAGGCCTTGCCCGATCAGGGTGACACTCAGCGCGGTAATGAAGATCGCCAGACCGGGAATCAACACCAGGGCGGGGGCACGATCCAGGTAGGGCAGCGCCTCCGCAAGCATCGCGGCCCAATCCGTGTCGGGCGGCTGCACCCCGAGCCCCAGGAAGGAGAGGCTTCCCACCGTGATCAACTTGTGTCCGAAGCGCAGGAACGCAATCGTGGCGAGCGGCCTCAGGACATTGGGAATCACGTGGTACACAATAATGAAGGTTCGAGAACAGCCGAGTATCTCCGCTGCCCGGATATAATCCTTGGAGTTGATCTCCAGGGCCAACCCGCGCGTCATGCGGGCAAACGGCGTCCAGCCGGTCAGGGTAAGCGCCAGGATCAGCGTGCCATAGCCCGGCCCCAGGATGGCGACCAGGAACAGTGCCACCAGCACATCCGGAAACGAGATCATCAGATCCACGAGGCGCATCAGGAATTCGTCCACGGCACCACCGACCCGGGCACTGATCACGCCCAGCAAGGTTCCAACGACGGCCGAGATCACCAGGGTGATGGCCGTAATGGAGACCGAGAACTGACCGCCGTAGAGCAGACGGCTGAAGACGTCCCGGCCCAGGTGGTCGAGCCCCAGCCAGTGTTCTGCACTGGGGCCCGAGAAGCGACCCGAGAGTGTCATGCTCGAAGGGTCGTGCGGAGCCAGCCAGGGCGTGAGAAGCAACAGGGCGATCACCGTGGCAAACACGATGCTGGCCAGCAACAGCGTACGGTTGTACCGGGAGAGGTGGACGAGGAAGGACCACGCCATGTGGACGTTGCCCATTCTGGACCTCAGGCCCTGCACACTGTCCGGGGACATTGGGGTATCAAGCTGCGGCATTGTCGAACCTCACTACCGGGTTGAGAACGGTGTAGGCCAGGTCCGTGAGCGTATTGATCAGCACGGCAAAGGTGACGATAGCGACCAGACCTGCCTGAAGGACCGGGAGGTCGCCATTGACGATCGCCGAATAGACCAACCGCCCCATGCCAGGCACCGCGAAGATGACCTCGATGACGACCGCACCGCCCAGCAGCCCGGCCATCCACATGGAGAACAGCGTGATCACGGGCAGCAGGGCATTGCGCAGGCCATGGGCGATCAGCGTGCGCCGGACGCTCAGGCCGCGGCTGTGCGCCGCCACGATATGAGGTGAATTGAGCACGTCGGTCATCGACGCCCGCATGACCTGGGTGAAATAGCCCATGGGACGCAGCGACAGGGCCAGGGCCGGCAGGATCACCGACTCAGGCCCCCGCCAGCCTGCCGACGGCAACCATCCCAGATAGAGGGCGAAGACCAGGATGCTCATGGGGGCGAGCCAGTACTCGGGTACCGCCACAAACGCCTGGCTAAGCGATTTGACCGTAGTGTCGAAAGAGCCGCCTTGCCGCAGGGCAGCGATGCTGCCGACAGGAACGGCCACGGCAAAGGCGAAGCCCAGCGCCGCCAGCGTCAGCACGATGGACACCTTGAGAGCCGACCAGACCTGCTCGATGACCGGCTCACGACTCATGTACGAGTTGCCAAAATCGCCGGTGACGGCTTTCCCCAGCCAGTCCAGGTACTGCACCAGCAGCGGCTTGTGCATTCCCAATTCGATGCGCAGCGCCTCGATGGCGGACGCATCCAGATCCAGGCGACCGAAGCGCGCCCTGGCCAGTGCCCGTACCGGATCCGTGTCTCCTATGTAGGGAATCAGGAAGACCAGAAACGATACGACCAGCAGCGCCAGTGCAAGCACCGCGAGTCGGCGCAATATGAAAATAGGCATTCTGTCAGCCCTCCCAATGATCGAATGAACCCCGCACTTCAGCGCGGCACAGTGGTTCGGGAAACGCCGACATGCCGTGCTCGCCAGCGTTTCCCTCCAGGAGTGTCACTACTGGGAGTTGAGCTTCAGGTCCTTGTGCAAGGCGGTGCGCTCGTAGGCATGCACCTGGTAGTTCTCCACGTTCTTGGCGACCGCCTCGCTGATGGTCTCGTGGATCAGGAACACATTCACCGCCTCCTCTTGCAGGCGTGCCGCGAGATCCCGGTAGATGACGTTACGCTCCTCGGGATTCACCATGGCGCTCGCTCGTTCCAACTGGGCATCCACTTCGGGATCGCAGAACCCGGCCAGGTTGTAACCACCGTCACAACTGTAGTCCGCGACCAGCATGCCGACCGGATCCCCCACATCGGTCAGGTAACCTCGCGACATCAAAACCATGTCGAAATCACCCGCAAGCAGCTGTGGTTCGATCGCGCCATATTCCGAGACCCGGATGTCTACGTTCATCCCCAGCTGCTGAAGCTGGAACTGTATGACGGCGGCGAGGTCGGCCAGTACCGGTCGCTCCACATAGGCCAGAAGCTCGAACTGCAGCTCGCTTGCCGGCACACCCGACTCCGCCAGCAGCTGACGAGCCCGCTCGAGGTCCTGAGGCATGGGGGCGGCATTCTCCGGCGCCCAGGGCGTGCTCGGGGAGAACTGCCCCGCTGCCGGGTTGACCGAGCCTTCATAGACCGCCTCGGCGATACCTGTCAGGTCGATGGCGCTCTGAATCGCCTGACGAACCTTCATGTTGTCCAGTGGTGCGACACGATTGTTGAGATAGAGCGAGGTGGTCCGCGGCGCCTCGATGGTCTTCACCTCCACCGTCTCCGAACGCTCCAATTGTGCCAACGCCGATGACGGCATCTGGCGAGCGATATGAATCTCGCCGGTTTCCACCATCACGGAACGCACCTTCCCGTCGGGGATGTAGCGCACCTCCGCTTCGGCCAGTTGCACCTCGCCGCCCCAATAGTCGTCGTTGCGCTTGAGTTCCAGGCCCTGGCGGGGAATCTCGCGAACGATCTCGAACGGCCCGGTGCAGTGCCCTACCGGGTTGATGCGATCGTCGTCGAACGCCGCTGGTGCGAGGATACCGGTTTCAGTGCTGGCCAGACGGTTGGGCACGAAGACGTCCGGCGCGTTGGTGGTAATACGCACGGCACGCTCACCGGCCGGTTCCACGGAGTCGATCACACCGGGATTGAAGCTTCGCGGCGGAGACGATGCGTTCAACACTCGGTTGAGCGAATCGCTGACCACTTGCGGCGTCAAGGCGGTGCCATCTTGAAATGCCACTCCCTCACGCAACTGGAACTCCCACTCTGTCGGCGACACCTGTTCCCAGGACTCGGCCAGCGCCGGCTGTATCGAGGCGTCGTAGTCCATGTACGTGAGCGATTCCAGGCAGCCGGCCCGCGACAGCACGTAGGAATCGATGGTCTCCAGCGCCCATCCCGACGCCGGGGTGAAGAGCTCGCCGAAGACAACCTTCCCGTCGGAGGCTGCCAAGGCGGAAGCGGCCATCGGACCGATCATGGCAGCGACCACCGCCCCTTTGAGAAAGGGGGGAGCCACCTTCAAACAGTTTCGAATGCTCATTATTGCTTAGCCCTCATGCTTGTTGTTGTTGCCATGTAGCGCGTCGCCACGGACTCACCAGCGGGCGTCCCGCCCATCACTCTCCTGATTCTTGCACCATCATAGTGTAAAAGATATATTGACTAAGGTATGTTGTAAACAATATTTTGTAAACCATCGATGATGGTGTCAAAGCACAGCCTGGGCACAGGCAGTCACGGGGAAAGCACAGCATGGAAAACGACTATCTAGAGGGGCTGGATCGCGCGCACCTGGTGCATCCGGTGGTCTCCTGGAGCGAGCACGAGCGGCGGGGAGCAATGATCCTCGAATCCGGCAATGGCGCCTATCTACGCGACAGCGAGGGGCGTGAGTACCTCGACGGCTTCGCCGGCCTGTGGTGCGTCAACATCGGCTACGGCCACGACAGCGTGGTCGAGGCGGCGGCCCGGCAGATGCGCCAACTGCCCTATGCCACCGGCTATTTCCACTATGCCAGCGAACCAGCCATCCGTTTCGCCGAGGCCATCGCGCGGCGCACCCCGGGTGATCTCGACCATGTCTACTTCACCCTCGGCGGCTCGGACGCCGTCGACAGTGCCGTGCGCTTCATCCGTTACTACCACAACGTCACCGGCGCACCGCAGCGCAAGCACTTCATCGCCCTGGAACGCGGCTACCATGGATCGACCAGCATCGGCTCGGGGCTGACCGCCCTGCCGGTGTTCCATGACGACTTCGACGGACCCTCACCGTTCCAGCACCATATCCCCTCTCCCTATCCTTACCGCCACCCCGCCGGGCCATCCGAGGAAGCCATCATCGCGGAGTCCGTGAAGACACTGCGGGCCACCATCGAGCGACTGGGCGCGGAAAACGTGGCGGCCTTCTTCTGTGAGCCCATCCAGGGCTCGGGCGGCATCATCGTTCCGCCCCGAGGCTGGCTGAAGGCCATGCACCAGGTCTGCCGTGAATACGGCGTCCTGCTGGTGGTGGACGAGGTGATCACCGGCTTCGGCCGCACCGGCCCGCTCTTCGCCCTGGAAGACGAAGGCGTGGTCCCCGACCTCATGACCATGGCCAAGGGCCTGACGTCCGGCTATGCCCCACTGGGCGCAGTGGTACTCAGCGAGGGCATCTACCGGGGTATTGCCGACAACGCCCCCGCGGGCAAGCCGGTCGGGCACGGCTTCACCTACTCCGGCCACCCGGTGAGCTGCGCGGTGGGCCTGGAGGTACTGCGGCTCTACGAAGAAGGCGGCCTGCTGGCCAACGGACAGCGGGTGGGCAAGTACTTCCAGCAACGCCTGCGCGAACTGGAAGACCACCCGCTGGTGGGTGAATCCCGCGGACGGGGCCTGCTGGGTGCCCTGGAGCTGGTCACCGACAAGGCGCGCAAGACCAAACCCCATCCCTCGCTGCGCCTGGCCGACCGGCTGCTCACCCTGGCCCGGGAACGGGGACTGATCTTCCGCGCCTTCGCCGACGACATCCTGGGCTTCGCGCCACCGTTGTGCTGCTCCCCCGAGGATATCGATCGGCTCATCGAGCGTCTGTCCTCGACCCTCGACGCCGCCCTGGACGAGCCGGACATCCACGCCGCCCTCCGTCGCCCCCCCCTATAAAAAACCGGCCCCCGCCCCTTGACCTTCCCATCTTGGGAAGGTCTAGGTTCCTAAACACACTGACCACTGCGGCACACCAGAGGAACTTGGACCATGCCAACCAATAACATCACCAAGATAGGATCGACCAAGGGGGAGACCCCTGACACGGGCGCTTCATACTCCCTGGGGATCGAGGGCATGAGCTGCGCCTCCTGCGTGGGTCGAGTCGAGAAGGCGATCCGCGGCGTGCCGGGGGTCATCGATGCCTCCGTCAACCTGGCCACCCAACGCGCCCAGGTGGCGTTCGCCGCCGACAAGGCGGACATCGCCGGTGTCGTGCAGGCGGTGGACAGCGCCGGCTATCCCGCCGTCACCGACACCCTCGAGCTGACGGTCAAGGGCATGAGCTGCGCCTCCTGCGTCGGCCGCGTGGAACGCAAGCTCGCCGGCGTACCCGGCGTGCTCGACGCCAGCGTCAACCTGGCCACGTCAACGGCGACCCTGAAAGTGATCGCCGAGGCCGTGACCCCGCAGGCCCTGATCGAGGCGGTGCAGGCCGCGGGCTACGACGCCGAAGCCGCCAGCGACGCACCGGACCGCAGTGACCGTGAGCGCGAGGCCCGCGAGCGAGAAATCTCCGAGCTGAAGCGCGCGGTCACCATCGCCGGGGTGTTCACGCTGCCCCTCTTCGTGCTGGAGATGGGCTCGCACTTCATTCCGGGACTCCATCACTGGCTGCAGATGAGCATGGGACAACAGAACCTGTTCTATCTGTTCTTCGTTCTGGCCTCGATCGTGCAGTTCGGCCCCGGCCTGCGCTTCTACCAGAAGGGCTGGCCGGCGTTGATGCGCGGCGGCCCGGACATGAACTCCCTGGTGATGCTGGGCACCTCCGCCGCCTGGGGCTATTCGGTGGTCGCCACCTTCCTGCCCCAGGTACTGCCGGCCGGCACGGTGAACGTCTATTTCGAGGCCTCGGCGGTAATCATCCTGCTGATTCTCGTCGGCCGCTATTTCGAGGCCATCGCCAAGGGCCGCACCAGCGAGGCCATCAAGGCGCTGATGAAGCTCCAGGCCAAGACCGCCCGCGTGGTCCGCGACGGCCAGGAAATGGAGATCGGTATCGACGAGGTACGCCAGGGCGATGTCGTGCTGGTGCGGCCCGGCGAGAAGGTCCCGGTGGACGGCCAGGTCATCGACGGCAGTTCCTTCGTCGACGAGTCGATGATCACCGGCGAACCCGTGCCGGTGCGCAAGGAGGCCGGTGTGGACGTGGTCGGCGGCACCATCAACAAGGTGGGCAGCTTCACCTTCGAGGCCACCAAGGTCGGCGCCGACACCCTGCTCGCGCAGATCGTGCGCATGGTCGAGCAGGCCCAGGGCTCGAAGCTGCCCATCCAGGCCATGGTGGACAAGGTCACCAACTATTTCGTGCCGGCGGTGATCGCCGCGGCCCTGGTCACCGTGGGCATCTGGCTGATCTTCGGCCCCGCCCCGGCGCTGACCTTCGCCCTGGTCAACGGCGTGGCCGTGCTGATCATCGCCTGTCCGTGTGCCATGGGCCTGGCCACCCCCACCTCCATCATGGTGGGCACCGGCAAGGCAGCGAAGATGGGCGTGCTGTTCCGCAAGGGCGAAGCCCTGCAGTCGCTGCGCGACGCCAAGGTGATCGCCCTGGACAAGACCGGGACCCTGACCCGGGGCCGGCCCGAACTCACCGACCTGGTGGTGGCCAATGACGTCGACGAGGCCGACACCCTGCGCCTGGTGGCTTCCGTCGAGCGCCAGTCGGAACACCCCATCGCCGAGGCGATCGTCAACGCCGCCAAGGCCCGCGGGCTGGAACCCGCCACCACCCAGGACTTCGAGGCGATCCCCGGCTTCGGTGTCGCGGCACAGGTCGATGGCCATCGGGTGGACGTCGGTGCCGACCGCTACATGCGCAAGCTGGGCCTGGACGTGGAGGTCTTCGCCAAGACCGCGCACCGCCTCGCCGACGAGGGCAAGAGCCCGCTGTATGCCGCCATCGACGGCCGCCTGGCCGCCATCATCGCCGTCGCCGACCCGATCAAGGAGTCCACGCCGGCCGCCATCCGCGCGCTGCACGCCGAGGGCCTGCAGGTCGCGATGATCACCGGCGACAACCGGCGCACCGCCGAGGCCATCGCCCGCCGCCTCGGCATCGACAAGGTGGTGGCCGAGGTGCTGCCCGACGGCAAGGTGGATGCGGTGAAGAGCCTGCAGGCCGAAGGCGGCCTGGTGGCCTTCGTGGGTGACGGCATCAACGATGCGCCGGCGCTGGCCCAGGCCGACGTGGGCATCGCCATCGGCACCGGTACCGACATCGCCATCGAGTCCGCCGAGGTGGTGCTGATGTCCGGCGACCTGCGCAACGTGCCCAATGCCATCGCGCTGTCCCGGGCCACCATCCGCAACATCAAGCAGAACCTGTTCTGGGCCTTCGCCTACAACACCGTGCTGATCCCGGTGGCCGCCGGCGCGCTGTTTCCCGCCTTCGGGATCCTGCTCTCGCCGATCTTCGCCGCCGTGGCCATGGCCGCTTCGAGCATCTGCGTGCTCACCAACGCGCTGCGCCTCAAGGGCTTCCGGCCGCCGATCGTGATCGAAGCGGATGAGGCCGCCCCGGTTGGCCACCCGGTCACGCAAGCCGCTTGACTGCCTGACTGACGACGCGCCTCCCCCAAGCGGGAGGCGCCTAAACAACGCTCGGAGAACAAGAACATGAGTCACGACGTTCAGATCACGACGGCCGGCAAGGCCATCACCGTGGAGGACGGCGACACCATCCTCGATGCCGCCCTGGCGGCGGGCATCGCCTACCCCCACAGCTGCCAGGCCGGCCGTTGCGGCGCCTGCAAGTCGCGGCTGGTGGATGGCGAGGTCGAGATGCTCCCCCATACGCGCTTCTCGCTCAGCGAGGAGGAGCGTGACGCCGGCCTGGTGCTCGCCTGTCGCGCCATGCCACGCAGCGACTGCACTCTCGCCTGGTTCGGCGACGACGAGGAACTCGCCGCCCACCCGCTGCAGAAACTGGACTGTGTGGTGGCGGAACTCGACGACGTCACCCACGACATCAAGCGGGTCCGTCTGCAGGTGGAAAGTGGCGGCCCCTTTACCTTCACCGCCGGCCAGTATGCCCAGGTGACCTTCCCCGGCTGCCCGCCGCGGGAGTACTCCATGGCCAACCGGCCGGATGAGCCCATCATCGAGTTCCACGTGCGGCATGTGCCGGGAGGTACCACCAGTGCCCATGTGGCCCGGGAACTGGCGGTGGGGGATAGCGTTCAGGTGGAAGGCCCGTACGGCACCTCGCATCTGCGCGAACGCCACAGCGGCCCCATCGTGGTGGTGGCGGGCGGCTCGGGCCTGGCGCCGGTGAAGTCGATTCTCGAGACGGCACTGGCCGCCGGCATGCGTCAGCCGATTCACTTCTACTTCGGGGCCCGGGATGAGCGCGACGTCTACCTGGAACCCCACTTCGAGGAACTGGCCAGACGCCACGGCAACCTGCGGACCGACATCGTGCTCTCGGCGCCCAGCGGCGCCACCGGGCGCAGCACCGGCCTGGTGACCGAGGTGCTGGCGATGCGCTGGGAGAGGGTGACCGGCTGCCGGGCCTACCTGGCCGGCCCGCCGCCCATGGTGGAAGCGGCCACCGAGTTGCTGCTGGCCCGCGGCGTGCCGGCGGACAACATCCACGCCGACGCTTTCTACACCTCGGCCGACCGCGAGCCCGCAGCGTCGGCCCCGGAAGAGCAGGCCCCCCAGGGTGACACCGAGAAAGCCTGCTCGTGCTGCCATACGGCGTCCTCGTAATACCACCGACACAGCATCAGCACCGGGTAAGCCATGGGGCGTTGCCCCATGGCCTGCCCCCGTAGCGTCAGACAACGTGGGTAACCCCTGCCTCCATGAGTAAGCGCCGTGCGAAGCGGCAGGAGCACAAGGAGTAGAAAAGGTATGACGACGAGTTTCGTCTACAAGGCAGACCCGGAGCGCGGCCGTGAGTGGCAAAGGCTGTTCGCCGAGAAGGCCCCTCATCTGGATTTTCGCCTCTGGCCCGATGTCGGCGATCCCGGGGCGGTACGCTATCTCGCCATGTGGGAGCCGCCCGACAATCTCGCCGAACGCTTCCCCAATCTCGAGCTGGCATTCTCCATCGGCGCCGGCGTCGATCAGTTCGATCTGAACGCCATTCCCGATCACGTGCCGCTGCTGCGCATGCAGGAGCCGGGCATCGCCGCCACGATGCAGGAGTATGTCGCCATGGCGGTATTGGCCCTGCACCGCAACCTGATCGATTACATCGGCCAGCAGCGTGAGGCGGCCTGGCAGGCCTTGCGGGTGCGTCCCGCCTCGCAGTGCCGGGTGGGCATCCTCGGCCTGGGCCAGTTGGGCACCGCCGTGGCGCAGCGCTTGACCACCTTGGGCTTTGCCTGCCGCGGCTGGAGCCGCACCCGCCGCCATTTGGAGGGCGTGGCGTGTTTCGCCGGTAACGACGAATTGTCGGAGTTCCTCGCCGGTAGCGAGATCCTGATCTGCCTGCTGCCGCTGACCGATCGCACCCGCGGCATCCTCGATGCCGAGCTGTTCGCGCGCCTGCCGCGTGGCGCCTCGCTGGTCAATGTCGGCCGTGGCCCGCATCTGGTCGCCGCGGATCTGCTGGCGGCGCTGGACAGTGGGCAGTTGTCGGCGGCGGTGCTGGACGTGTTCGATCCCGAGCCGCCGCCCGCCGACCACCCACTCTGGCATCACCCGCGGGTCCTGATGACGCCTCATGTGGCCAGCATGACCCAGCCGGCAGGTGCCGTCGAAACGGTACTGGACAATATCGCCCGCCATGGTGAGGGCCGCGAGATGGTCGGGGTCGTCGACCGTCAGCGTGGCTATTGAGCCCCCACGACTCACCAACGAGAAAAACAGGAATCGACATGAAACAAGCGACAACCCTGCTGCGTGAGCAGTGCTATATCGATGGTGCCTGGGTATCGGCCGCCGATGGCCGGACCCTGACGGTCCATAACCCGTCGTCCGGTGAGGCGATCGGCAGCGTGCCCAGTCTCTCCGCCGAGGAAGTCCGCGGCGCCATCCGCGCCGCCGAAGCGGCCGGCGCCGGCTGGGCCGCCATGACCGCCAAGGCGCGCGCCGTCATCCTGCGGCGCTGGTTCGAGCTGTGCATGGAGCAGCAGGAGGCACTGGCGCAACTGCTGACCCTGGAGCAGGGCAAGCCCCTGGCCGAGGCACGCGGCGAGATCGCCTACGGTTCCGCCTTCATCGAGTGGTTCGCCGAGGAGGCCAAGCGGGTCTACGGCGACATCATCCCCAGCACGAGCGACGGCCGGCGCACCCTGGTGCTCAAGCAGCCGATCGGCGTCGTGGCGGCGATCACGCCGTGGAACTTCCCCAACGCCATGATCACCCGCAAGGCCGCCGCCGCCCTGGCAGCGGGCTGCAGCATCGTGATCAAGCCGGCCAGCGCCACGCCGTTCTCGGCCCTGGCGCTGGCCGAACTGGCCGAGCAGGCCGGCGTGCCCAAGGGCGTGCTCAACATCGTCACCGGCAAGGCCTCGGTGGTCGGCAACGAGCTGACCGACAACCCCGCGGTACGCAAGCTCACCTTCACCGGCTCCACCGAGGTCGGCAAGCAGTTGATGCAGCGCTGCGCCGATACCGTGAAGAAGGTGTCCATGGAGCTGGGCGGCAATGCGCCCTTCATCATCTTCGACGACGCCGACCTGGACGCGGCGGTGGCCGGGGTGATGGCCTCCAAGTTCCGCAATACCGGCCAGACCTGCGTGTGCGCCAACCGGGTATTGGTACAGAACGGTGTCTACGATGCCTTTGCCGACAAGCTCAAGGCCGCCGTCGAGGCGCTGTCGGTGGGCGATGGTTTCGAGGAAGGGGTGACGCTGGGGCCGCTGATCGACGAACGCGCCGTGGCCAAGGTGCAGGAGCATATCGAGGATGCCGTGACGGGTGGTGCCCACCTGCTGACGGGCGGCGTGTCCCATGCCCGCGGCGGCAACTTCCTGCAACCGGCGATCCTCACCGATGTCTCCCGCGACGCGCTGCTGATGCGCGAGGAGACCTTCGGCCCGGTGGCGCCCCTGATCCGCTTCGATAGCGAGGAAGACGCGATAGCGCTGGCCAACGACACCCCCTTCGGCCTGGCCAGCTACTTCTACACCCGTGATCTCGCCCGCTCCTGGCGTGTGGCGGAGGCCCTGGAATTCGGCATCGTCGGCTTGAACGAAGGCATCATCTCCAGTGAGGTGGCGCCCTTCGGCGGGGTCAAGGAGTCGGGCATAGGCCGCGAGGGGTCGAAGTACGGCATCGACGACTACATCGAGATCAAGTACCTGTGCGTCGGCGGTATTCGCTGAATGAGAGGCGCCTCCCCAGTCGGGGGGGTGTCAAGGAATGGCCTCGATGGCGGAATTTTCCGGCTATCACAGCGTGCCATGAATTGTGCCAGCGAGGCCCATAAAAACGGCGTTTTGTGCTTCACCGACCACCGATTAGACATCATCTGCCACCCCCTGGATGGTCTAATCGATTCATGCGAGGTGCAAAGGCCACCCCGCTGTTAAACCACCCTGCACAAGGATAACGACATGAGCATATTCCGCCCCAAATTCATCACCTTCGACTGCTACGGCACCCTGACCAACTTCCAGATGGGCAAGTTGACGCGTGAGTTCTTTGCGGACCAGATTCCCGAGCCCGAACGCATGGATCGTTTCGTCGACGATTTCAGCGCCTATCGTTATGACGCGGTGCTGGGTGAATGGAGGCCCTATGTCGAGGTCCTCAAGTCCGCTCTCGAGCGCACCTGCGCACGCTGGGGCATCAAGTACGACGATGCCGTTGGGCAGAAGTACTACGATGCCGTACCGAGCTGGGGGCCACACCCGGACGTGATCGAAGGTCTGTCGAAGATCGCCGGCAAGATCCCGCTGGTCATCTACTCCAATGCCAGCAACGACCAGATCGACTCCAACGTCGCCAAGCTCGAGGTGCCGTTCCACGAGGTCTTCACCGCCGACACCTTCAAGGTCTACAAGCCGCGCTTCGCCGCCTTCGAGGCGATGATCGACACGCTCGGCTGCGCGCCGGAAGAGCTGCTTCACGTCTCCTCCAGCTTCCGCTACGACCTGATCCCTGCGCAGCTGATGGGTATCAAGAACAAGGCGTTCGTCAACCGCAATCATGAGCCTTACTGCCAGGGCTACGGCGCCACCGAGATTCGCGACGTTCGCGAGCTGCCGGCACTCGTCGGTCTTTGATAATGGCGATGCCGCCCGACGAAAATGGAGGGAGCGATGAGGTGACCGGCGTCGGGTAGTCTGTGCATGGGGGATCTCGACGAGGCCGGGACGGTTCAGGATCCGTCCTGGCCGGCGGGTTTGGCGTCCGCACCGGATGCCTTGCCGAAGACGCTGCTCGCCAGTACCTCCCGGGCATCGATGGCGGCCAGCTCCTCGGCACCCAGTGACCCGCCCTGCTCCACCAGTCGCATCGCCTGGCGCAGCCGGAAGCGATCCAGGGCGTTGCGCACCGAGCGGGCGTTGGAGAAGTGCGGCTGCTGCATCCGCCGCTCGAGATAGTCCGCGAACGCCTGCCGGCCGGCCTCGGTAAAGTGGTAGCCCTGCTCCTCCAGCAGCAGGTCGCCGACCGTCAACAGTTCCTCCGCGCTGTAGTCCGGAAACTCGATGTGATGGGCGATGCGGGAATGCAGCCCGGGGTTGGACTGGAAGAAGCGGTCCATGCGGTCCTGGTAGCCGGCGACGATGACCACCAGGTCGTCGCGATCGTTCTCCATCGCCTGGAGCAGGATCTCGATGGACTCCTGGCCATAGTCGCGCTCGTTCTCCGGGCGATACAGGTAATAGGCCTCGTCGATGAACAGCACGCCGCCCATGGCGCGCTTGATCACCTCCTTGGTCTTGGGCGCGGTATGGCCGATGTACTGGCCGACCAGGTCGTCGCGGGTCACCGCGATCACATGGCTCGAGCGCACGTAACCCAGTTCGTGCAGGATCTCCGCCATGCGCAGCGCCATGGTGGTCTTGCCCGTGCCCGGATTGCCGGTGAAGGACATGTGAAGGGTCGGCGGCTCGGTGGTCAGGCCGAGCTCGCGACGGGCCCGATCCACCATCAGCAGGGCGGCGATCTGGCCGATCCGGGCCTTGACCGGGGCGAGCCCGACCAGGTCCCGCTTCACCCGCTCCAGGACCCGCTGCACACCCTCGCCCTCGAGCGTGATGCGACGTTCGACATGGGACTGTGCCGTGTTCATGGGCTTCCCCCCGGCGTTCGGCGGCCCCGGGCAGGCGTCGTCCCCGGGGCCCTGTTCGATCAATAGCGCTGGCCCTCGGGCCGCTCGACGGCGTAGGACCTGACGGTGTAGCGCAGCGACCGGCCCGGCCCCTCCTGGCGCTCGACCCGGAAGCCCGGCTCGTGGTCGGGCCGATTGACGATGAAGGACATCCGCGGCGTCTCCCAGCCCTCGCTGGAATCGAACGCCATCACCCGGATGTAGTGGTTGGGAAAGGCCAGGCGACACGCCGTGATCTCCTCCATCACGCCGGCCGGGTCGCGCAGGTCGAACATCGGATGCCCATGCATCTCCCAGTAGGTGTTGCGGGGATGGGGGTCGTCCGTGTACTCCACGCTGACCGCCCACTCGTGGTCCAGGGCCCACTTGACCTGGCGCTTGATCTGCTCGTCGGTCAAGGCGGGCAGGAAGGAAAACTGGCCTTGGGTAATGTGCATGATCGATCCTCCACCGATTTCAGTAACGGGACACCGCGCCCGGGCCGTAGCCTTTCCTCAAGCCGAGACCGTCTCCTGCACGACGAAGTCCGGGGTGTCCGTTGACGCGTAGTCGAAGGTGATGTCCTTCCAGACCTCCAGGGCCTGGCGCAACGGCGTGCACCACCGGGCTGCCTGGTCGAGGATCGCCGGGCCTTCGTGCCAGATGTCGCGTCCCTCGTTGCGTGCCAGCACCATGGCTTCCAGGGCGACGCGGTTGGCCTGGGCGCCGGCGGCGATGCCCCGGGGATGGCCGATGGTGCCGCCGCCGAACTGCAGCACGGTGTCGTCGCCCAGATAGGTCAGCAGCTGGTGCATCTGGCCGGCGTGAATGCCGCCGGAGGCCACCGGCATGACCTTGTTCAGGGAGGCCCAGTCCTGATCGAAGAACAGGCCGGTCTCCAGGTTCCTCGGCGTCCGGGTCTCCCGGCAGGTGTCGTAGATGCCCTTGATCATGTGGGGGTCGCCTTCCAGCTTGCCCACCACGGTGCCGGCGTGGATATGGTCGACCCCCGCCATGCGCATCCACTTGGCGATCACGCGGAAGGCCACGCCATGGCTCTTCTGCCGGGTATAGGTGCCGTGGCCCGCCCGGTGCAGGTGCAGGATCATGTCGTTGCGGCGGCACCAGTTGGCCATGGACTGGATGGCCGTGTAGCCGACGACCAGGTCGATCATGACGATCACCGACCCCAGTTCCTTGGCGAAGTCGGCGCGCTCGTACATCTGCTCCATGGTACCGGCGGTGACGTTCAGGTAATGCCCCTTCACCTCGCCGGTGGCCGCCGAGGCGCGATTCACCGCCTCCATGCAGTAGAGGAAGCGATCGCGCCAGTGCATGAAGCTCTGGGAGTTGATGTTCTCGTCGTCCTTGACGAAGTCCAGGCCGCCGCGCAGCGCCTCGTAGACCACGCGGCCGTAGTTGCGGCCGGACAGGCCGAGCTTGGGCTTGGTGGTGGCGCCGAGCAGCGGGCGGCCGAACTTGTCCAGCCGCTCCCGCTCCACCACGATGCCGGTGGGCGGGCCGGAGAAGGTCTTCAGATAGGCGACGGGAAAGCGCATGTCCTCGAGACGCAGCGCCTTGACCGCCTTGAAGCCGAAGACATTGCCGATGATCGAGGCCGTGAGATTGGCGATGGAACCCGGCTCGAACAGCTCCAGATCATAGGCGATGAAGGCGAAGAACTGCTCCGGGTTGCCGGGCACCGGATCGACCTGGAAGGCCTTGGCGCGATAGAGCTCGCAGTTGGTCAGGCGGTCCGTCCACACCACCGTCCAGGTGGCGGTGGACGATTCGCCGGCCACGGCGGCGGCGGCCTCCTCCGGGTCGACTCCCGCCTGGGGCGTGATCCGGAAGACGGCCACCACATCCGTGTCCTTGACGTCGTAGTCGGGCTCCCAGTACCCCATCTGCTTGTAGGGAATGACGCCGGGCGTATATCTCGCTTTCGGGTTCAGTTGCCGTGCCATGTGCTTTCCCCCTCATCTCCGTCGCGCCTGTCGGCGCCGTGCAAGGCCGCTATCGGCCCCCTGCAGATCAGTGTAAGAAGGGTCATGAATAATGAAAATTAAATGATATTTATAATGTCCATATATTTATGCTTATACTTTCAGCATCGTGCCGACCACCCGCCACGATGACGTCCCTGGGCCACCACGGAGCCGCATCATGCACGTCACGTTCCGACAACTCGCCATCTTCAATGCCGTGGCGGAAAAGCTCAGCTTCACCGAGGCCGCCAATGCCCTGCACCTGACCCAGCCGGCCGTCTCGGTGCAGATCAAGCGCCTGGAGGATTCGGTGGGCCTGCCGCTGTTCGAGCAACTGGGCAAGAAAATCTTTCTCACCGGTGCCGGCGAGGAACTGCTGCACTACAGCCGCAATATCTTCCACGAGCTGGACGAGGCCGGGGAGATGTTCGCCCAGATGCAGGATATCTCCCGGGGGACCCTCAATGTGTCGGTGGCCACCACCGCCAGCAGCTTCGCCACCCGCATGATCTCGGCGTTCCTGAAGCAGTACCCGGCGGCCACCGTCAGGCTGGACGTCACCAACCGCGGCACGCTGATCCGGCAGCTGGAAAACAACGAGAAGGATATCGTCATCATGGGCAAGCCCCCCGAAGCCATGGACCTGGTCGGGGAGGCATTCATGGACAACCCGCTGGTGGTCATCGCCCCACCTGACCATCCCCTGGCCGGACAGGCGGACATCGGCATCCAGACCCTGCAGCGCGAGCCCTTCGTGGTCAGGGAACCGGCGTCCGGCACCCGGGCCGCCCTGGAAAAGCTGTTCTCGCGGTGTCAGATCTCGCCGGCCATCCAGGTGGAGATCGCCGACAACGAGGCGATCAAGGAAGCCGTGGCGGCCGGACTCGGCCTGAGCGTGGTCTCTCGCCATACGCTGGAGCTGGACCTGCAGGCCGGGCGCCTGGTGATCCTGGACGTGGAGCATTTCCCCATCGCGCGGCACTGGTACCTGGCCTACCGGCGCGGCAAGCGACTCTCCCCCATCGCCCTGGCATTCAAGGCGCTGGTGTTCGAGCAGGCCCCGAAGATGGCCGAGGCCCTGTCACCCTGACCGGACGAGCGAACGCCACCGGGCGCCGTGGCGGGCAGGCATCCCACCCAGCGGCGGGCAAGACCGCAACACTGGACGGGAGATCACGGCAGGGGCATCAATCGCTCAACACCTCCTCCTGCAGCTCGACGCGACGGAATTCCCGCGCCCGCAGTACCAGCCTCTCGATCAGCGGCTGCAGGATGATCTCCAGGGCCAGCCCCATCTTGCTGCCGGGTATCACGATGCTGTTGCGGCGCGACATGAAGGAGCCGGGAATCATCGCCAGCAGGTACGGGAAATCCACATGGAACTTCTTCGGGTTGCGGAAGCGCACGACCACGAGACTCTCGTCCAGGGTCGGAATCTCCCGGGCGATGAACGGATTGGACGTGTCCACGGTCGGCACCCGCTGGAAGTTGATATCCGTGTAGGTGAATTGAGGGGCGATGTAATTGATGTAGTCCGGCAGGCGACGCAGGATCGTTTCCGTCACGTTCTCCCGCTCCTGGCCCCGCTCCGAGGTATCGCGGTGGATCTTCTGGATCCACTCGAGGTTGATGATCGGTGTCACCCCCACCAGCAGGTCCACGTGCTGGCCCACGTTCACGGTATCGGTCTTCACGGCACCGTGCAGTCCCTCGTAGAAGAGCAGGTCCGTGCCCGGCTCGAAGGCCTCCCACTCCGTGAAGGTGCCCGGCGGGCTGCCATAGAGCAGCGACTCTTCCTGGTTATGGATGTAATGGCGGTAGCGCCCGGTGCCCCGCTCGCCATATTCGCGAAACAGGTGCTCCAGCTCCTCGAAGAGATTGGCCTCGGTACCGAAGTGGCTCAGGTTCCTGCCCTGCGCCTGACTCTCGGCCACCAGTTGCTTCATCTCGGCACGGTTGTAGCGATGAAAGCTGTCGCCCTCGACGAACGCCGCCCTGAACTGGTCGCGCCGCAGGATACGCTGGAGTATCGACTTCACCGTCGTCGTACCCGCCCCGGACGACCCGGTGACGGCCACGATGGGATACATGGCAGACATGGTCCGACCTCCCTTCCAAAGCTTGGCCTGCCAACACGCATGGCCAAGCGAGCTGGTGTCAAATGGCCGCGTTATGCCGCCTCGGTTTCCAGGGCTTCGCGGTACTCGCCGCGGGCGGCCAGGGCATTCATGCGTGCCCGAAACGCGAACGCCTGCTGCGCCTCGGCGACGCACCGCCGGTCGGCGCCCCAGATCGCCAGCGCCGGCTGCTGCAGGGCGCGCGCATAGGAGAAGGTCATCGGCCAGGGGACGCGGCCGACGGCCAGTCGCTGCATCGCATCGAGGTGCCGCGTGGATTCCACACTCCCCTGGCCGCCGGAAAGGAACACCACGCCCCCCAGGTCGCCAGGCACGCAGCGCAGCAGGGTCGCCACGGTGCGTTCGGCGACCTCCTGCACGCCGGCTCGCCGCGTCGCCCGCAACCCGGAGATGACCATGGAGGTCTTGAGGATCGCGCCCTCCGGCAACACCCGATGGACCTGCAACTCCCGGAACACGATGCGCAGGTTGTGCTCGGTCACCGTCTCGCAGCGGTCGATGTCGTGATCCCCATCGATCAGCACCTCCGGCTCGATGATCGGCACGATGCCGGCTTCCTGGCAGAGCGCCGCGTAACGCGCCACGGCATGGGCGTTCGCTTCACAGCAGAGCTGGCTCGGCAGGCCGGCGCCGATACGGATCACCGCCCGCCACTTGGCGAAACGGGCGCCCAGGGCGTGGTACTCGGCGAGCCGTTCGCGCAGGCCGTCGAGCCCTTCGGTGACCTTCTCGCCGGGCGCATTGGCGAGCTCCTTGGCGCCGGTATCGACCTTGATGCCGGGCACCTGGCCACGGGCCTGCAGCAGGGTCGGGAAGGGAACCCTGTCAGCGGTGGCCTGGCGTAGCGTCTCGTCATAGAGGATGGCGCCGCTGATATGGTGCTCGGCGCCCGGCGCCGTCATCAGCAGTTCCCGATACTGCCGCCGCGTCTCCGGGGTGGATGGCACCCCCACCGCCTCGAAGCGGGCGGTACAGGTCGCATTGCTCTCGTCCAGTGCCAGTATGCCTTTCCCGGGCGCCATCAGGGCCTGGACCGTTTCCGTGAGTGCCTTGGCGTGCTGGTGTGTCATGGCCGTCTTCCTCCTCGGCTGTCGCTCAGAGATCCGTTGCCGGAACGACCCGCGGAGTCGCCACGGATCGCTCCGGTTCAGGCCAGGCTTTCGTAGACGTCGACGACGTGATCGACGGTAAAGCCGTGATCGTGCAGTAGCGCCGCGCCCGGGGCGGAGGCCCCGAACTCGCCTATGCCGATGGCGCGCCCTGCCGCCCCGAGGTAGCGCTCCCAGCCCAGGGGCGCGGCGGCCTCGACCACCAGACGGTGCGTCACCGCCGCCGGCAGCACCGCGTCGCGGTAGTCGGGCGCCTGGGCGTCGAAGAGCTCCCACGAGGGCATCGAGACGACCCGCACCCGATGCCCAGCCGCCGCCAGGCGCGCCCGGGCCTCCAGGCAGAGCCCCACCTCGGACCCGCTCGCGATCAGGATGCCGTCGGGCGCCCCACCCGGTTCGCCCTCCCCGGCCTCGGCGAGCACATAGCCGCCCCGGGCGGCACCGTCGATGGTCTCGCGGGAGTGCGTCAGCGCGGCGGTTTTCTGGCGGGTCAGCACCAGCGCCACGGGACCGGCGCGGCTCTCCAGGGCCAGCCGCCAGCCCACCGCCGTCTCCACGGCATCCGCCGGCCGGTAGACGGTGAAATTGGGGATCGCGCGCAGGCTCGCCAGCTGCTCGATGGGCTGGTGGGTGGGGCCGTCCTCGCCCAGGGCGATGCTGTCATGGCTGAGCACATAGGTGACCGGACGGCCCATCAAGGCGGACATGCGCATGCCGTTGCGCATGTAGTCCGAGAAGATCAGGAAGGTGCCGCCGAACGGGCGATAGCCGCCATGCAGGCTCAGCCCGTTCATCACGCCGGCCATGCCGAATTCGCGCACCCCATAGTGCAGGTAGCGGCCTCGCCCGCCGCCGCGCATCGGCTCGGCCCCGAGGACGCACATGCCCGGCCAGTCGGTATTGTTCGAGCCGGTGAGGTCGGCGGAACCGCCGAAGAGCTCCGGCAACCAGGCGGACACCGCCGCCAGGATGCGGCCCGAATGCTTGCGGGTGGCATCCGCCCTCGCCTCCTCGGCCAGCGCCTCGATCAGCGCCCGGATGCCCTCATTGAAGGCTTCGGGCAGGTGCCCATCGAGACGGCGCTGCAACTCTCGTGCAGCCTCGGGGAAGGCACGCCGGTACGCCTCGATGCCCCGCTGCCATTCGCCCTCTGCCTGCTCGCCCTTGCGGCGGCCATCCCAGGCCGCACGCACTTCCTCGGGAACCTCGAAGGGCGGATGCGGCCAGCCCAACGCCCGGCGCGTGGCGGCCGCGTCCTCCTCGCCCAGCGGCGCGCCGTGCGCCTCGGCGGTATTTCCCTTGCCCGGCGAGCCGTAGCCGATCACGGTCCGGCAACAGATCAGCGATGGCCGCGTGGTTTCTGCGATGGCCTCGTCAATGGCCCCGCCGATGGCGACCGGGTCGTGGCCGTCCACGCCGGCCACCACGTGCCAGCCGTAGGCCGCGAAGCGCGCAGGCGTGTCATCGCGGAACCAGCCGGACACCTCGCCGTCGATGGAAATGCCGTTGTCGTCGTAGAGGACGGTCAACTTGCCGAGCCCCAGCACGCCGGCGAGCGAGCAGGCCTCATGGGAGATCCCCTCCATCAGGCAGCCATCACCGGCGAACACGTAGGTGCGATGGTCGACGACCGCGTGGCCAGGCCGGTTGAACTCGGCGGCGAGCTCCCGCTCCGCCAGGGCCATGCCCACGGCGTTGGCCAGCCCCTGGCCGAGCGGGCCGGCGGTGGTCTCCACCCCTGGCGTGAGGCCGTGCTCCGGGTGCCCCGGTGTCTTCGAGCCGAGCTGCCGAAAGCGCTCGATATCCACCAAGGGCAGGTCGTAGCCACTCAGATGGAGCAGGCCATAGAGCAGCATGGAGCCGTGACCGTTGGAGACGACGAAGCGATCCCGGTCCGGCCAGTGCGGGTTGCCGGGGTTGTGCTTGAGAAATCCGGTCCACAACACCTCGGCGATATCGGCCATGCCCATGGGCATCCCGGGATGGCCGGAATTTGCCGCCTCCACGGCATCGATGGCCAGGAAACGCAGCGCATTGGCCCGCTGCCGGCGCAATTCGCCGTCCCGCTCCACGAGACGGCCGGGCTGTCGGTCCTGGAGCATCTCGTTCATGTGCCCTCCCCCATGAGCCGTTGATGCTGGATCCTGCTGAGCCGGCCTCGGCCCTGGATGACCAGGGTCTCGGTCCAGGCCCGTCCATCCAGGCACCGCACACCGGCCAGCATCTCGTCGCCGGTGATGCCGGTACAGGCGAAGACCAGGTCATCGCTCGCCACCAGGTCGTTGACGCTCAGGATCTGCCCCGCCAGCATCCCGTCATCCCTGAGCCGGGCGGCTTCCGTCTCGCTCTGGGGGGCGAGCGCCCCCCACATGCCGGCGCCGAGGGCGCGCGCGGCGCAGGCGGCGATCACCCCTTCCGGCGTGCCGCCGACCCCCATCAGGGCGTCGACCCCTTCACCGATCATCGCCCTCAGCCCCCCGAGCACGTCACCGTCCCGTGCCATGCGCACGCTGGCGCCGGTGGCCTTGATCTCGTGCACCAGTTGCTCGTGACGCGGGCGCTCGAGGACGAAGATGCGTAGCTCGGCGATGGGTTTGTCCAGGGCACGGGCCAGCTCCCGGAGTCGCACGGCGACGGGCGCGCTCGGGTCCACCGCATCGCGGGCCGCGGAAGGGACGATGAACTTGTCCATGTAGAAGGCCGGGCCCGGGCAGAACAGGGTCCCGGCGGGCGCTGCCGCCAGCACGGCCACGGCCCCCGCCATGCCCTTGGCCAGGTAGTTGGTGCCGTCCACGGGATCGACGGCGATATCCACCGCCACCCCGCCCCGGCCCAACGCCTCGCCGTTGTAGAGCATGGGGGCGTCGTCCTTCTCCCCCTCGCCGATCACCACCGTGGCGCTGCACGGCAGGGAGGCGAAGGCGTGGCGCATGGCCGCGACGGCGGCACCGTCGCCCCGCTCCTTCTCCCCCCGGCCGATCCATGCGTAGGCCGCCACGGCCGCCGCCTCGGTGACCTCGGCGAACCCCTGGCTCAGCCGGGCCAGTGAACTCCCGCTCGACGTCGGGGCAATACTCTTCTTGGCCAATGGCATGTCACCACTCCCCCACTGATTGCACGTTGGGTAAGGGTGGTTGCACATCGTCCATTTCGTAAAATAAATTATGTTTCTTATATCCATTAACTTTTAGTTATTCTGAATCCCCACTCGACGGAGGTCGGCTGGGATGAGCAGACCGCAGTATGGAGGCACACATCCCTCCCTGGCCGGCTTGTTCCTCCCTGAACGGTTCCCTCCATCCGGGACGGCAGTTACCCTGAGCAAGGCTGGCGAGCGAAAACGGTTTTGGCCTAGGGCCTGATAAGGAAAATCAACAAGGAGAACCCGACATGCGTACTCGACTCATGCTGCTGTTGCTGGTACCGGGGTTGATGGCTGGCTCGGTAACCGCCCTGGCGCAGACGCAGCCATCACAGGCCGAATCCGCAACTCCGATCGATATCGCCCAGGGGCCACGCGTCGAAGGCGAGCTCTTCGAGTATTCGACCGGTGGGAAAACCTACCAGGGCTACCTGGCGCATAATGTCAATGATGGCACCGCACGCCCCGCGGTATTGGTGGTGCACGAGTGGTGGGGACTCAACGACTATGCCCGGGCACGTGCCGATCAGCTGGCGGCACTCGGCTTCGTGGCGCTGGCCGTGGACATGTACGGCGACGGCCAGGCGACGACACATCCCGACCAGGCCGGCGCCTTAGCCGGGGACGTGATGCAGGACTGGCCGGCCACACGCGCCAGGCTCGAAGCGGCAATGACACGGCTTCGCGAGCACCCGGCGGTGGCGGACTCCGGCATGGCGGCGATCGGTTATTGCCTCGGTGGCAGCGTGGTCATGAACATGGCGCTATCCGGCATGCCGATCGAGGCCGCGATCAGCTTCCATGGCGATCCATCCGCGATGGTCAGCACACCGCAGGCCTTCGCTGGCCTGGTGCAGATCCACAATGGCGCAGAGGACCCTTTGGTCGAAAGCGCCGATCTGGATGCGATGGCGACGGCCCTCGAAGCCCAGGGGGCCAGCGTCGAGGTGGTGAATTACCCCAACGCACTGCACGGCTTTACCAATCCACATGCCGATGCGGTAGCCGAAGAGTACGGTCTGCCACTGGGTTATGACGCCGCCGCCGATGCGGCTTCCTGGCAAGCTGCACTGCTGGCGCTGGACCGATCCCTCAATGGCGATTGATCCGATTGGCGGGATGATCGGTGAAAGCAACCCACCACCCGGCGCCATTCGCACCCTGGCGCCAGTGGCCTTAGTCTCGCGAACCAGGGACTCGTGGCGCGGGCACTCGAGGTGATCTTCTCCCTGAAGTGCCTCCTCCAGCACTTTGCTTTACTGTGCAACTCGGGGCAACACGAAAGCCCGAGACTCACACAGGCTATGATCTTCTTTCAAATTTTTCCGCACTGGGACAAAAAGCTCGGGATTCCTCGACCGAGGCCCCCGAGCGCACGGACTTCCAGCAGACACCCACTACCGGGCAGTTATTGCAAGCCTCCGCCAAGGCTTCAAGCTGCGACGACTCTGTGGATGAAAAGTCACTCTTTGACACTCCAAACCGGCTCATCATGACTGGCATCAACGTTTCGCCAGGGCTCAGGCCCCAAAGGCCACCATTACTCAGCTGCCTCGCCACTTCTCGCTCAAAACCGGCTTCAAGCTTGAAATCAGCATCCTGAATCATCTTCCTATAGGTTTCGGGCGATCCATCCTGCACATCAAAAACCAATTTCGGGAGAGAAATCTTATAGAAAAAATCCGAAATCCTGTGCATGCCAGTCACCAAACAATCAATACGAATATTCATGGTTCCTCATCCTTCAAGAAAGTAAAACAACACCAAGATCACGCGCAGAAAAAATACTTCTATATCTAATAATCATAGGGCGACTGGTGATATTTTCTTTGACACAGGTCATTTCCTCACAAGGAAAACCCGGCGATTTCAACCACCGTGGCCTTTCCCTGCATGGAGCCCACGCTCATTCTGGGCTTCGCTCCCTTGAAGTACATTGTTGACCATACTGGTCCGATGGCACATGGCCTACCAAACCTGAGCGATCCACGCCCCCCTCTTTCCAGGGCCATGCCGGACCGGAGGGGTCACTTTCCACCGCCAGGGCAGCAGCGGGTCGCACCACAGTAGGCAACACCCATACCATGCGACCAAAGTCGTAACTCCATGCCTTGCATTGTCGCCGAAAAAATACTTAGATATAGAAGTATTTTCAGCCACACGACAAGAAAGGTGGGTATCCTATGGCTAGCCCCTCCGACGAACTCCCCATGAACGAACTGATCGTCACCGCCCTGGGCGCGATCGCCGATGGCATCTACCGCTTGGAGCTCGCCCATCCCGATGGCGACGACCTTCCCGAGTTCACACCCGGCGCTCATGTGCGCCTCGAGGCTCCCAACGGCCAGGTGCGACACTACTCGCTGTGCAATGATCCCGACGAGCAGGATCGGTACGTCATCGCGGTCAAGCGCGAGGAGGAAGGCACCGGCGGATCGAGGAGCCTGGTCGACGAAACCCGAGTGGGCGATCGCCTCAAGGTATCGGCACCGCACAACGACTTCGAGTTGACAGGCAACCCCGCTCGCTACATCTTCATCGCCGGCGGCATCGGCATCACCCCGATTCTCTCGATGATTCATCACCTGCGGGCTACGGGGGGCAAACCCTTCAAGCTCTATTACCTGACGCGCGAACCGTCGCAAACCGCCTTTCTCGAGGAACTCAGCGCTCCCGAGTACCGAGGCAAGGTGGTGATCCATCACGACCATGGCGACCCCGACAACTCCTATGATCTGTGGCCGGTCCTCGAGCAGCCCAAGGGGGCCCATATCTACTGCTGCGGTCCCCGGGGGCTGATGGAAGCGGTTCGCGACATGACCGGTCATTGGACACCCTCCAGCGTGCATTTCGAGGACTTCGGCTCGGGACAGTCCGCCAGCGCGGCAGAGGACACGCCCTTCACCGTACGCCTCCACACGACCGGCGAGGCGATTCCGGTACCGGCAGGCGTCTCGATCCTCGAGGCCTTGCGAGTGAACGGTCACCATGTGCCCTACTCCTGCGAAAGCGGCACCTGTGGCTCCTGTCGGACACGGCTACTGGAGGGAAAGGCCGAGCACCGTGACCTGGTACTGTCGGAGGCCGAACGACAGGACCACATCATGGTCTGCGTCTCGCGCGCGTTCTCGAAGGAACTGGTGATCGATCTGCCCGAATGATCCATTGCTTCACCACGGAGTCCGCACCATGACAGTGCCACGCTTGAAACTCGGCATCGCGGGGTTAGGTCGCGGCTTCATGCTGCTGTTGCCCACCCTCGCGACCCACCCCGGTATCCACCTGGCGGCGGCGGCCGATCCACGCTCAGAGGCCCGCCGGCAGTTCCGTGCCGATTTCGCCGCCACCACCTACGCTGAGGTCGCCGACCTGTGCGCCGATCCCGACGTGGAAGCGGTATATGTCGCCACTCCCCACCAGTTTCATCGCGAGCATGTCGAACTGGCGGCGGCACACGGCAAGCATGTCCTGGTCGAGAAGCCGATGGCACTCTCCCTAGAGGATTGCCAGGCCATGATCGATGCCATGCACCGCGCCGGGCGCTGGCTGGTCGTCGGACACAGTCATAGCTTCGATGCGCCCTATCTGCGGACTCGTGAGATGATCGACAGCCAGGACTTCGGGGAGGTGCGTATGATCAGCGCCCTGAACTACACAGACTTTCTCTACCGTCCCCGGCGTCCGGAAGAGTTGGATACGTCGCAGGGCGGCGGTGTGGTGTTCAGCCAGGCCGCTCATCAGGTCGATATCGTGCGCCTGCTCGGCGGTGGGCACGTCAAGAGCGTGCGTGCCGCCACGGGAAGCTGGGATTCTGCACGCCCCACGGAAGGTGCCTACAGTGCGCTGCTCACCTTTGACAATGGCGTCTTTGCCAACATGACATACAGCGGCTTCGCGCATTTCGACAGCGACGAATTCTGCGGGTGGTCAGGCGAACTGGGACAACCACGAGATCCCGACCAGTACGGCAGTGCCAGGGCGAGACTGGCGGAGATGCAGGGCCCCGAAGAGGAAGCCGCCCTCAAGAATGCCCGCACCTATGGCGCCGGCCTGTCCCTGGTTAATAGCCAGCCACAGGACATCGCTCACAATCATTTCGGCTTCGTCCTCGTTTCCTGCGATGGCGCCGACCTTCGTCCCATGCCGCACGGGGTGCAGGTCTATGCCCATACTCGACGCCATCTGGAACCCTTGTCGCCACCGGAGATCCCGAGGCGTGAAGTCCTGGATGAACTGATAGGAGCCATACGCCATGACCGTCGCCCCATTCACACCGGCGAATGGGGCATGGCAACGATGGAAGTCTGCCTGGCGATACTGGAATCCGCTCGGCATGGCCATGAAGTCATGCTATCCCATCAGGCAAGTGTGCCGAAATCCAACGTGTTATAGTTTAATATTGGGTTAGGGCAATATCGATTCCTTGGAGGACACCACGATGCCTCGTACTACCAACCAGGAAACCCGCACGGTTCTTCGTCATTGGCAAGAGGATGTGCCGGACGATCGCCTGGCTCACTTGATACGTGATGCCGGCCGAGTTCTAACAAAAAGTCTACAGACACGCTTGGCGGAGCACTCGGTCAGCTTCGGTCACTGGTCGTTCCTGCGTATCCTCTGGGTGACGGAAGGATTGACCCAACGTGAGCTCAGCGAGCAGGCTGGACTGATGGAACCCACGACCTTTACCGCCCTGAAAGCGATGGAGGCCAACGGCCTGATCGAACGCCGGCAACTGAATGGTAATCGCAAGAACATCCACATCTACCTGACACAGAAGGGCCGCGACCTCAAGGAAACCCTGATCCCTCTTGCTGAGGATGTCAACGAGATTGCTGTGCAAGGTGTCGAGTGTGCAGACCTCCGAGTGACACGACGCACCTTGCTCAAGATCATCAGTAACCTGGCTTCGGCCAACGAATAACTCCTGACCATCACCTTCATACTCACCATCCGATGGAATAGCGATGCATACCAATAATTCGACCTCGGTTATGTCCCCCCAAAGTAAAGAAGAACTATTGGAGGACCTGGTAGATGCCAACCATATCCTTTTCAATGAAGGGGTACTCGATGCCTTCGGACATGTCAGCATCCGGCACCCAGAAAATAGCGAACGGTTTCTGCTGGCGCGCAACATGGCACCCGGGCTCGTCACTTTGGACGATATCCTGACCTTCGATCTCGATGGCAACCCCATCGATGCCGATGGCCGCTCCGTCTATCTCGAGCGCTTCATTCATGGCGAGATCTACCGTGCACGACCGGATGTCATGGCGGTCGTGCATAGCCACTCCCCTTCCGTCGTCCCCTTCAGTGCCGTCAAGTCGACTCCCTTGCGGCCGATGTGCCACATGAGCGGCTTCCTTGGTGCAGGCGCGCCGGTCTTCGAGATCCGGGATACGGCGGGCACGGCGACGGACCTGTTGATCCGGGACCGTTCGCTGGGGGCTTCGCTTGCCGACTCTCTGGGAAACGGCAATGTCGTGCTGATGCGCGGGCATGGCGCGACGGTCACCGGACCCACCTTGAAGCAAGCGGTTTACCGAGCCATCTATGTCGAAGTGAATGCACGGCTTCAAGCTGACGCGCTGCGACTAGGACCCGTCGAATACCTGACCCCCGAGGAGGCCAGCACGGCCAGGGACACGACCGAGGGACAAGTGGAAAGGCCTTGGCAGCTATGGAAAATGCGGGCACGTCATGCGCGAGCCCATCTCGGCGCTTGAGGCCTTGGCACATCGGCGTCTCCCAGCTGCCGATTCCACGCTTGATAACCGAGTGAAGTCGGCAGTTTCCATTGGCCTCTTACCCTTTCACATCGATAGACGCATCGACAGATCGATCGCCTTGAGGTCCTTGGTCAGGGTGCCAAGGGAGATGTAATCGACCCCCGTCCTGGCAATATCTACCAGGGTTGCCTCCGTGACGCCTCCCGAGGCTTCGAGCATCACGCGTCCCGCCGCCACACGGACGGCCGTGCGCATGTCCTCGACACCGAAGTTATCCAGCATGATCATGTCGGGCCTCGCCAGGAGTGCTTGTTCGAATTCCTTAAGGTCTTCGACCTCCACTTCGATCGGCTTCTCGGGTGCCAGACGCCTTGCTTCGGCTATCGCCATGGCAATACCCCCACAAGCCGTAATATGATTCTCCTTGATGAGGTAGCCATCGTACAGGCCCATGCGGTGACTGAGACACCCGCCGCAGGTCACCGCATACTTCTGCGCAAGACGCAGGCCGGGTAGGGTCTTGCGAGTATCCAGTAATTTCACCGGCGTCTCTTTCACCAGGCTCGCATAGTAGTGACTCCGAGTCGCGGTGCCTGACAGTACCTGAAGGAAATTGAGTGCGCTGCGCTCACCACTGAGCAGCGATCGGGCATCTCCCGACAGCTCACAGAGCGACTGCCCTGGCTCGACCCGGTCACCATCGGCCACACTCCACTTGACCTCGACTCGAGGGTCGATCTGTCTGAATACTTTGTCAACCCAGGCGATACCGCAGACGATGGCATTTTCTCTCACTATGATACGCGCCATCGCCGCGCACGCTTCGCTGATCAACAGTGCCGTTACATCGCCCGCGCCAATATCTTCTGCCAATGCCGATTCGACATTTTCTGTCACGGCCTTCTCGAGTAGCTGGTCATCGATCCGATACATCTTGCCCCCTTAGCATTCTTGACCAGTGCCGAAATGGCGGCCATACGAACTCCCTGACCCATCAACGCTGATGGAACATTCGGCTTGTGTGGCCGTCAATGCTGGACGAACAAGAGGCAACACTGATGCCATGGTATTTACGGCACCAGTGTTGCCTCTCCTATCCATCATCTACCATTGTTTGCAACTAACGAGCGACGCTGTGCGCTATCCACACATCATCCTACCGTCAACTTCTGCCTATGAAGCCGCAGATGAGGTGTCCCGATAATCGCCATGGCGACCACGATCATCGCCAGGGCAACCGCCCACCCGCTCGGGGTGATGAAGAGCAGTCCCGCCAAGCCAAAGCCAAGCCTCGGAAGCATGGCGACTCGTCCGCGCCAATACCCTTCCACGGCGATACTCAGCAGCAGGACACCGACCACTGCGGTGGTACTGGTAACCGCGATCTCCATCCAGTCGCCGACCATCAGCAATCCCTCGCCATACACGAAGGCAAACGGCACGATGAAAGCCGTGATGGCCAATCTTACGGCCCCGGTGGCAATCTCCAGGGGCTTGGCATCCGCGATGGCCGAAGCGGCGAAGGCGGCCACTGCGACCGGTGGTGTCATGGCGGAGAGCACGGCGAAGTAGAGGATGAACATGTTGGTCTGGAGGACACTGAAGTCCAGGCCCAGCAAGGTGGGTCCAACCAACACGGCGGCCAGGATGAAGGCCGAGGGGGTCGGCATGCCCATGCCCAGGATGATGGCTAACACAGCGGAGATGACCAGGGCCAGGAAGGCCGTATCGCCGGCCAACAAGTAGACGAGATCGGCGAACTTTCCGCCCAGGCCCGTCATGGAGATCCCCCCGATCACCAGACCGGCCGCCGCACAGGCGGCCACGACGGAGACCATCCGTAGCGTAGTGACGGCCAGGGCATCCCAGATCGCCTTGGGCCCCATCCGGGTCGAACGGCGCACCATTGACACCATCAACACCACGACCGTGGACACCGCCGCAACGAAGGTGGGCGAATAGCCCATCAGCAAAGCCGCCGACAAGGCAATCAACGGTAGGATGAACAGGCCACCGTTCTTGAGGGTGCCTTGCAACGGCGGGGTCTCTTCCTTCGACAATCCTCTCAGGCCCAGCTTCTGGGAACGCAAGTGCACCTGCGCGTAAACGCACAGGAAATAGAGCAGAGCAGGAATAATACCGGCAATGGCGATATCACGGTATTCGATTCCCGTATATTCCGCCATGATGAAGGCCGCCGAGCCCATGACAGGAGGCAACAAGCTCCCCCCCGTCGAGGCGGCCACCTCGACGCTGCCCGAAAGTGATTTGCTATACCCGAGACGCTGCATGATCGGGATGGTGACGGAACCCGTCGTCACCACATCGGAAGTCGGGCTACCCGACATGGTACCGTAGAGCGCCGAGGAAATAACGGCAATCTTGGCCGGTCCGCCTGTTCTACGACCGGCAACCGCGGACGCCAGGTTATAGAAGAACTCGGCGCCGCCTGCCTTGGACAGGAAGGTACCAAACATCACAAACAGGAAGGCGTAGGTCGCCGCGACGCGAAGCGGCACGCCGAACAAGCCATCCGAGGTGAACATCATGATATCGAGGAAGTGGTTGTAGCTGACTTCCCTGAAGCCGAACGCTCCCGGCAAGCCGTGTCCCCACAGGTTGTAGATGACAAAGACCAGAACGACGCTGGTCAGGCCAAAGCCGACCGTGCGACGCGTGGCCTCGATCGTCAGCACCAGCAGTACGCTGGCCGCCAGCAAATCAGGAAGTTCCAGTGGAAACAGCAAGGTGATGCGCTCGACGATCCGCTGGCTTTCCACAAGAAAATAGAGACCAACGACGAGACTCGCCACGACAAGACACCAGTCGAACACGCTGGGACGATCCTGTCGCCCCTTGGGCCCTGCACTCACATTGAGGAACAGCAAGGCCAGCATGGCGGAGAGAAACACGACCATCATGGCATAAAGATCGACATATACGATCGTCGTCGTGTAAATGACCGCCAGTGCCACGAGGGCAGCGCATCCATGCACTGCCATCCCCAGCTTGCCCGTCAAGGTTCGCTTGGCGCCGGTTCCCGTTACAATCGAGAAGAAGTGATTCATCGAGAAACCTCTCAGCAGTGATACCATCTTTCCCGCTTAGCGAAGGCCAACTTCCTTGAGGTAACGTTCGGCACCATCATGGTAGGGAACCACTTCGACATCCGCCATGATTTCCGGCGTCAGGCTTTCCATGGCAGGGTGAACACCGGCAATCTTTTCGTAGTTTTCGTAGAAGGCCTTGGTCAGATTATAGGCCATGTCTTCGTCCATGTCGCTGCGCACGGCCAGGGTAGCGCTGATCGATACGGTGGGTGTTTCCTCAAGTGCCCAGTCGTAGGCGCCCGCGGGAATCGTGAAGGAGTTGGTACCCGTTTTTTCCGAGACTTCCAGAATGGTTTCCTCGGAAAGCGGCAACAGGTTCATATCGACACTGGAAGCCGCCTGCATGATCGAGCTTTGTCCCACGAACAGGCTGTTCAGGAACATGTCGATACGCCGATCCTGAATCAGGCCTGACTGCTCACTGGAAGCGGCATAGATGATGTCGCCTCCCCAGCTCTTGACCTCATCCGGACCTGCCCCGATGGCCTCCAGCATGGCTTCCGCCACACCTGAGGCGATATTCCCCCGCTTGTTGATGGCGATGGTGATCGGTGGCTTGATCTCGGCGATATCCGCAAAGCTCGAGATGCCATGCTTCTCCGCAAACTCCTTCCGGATAACGGCCTGCATGGGCGCCCAGGTGTAGAGGTAAGAGAGCACCCTGATATCGTCGTTGACAGGCTCGCGAAAAGGGGCCTCGCCATCACGCGCCAACTGCAGGACGGCATCCTCGATGATACCCAGGCTGGCGTCACCGCGCTGCAGGACTGCCACATTGGCGATACCGCCACCCGAGGTTTGATAGGTCACAGTCGAGCCGGGATATTCCGCTTTCAAGGCACTGTCCAGACCGGCACCCAGCAGTGACCACAGCCCTCCTGGCGAGGCACCGGCAACGGTGAGATTGTATTCCTGGGCCGACGCGACATTCATCATCATCCCAGGAACGACAAGGGCCATGGCCATCACGGATTTCTTGATTGAGATTTTCATTTGTTCACCTTTTGTACTGGCGTCGTCATTGGTTCTACGGGGGGTTTGTTGTTGTAAAGGTGTCGCTGTGCGACGGATACAACCGTCCATCCCAAGGACAGTCAGATCTTGAAGCTTTCCAGCGTGGCGGGATGGAACAGATCCTCCGGCTTCAGGAGTCGCTGGGACAACCCCTCCGCATGGTGTTGCACGAGAAACCGCTCCAGCGTGTCCCGGTTGGGAGAAAAGCCGTAGGACCAGAAATCCTCACCCATCAGGCGTCGGGCAGCCTGAAGCTGGTCCTCGACGAACGGAAGTGTCACCTTGGTTGCCGAGGTGTCACTGAGTTTCGCCAGCGCCTTGGCTTTGGACTGCTCGAAAGCCTTGTAGACGGAGAAGGGCAGCCAGGGATGGCGCTCTACCAGTGTCTTGCGAATACCCAGCAGATGCATGATGGGGAAAATACCGGTTCGGCGGTACCAGTCCGAGGCTGCCTGTTGAGGATCACGGTAGAGATAACCCACATGGGGATGCCCCTGCATGAAACAGGATGGAGCTCGCGGCCCCATTACCGCATCCAGCTCACCGGAAGCCAGCATGCCGGAGAGTGTTTCTCCCACGGGAATATTCTCCACACCGACTCCCTCGGGAAGATCGAGGTTGATCTTCTCGACCCGGCCCGGCTCCTCGTAACCACCACGCATCCAGGTCACATCACGGGGCTGGAGGCCATGATCCTCCTCGAGGAACAAGCGGGCCCAGACATTGGCGGTCAACTGATATTCGGGAACACCGATGCGCTTGCCCCGCAGATCGGCCGGCGATTCGATACCTCGATCGGTCCGAATGTAGATGGAGGTATGCCGAAAGGCGCGCGAGGGAAAGACGGGCACCCCGATATAGGGACAATTACCCGCCGCTGTCTTCACGGTGTAGCTGCTCAGCGAGAGCTCGGTGATATCGAAGTCGGCATGACGGAAGGCACGAAAAAAGATCTCCTCCGGGTCATGCAGCATGAATACCGGATCCACGCCATCGATCTGCACTTCTCCATCGATCAATGGCCTTACGCGGTCGTAATTGCCGACGGCAACCGAAAGTTCCAGCTTGTTCATCAGGGTTCCTGCTTTGTTATCAGTGAGACACAGTGTTATGGCGTCTTAACTGGTGGCGTGATGCTGTTCGCCGGCACTCGGCTCCGCTTCTTCGGGGGCGGTACCCAATTGACGCCAATCGGTTTCCTTGGTGACGATGCCCTGAAAGGACTTGAGTTTGTAATGCGGTATTCGCGGCTCCTCGGTGCCGATGGCCGCCCCCCCTTGTTGCATGGTCTTGGCGGCCTGGACCATCTGGCGACGGAACTCGACGATTGCCAGGTCGCTCGCACCGAGACGATCATGGCTACGATCGGCGATCGGGCCCATGGTTTCCCACATCGCGATGTCCTGATTGGGAATGCCCTTGATCCCGGTAAAGCTGGTACCGAGTTGCATGATGCGGCGGTCCTGCCAGTAGTTGTTCTCGCGGGTGCGGAACTTTCGGAAGTGCTTGTCCACATCGATCCCGATCTGCGTGCCGAGGAACTTGCGCCAGGATTCGGTATCCGGCGTGGTGCTCACGTCGCCCCAGGCGATGAAGTGGAATGCCGTATGGGTGTCATCGATCGGCACATGCAGGATCGCGATGTCGTAGAGGTTGTTCGGAGGGATCTGCACGGTGTAGGGCGCGATGAACAGCGTGGTACGCACATAGTCATGCGTCCGGGCATCCTTGATCGGCCGACGGATCGCGGCATAGCGGAAACCGAAGGGGGTCTGCTGCACCTGCAGACGCGGCGCCTTGTCCGTCGAAGGGCGCAGCCAGAGCTTTTCGGTGGCTTCGGCCCCTCCCGTGCGGGCCGGCACCATGTCGGTGGAGTGCAGGCTCGAGGAGTGCGCCGAGTCGATGGCCCCCTCGAGGATCTGGGCCCAGTTGCAATCGACGATCACCTTGGAGATGGACACCTTGGTTTCCGGCGTCGGCTGGAATACCGGCGACATGAATTCCGGCTGCTCCTCGGCCGGCCCCATGTAGACCCAAACGAAGCCTGCCGCCTCATGGGTGGGATACGCCTTGTGCTTGACCTTCTCGGTCATCTTCGATTCCGGCGGCTCGGAGGCCATCTCCAGGACATTGCCCTCGACGTCCATCTTCCAGCCATGGTACAGGCAGCGCAGCCCACACTCCTCGTTACGGCCCAGCACCAGTGAAGCGCGCCGATGCGGGCACATCTCGTCCAGCACTCCCACGCGCCCTTCGGTATCGCGGAAGGCCACCAGATCCTCACCGAGCAGCCGTACCCGCACCGGATCACCGTCCGGCTCCTGGATTTCCTCGGATAGGCAAGCCGGCAGCCAGTGGCGACGCATGATCTGCCCCATGGGGGCATGACCTTCGACACGGCACAGCAGATCGTTCTCTTCTTGTGTCAGCATAAGGCACGGTCTCCGTTTCAAGGGATAGTGAGCGTTTCGAGGAGGCCTCGTCGATATACTTAGATATCTAACTTACATGCCTAACCATAGCGCCTCGAGCGGCCATGTCAAACAGACCAAAGTCGCATCCCCGTGTGTTGGGCACCGCGACGCTGACGTGACCGCTTCCCGCCCGCTGCACCATCCCAAGCCTTGGTCAGCCCTCCAGGACGTGGGAGCACGACAGGAAGAAGCGCTAATGTGAAGCGCAGATCACCGGTAGTCTCCGGCTGGCCAGAGCGGCCATCTCGAGCGTGATAGAGCGAGCTCCAGGGGAGCTATCAGGATGCAGGCGTGATCAGCGAAGGGAGAGAGGAGCCGTCCGGTTCAGCGGCGACGCAGGCCTTGCCGACACCAGCCGGGGCAGAAATAATGCAACGAATCCACACGGATCCGTGTGGATAACCACCGAAGGATTGCTTACAGGCGGCATCGCCAAGCAGCTGTTGAAGCTACTGAAGAAGAGAAGGTTTGGCTCCCCGAGCAGGACTCGAACCTGCGACCCAATGATTAACAGTCATTTGCTCTACCAACTGAGCTATCGGGGAATGGCCGGGATACGGCGGAAGGGATGCGGCGGTTGGCTCCTCGAGCAGGACTCGAACCTGCGACCCAGTGATTAACAGTCACTTGCTCTACCAACTGAGCTATCGAGGAATGACCGATTACCGCGCTGTGCTCGCTGCCGTGGAGGCGAAACTGGCTCCCCGAGCAGGACTCGAACCTGCGACCCAATGATTAACAGTCATTTGCTCTACCAACTGAGCTATCGGGGAACGGCCTCGAGCACGGGGCGTAGTATACGGATCGGACGTGCCAGGTCAAGGGGGAGTTGCCGTGGGAGCCGGCCGGGAAGCAGCGAAAAACGCCCGCCCGGTCGGTGACCGGGCGGGCGTTCTCGAGGTGTTCTGGTGGCTACGCCCTGATTTGAACAGGGGACCCCATCATTATGAGTGATGTGCTCTAACCAGCTGAGCTACGTAGCCATTTTTCAGCTGACGGCCAAGGATACGCCGAACAACGGGGGTGGATTATGCACGTGGCCCGTCGGCTTGGCAAGCCCCGGGCCCGCCTTGGCGTCTCGTCAATTTCTTTTATTGATTGAACGTTCAATAAAAAAATGCCATGCTGAAACCGTTGGCCCTCCTGCCTCCCTCGAGCGGCAGGATGAACACCCACCGGAGAGGAGTCAGCAAGGTGCCCAAGGTCGGAATGGAACCCATCCGCCGCCAGCAGCTGATCAAGGCCACCATGGCGGCCATCGACGAGGTCGGCCTGGCCGACGCCACCGTGATGCGCATCGCCCGTCACGCCAGCGTCTCCGCCGGCATCATCAGCCACTACTTCGGCGGCAAGGACGGCCTGCTCGAGGCCACCATGCGCCAGATCCTCAGCGATCTCGGGACCGCGGTGGCGGCACGGCGCCGGGCACTCGCCGACAACAGCCCCCGAGCTCACCTCGGCGCCATCATCGACGGCAACTTCGACCGCAGCCAGGTGACCGGGCCGGTAGCCAAGACCTGGCTGGCCTTCTGGGCCAGCAGCATGCACAAGCCGACGCTGCAGCGCCTGCAGAGTGTCAACGACCATCGCCTCTATTCGAACCTGTGCAGCCAGTTCCGCCGCCTGATGCCCCGGGAGGAGGCGCGACGCGCCGCCCGCGGCCTGGCGGCGATGATCGACGGCCTGTGGCTGCGTGGCGCCCTGACACCGGAAGGGCTCGACGCCGACCGCGCGCGCCGGCTGGCCCATGACTACCTGGATCAACTGCTGGCCACCCATCCTTCGTCACCCGTTTCCTGAGAGGAGTCCCCATGGCAAGTCTCGACACCCAGACACTCTACATCGACGGCCGCCGGGTGGACGCCACCTCCGGCGAGACCTTCCCGGTCGTGAACCCCTTCGACGGCAGCCTGCTCGCCAATGTACAGCAGGCCTCCCCTGCCGACCTGGATGCCGCCGTCGCCGCGGCGCGCCGTGGCCAGCGGGCCTGGGCCGCCATGACCGGCATGCAGCGCGGCCGCGTCCTGAACCGCGCCGTGGCGCTCTTGAGAGAGCGCAATGATGAGCTCGCCGAGCTCGAGACCCGCAACACCGGCAAGCCGATCAGCGAGACCGCGGCGGTGGACATCGTCACCGGCGCCGACGTGCTCGAATACTATGCCGGCCTGGCTCCGGCCATCGAGGGCAGCCAGATTCCGCTGCGCGAGGGGTCGTTCGTCTATACCCGTCGCGAACCGCTGGGAGTGATCGGCGCCATCGGCGCCTGGAACTACCCGATCCAGATCGCCTGCTGGAAGGCCGCCCCGGCGCTGGCCGCCGGCAACGCCGTGGTCTTCAAGCCCAGCGAGGTCACCCCGCTGACCGCCATGGCGCTGGCCGAGATCCTCACAGAGGCGGGCCTGCCCGACGGCGTCTTCAACGTCATCCATGGCGACGGCCGGATCGGCGCCCTGCTCACCGAACACCCGGGCATCGACAAGATCTCCTTCACCGGCGAGGTGGGCACCGGCAGGAAGGTGATGGCCGCCGCCGGCGGCTCGACGCTCAAGGACGTGACCATGGAGCTCGGCGGCAAGTCGCCGCTGATCGTCTACGCCGATGCCGACCTCGACCGCGCCGCTGACGCCGCCATGATGGCCAACTTCTACTCCAGCGGGCAGATCTGCACCAACGGCACCCGGGTGTTCGTCGAGCGCACCGTCAAGGCGGCCTTCGAGGCGAAGGTCGCCGAGCGCGTGGCGCGCATCCGCGCCGGTGACCCGCTCGACCCGGCCGTCAACTTCGGCCCCCTGGTGAGCTTCGAGCACCAGCAGAAGGTGCTCGGCTACATCGCCCTGGGCAAGCAGGACGGCGCCATCGTGCTGGCCGGCGGCGACGCCTGGGACAGCGGCGACTGGGCCCGCGGCGCCTGGGCCGCCCCCACGGTGTTCACCGACTGCACGGATGCGATGCGCATCGTGCGCGAGGAGATCTTCGGCCCGGTGATGGCGATTCTCGCCTTCGACGACGAGGATGAGGTGATCCGCCGCGCCAACGACACCCACTACGGCCTGGCCGCCGGGGTCTTCACCGAGAGCCTGAACCGCGCCCATCGCACCATCCACCGCCTGGAGGCCGGCATCTGCTGGATCAACACCTGGGGCGAGTCCCCCGCCGAGATGCCGGTGGGCGGTTACAAGCAGTCCGGCGTGGGCCGCGAGAACGGCATCGAGACCCTCGCCCACTACACCCAGACCAAGTCGGTCCAGGTGGAGATGGGACCCTTCGAATCGGTGTTTTAAGGAGACCCCATGTCCCAGATCCGTGAATTCGACTATGTCATCATCGGCGCCGGTTCGGCCGGCAATGTGCTCGCCACCCGCCTGACCGAAGACCCGGAAGTGAGCGTGCTACTGCTCGAGGCCGGCGGACCCGACTACCGCCTCGACTTCCGCACCCAGATGCCGGCGGCGCTCGCCTACCCACTGCAGGGCCAGCGCTACAACTGGGCCTTCGAGACCGACCCGGAGCCCCACATGGACGGACGGCGCATGGAGTGTGGCCGCGGCAAGGGCCTCGGTGGCTCCTCGCTGATCAACGGCATGTGCTACATCCGCGGCAACGCCCTGGACTACGATCACTGGGCCAAGGCGCCCGGCCTTGCGGACTGGACCTACGCCGACTGCCTGCCCTACTTCCGCAAGGCCGAAAGCCGCGACATCGGCCCCGACGCCTACCATGGCGGTGACGGCCCGGTGAGCGTGACGACCCCGAAGCCCGGGAACAATCCCCTGTATCGCGTCTTCATCGAGGCCGGCAAGCAGGCCGGCTACGCCGAGACCGAGGACGTCAACGGCTATCGTCAGGAGGGCTTCGGCCCCATGGATCGCTTCGTCACCCCCCAGGGGCGTCGCGCCTCCACCGCCCGGGGTTATCTCGACCAGGCCAAGGGGCGCGAGAATCTCACCATCGAGACCCACGCCACCACCGACGTCATCGAGTTCGAGGGCAAGCGCGCGGTGGGCGTGCGCTACGCGCGCAAGGGCCAGGTCTGGCGGGTCAGCGCCCGTCGCGAGGTGCTGCTGTGTGCCGGTGCCATCGCCTCGCCGCAGATCCTGCAGCGCTCCGGGGTCGGTCCGAAGGCGGTGCTCGACGAGTTCGGCATCGCGCCGGTACAGGTCAACGACAACGTCGGCGCCCACCTCCAGGACCATCTGGAGATGTACATCCAGTACGAGTGCAAGCAGCCGATCTCGCTCTATCCGGCACTGAAGTGGGTCAACCAGCCGAAGATCGGTGCCGAGTGGCTGTTCCTCGGCCGCGGCGTCGGCGCCAGCAACCAGTTCGAGTCCTGTGGCTTCATCCGCAGCAATGACCGCGAGAAGTGGCCCAACCTGCAGTACCACTTCCTGCCCATCGCCATCAGCTACAACGGCAAGAGCGCGGTGCAGGCCCACGGCTTCCAGGCCCATGTGGGCTCGATGCGTTCGGAGAGCCGCGGACGGATTCGCCTGACCTCCCGCGATCCCGGAGCGGCGCCCAGCATCCTGTTCAACTACATGTCCACCGACAAGGACTGGCAGGAGTTCCGCGACGCCATTCGCCTGACCCGCGAGATCATCGCCCAGCCCGCCTTCGACGCCTATCGCGGCCGGGAGATCTCGCCGGGGCCGGACGTGGCCACCGACGCCGAGCTCGACGCCTTCGTGCGCGAGCACGCCGAGACCGCCTACCATCCCTGCGGCAGCTGCCGCATGGGCGAGGGCGACGACGCCGTGGTGGACGGCCAGGGGCGGGTGCATGGCCTCGAGGGGCTGAGGGTCGTGGACGCCTCGCTGTTCCCGCTGATCCCCACCGGCAACCTCAACGCCCCGACCATCATGCTGGCGGAGAAGATCGCCGACCGGATCCGCGGCCGGGAGCCGCTGCCGCGCAGCGATGCCCCCTACTACGTGGCGAACGGCGCGCCGGCCAGGGTCGAGCCTCGTCGGCGTCTCGCCTGACCCCGGCTCGGCCGGCCACCCATGACGCCCCGCCCTGTCGACGACAGCGCGGGGCGTCTTCCTTCCACGAGGGTCGACAAGGGTCGCCAGTTGCCACACCATGGGCTAGTCTGCAAGAATTCAAACAACCGTTCGAAAGACGTGTTAACCGACGACACGGAGACGCCCCATGCTCACCCTGATTCTTCTCGTCCTCGCCGTGACCGGCCTGCTGGTGGTCATGCGCCGCGAGGCCGGCGCCCTGCCCGCCCTCGGCGTACTCGCCGTGCTCGGCCTGGCCGGCTTGCTGCTCGGCGCGCCGGTGCTCGGCGTGCTGCTGCTGATCGGCGCCGGCGGCGTGGCCGTGGCCGGCCTGCCGGCCCTGCGCATCCGCTGGCTCAGCCCCCGGCTCTTCGCCACCTTCAAGGAGGTCGCGCCGAGGGTCTCGGACACCGAGCGCACCGCCCTGGAGGCCGGTACCGTGGCCTGGGACGGCGAGCTGTTCTCCGGCCGGCCGGACTGGCAGCGCCTGCTCGACTATCGCGACGAGGGGCTCTCCGACGAGGAACGCGCCTTCCTCGAGCACCAGTGCAGCGTCGCGGCCGGCATGTGCAACGCCTGGGAGATCGCCCGGGAGCGCGCCGACCTGCCCCAGGAGCTGTGGGACTACCTCAAGTGGGAGGGCTTCTTCGGCATGATCATCCCGAAGGCGTATGGCGGCCTGGAGTTCTCGGCCAAGGCCCAGTCGCTGGTGCTGCAGAAGCTGTCGATCAGCGAGACGCTGATGGTCACCGTGGGGGTGCCCAATTCGCTGGGCCCGGGCGAGTTGCTGCTCAAGTACGGCACCCAGGCGCAGAAGGATCACTACCTGCCACGGCTGGCCGATGGCCGCGAGATCCCCTGCTTCGGGCTCACCGGCCCGCGGGCCGGCAGTGATGCCACCGCCATCCCCGACACCGGCGTGGTATGCCGGCAGGTGGTCGACGGCAAGGAGGTGCTGGGCCTGCGGCTGAACTTCGAGAAGCGCTGGATTACCCTGGCCCCCATCGCCACCGTGGTGGGGCTGGCCTTCCGCATGTTCGACCCGGACCACCTGCTCGGCGACGAAGAGGACCTGGGCATCACCTGCGCGCTGATTCCCCGCGATACCGCTGGCATGGAGATCGGCCGCCGCCACCACCCTATCGGCAGCCCCTTCATGAACGGCCCGATCAAGGGCCGCGACGTCTTCGTGGCGCTGGACACCATCATCGGCGGCCCCGAGATGGCCGGCCAGGGCTGGCGCATGCTGGTCGAGTGCCTCTCGGTGGGCCGCTGCATCACCCTGCCCTCCGGCGCCGCCGGCACCGCCCGCTATGGCCTGGGCTGGAGCGGCGGCTTCGCCCGCATTCGCCGCCAGTTCAACGTACCGGTGGCCGAGATGGAGGGCGTCCAGGAACCCCTGGCGCGCATGGCCGCGCTCTGCTACATCGCGCGGGCGGCGGTGTACCAGACCGCCAACACCATCGATCACGGGGTCAAGCCGGCGGTGCCCTCGGCGATCCTCAAGAGCCAGCTCACCGAGTTCCAGCGCCAGGCCCTGGGCGACGCCATGGATATCCACGGCGGCAAGGCGGTGACCCTGGGGCCGCGCAACTACCTCGGCATCGGCTACAGCGCCAACCCGGTGGCGATCACCGTGGAGGGCGCCAACATCATGACCCGCAACCTGATGATCTTCGGTCAGGGCGCCATCCGCTGCCATCCCTATGTGCTCGAGGAGCTGGCCGCCAAGGACGCCGATGACCTCCCGGCCTTCGACCGCGCCGTCTTCGGCCACACCGGCCTGATCCTCGGCAACGCCGCTCGCGCCCTCACCCAAGGCCTGGGGCTGGGCAAGCCGGCGGTGCCCTTCGACACCGTTGCCGCCCCCTACGCCCAGGACGCCGCACGGCTCTCCGCCGGCTTCGGCCTGTGTGCCGATGCCGCCATGGCCAGCCTCGGCGCCAGCATGAAACAGCGCGAGATGCTCTCGGCGCGCCTCGGCGACGTGCTCTCCAACCTCTACCTCGCCTCCATGGTGCTCAAGCAGTGGCACGACGGCGCCAAGGTCGAGGGCGAAGCGACGCTGCTCCACTACAGCTGCCGCTTCCTGCTCCACCGCGCCGAGCAGGCCCTGGACGAGCTGTTCGACAACCTGCCGAACCAGGCACTGGGCCGGTTGCTGCGGGTGATCGTGATGCCCACCGGGCGCCGCTGGAAGCGTCCCCACGACGACCTGGCCCGCGAGATCGCCCAGGCCGTCTCGCGGGATACCGCACTTCGCCGCACCCTGCTGGAGGCCACCTGGCAGGGCAGCGATGGCGCCCGCGACAACCCCCTGGCCCACTACAACGCCCTGCTCGTCGACTACGACCGTGCCGAGGTGCTCTACCGCACGGTCAACAAGGCCTACGCCAAGGGAGAACTGCCGATGCAGGCCCTGCACCCCGAGCAGCGCGTCGAGGCGGCCCTGGAGGCCGGCATCATCGGCGCGGACGATGCCGACTTCATGCGGCGCTACGAGGCCGAGGTGCTGGAGCTGCTCAGCGTCGACGACTTCGACTACGACGCCTTCGCCAGCGACAAGGCCAACATCCTGCGCCACAACGCGGCCTGACTCACGCCGCCCGAGCGGCGGCCCCCGCCCCCTGAACGACGACGCCCCGGCATGCCGGGGCGTTTTGATGGCCGTAATTTCATCAAGCGCCCGAGTGCAGTAGCGAATCACGCTTTCCTACAGCGGCCAGACCAACAGGATCATCGGCACCGCCACCGCCATCACCACCAACTCCAGCGGCAGCCCCATCCGCCAGTAATCGCCGAAGCGGTAGCCGCCGGGCCCCATCACCAGGGTATTGGACTGGTGGCCGATGGGGGTCAGGAAGGCGCAGGAGGCGCTCACCGCCACCGTCATCAGGAAGGGGTCGATCGAGACCTCGAAGCCGCTCGCCAGGCTCGCCGCGATGGGTGCCATCAGCACCGCCGCCGCGGCGTTGTTGATCACATCCGAGAGCATCATGGTGATCACGAACAGCCCCACCAGGGTGGCCACCACCGGCCAGTCGCGGCCCATGTGCAGCAGGCTCTCGGCGATCAGTTCCGCCCCGCCACTGGTCTCCAGCGCCTGGCCCACCGGGATCATGGCACCGAGCAGCACGATCACCGGCCCGTCGATGGCCTGATACCCGTCGCGCAGCGGCAGCACGCCCACCAGCAGCGAGAGCAGCGCCGCGGTGGAAAGCGCCACCGCGGCCGGCAACAGGTCGAACAGAATGGCCAGGATCGCCGCGGCGAAGATGGCCAGGGAGACCAGCAGCATGCGCGGCTGCCCGAGCGTCAGGTCGCGGCTGGCCAGCGGCAGGCAGCCCAGCGTCGCCAGGCTCTCGGAGAGCTCGCTCTCGCCGCCCTGCAACAGCAGCACGTCGCCGGGACGAAAGCGGATCTCCCGCAGCCGCTGCTTGAGACGCCCACCGTCCCGGGCCACCGCCACCAGGTGCAGGCCGAACTGGTTGTGCAGGCGCAACTGGGTGACGGTGCGGTTGACCATCATGGAGTCGGTTCGTACCACCACCTCGACCAGTTCGAGCCCCTCGGTATCGACCCCCTTCTTCTTTTCCTTCTTCTTTTCCTTCTTCTCTTTGCTCTCCTTGCGGTTCTGCCTCTCCGGATTCTCTTGCACAGGCTCCTCATCGCTCTCCCGAGAGGCCGCCTCGTCGGCCGACACCTCATCCTCTTCGGCCTCGGCGCCGAGCGACAGCCCGGCCTTGTCCTCGAGCAACTTCATCTCCTCGGGGCCCGCCTCCACCAGCAGGATGTCACCCTCCCGCAGGCTGCCGTGGAAGGCATGGCCGGCCCGACGCTTCTCGTCGCGTACCACGGCCAGCACCGGGATGGTCTCCTCCAGGGCAGCATGCAGGTCACGCAGCGTCCAGCCGATGGCCTTCGCCTCCTCGCCGACCTTGAGTTCGACCAGGTAGTTGGCGGTATCGAACATCTCCTCGGTGGAGGCCTTGCCGGCCCGCTGCGGCACCAGCCGCCACCCCAGCAGCAGAATGAAGACCAGGCCGGCCAGGGCGACCGATACCCCGACGGGAGAGAAGGAGAACATGCCGAAGGCGTCGCCGGTGACCGAGCCCCGGTAGCTGGCGATGATGATGTTGGGCGGGGTGCCGATCAGGGTGGTCAGACCGCCGAGCAGCGAGCCGAAGGCCAGCGGCATCAACAGCAGCGACGGCGAGGTGTCGTGCTCGCGGGCCAGGCGCATGGCCACCGGCAGCAGCAGCGCCAGGGCGCCGACATTGTTCATGAAACCGGAGAGCACCACCACGGTACCGGTCAGGGCGGCGAGCTGCAGGAAGAGCCGCTCGCCCACCTTGAGCACCTGCTCGGCGATCACGTCCACTACCCCGGAGCGCTCGAAGCCGCGGCTGATCACCAGTACCGCGGCGACGGTGATCACCGCCGGGTGGCCGAACCCCAGGAACGCCTCACCGCCCGGCACCAGCCCCAGCAGCACCGAGCCCAGCAGGGCCGCGAGCGCCACCAGGTCGTAGCGGAACCGTCCCCAGACGAAGGCCGCCAGCGTCAACCCGAGCACGATGAAGACCAGGGTGCTGTCGGCCATACTCGCTCACCTCCGTGTGCCTTCGTGGTGTGTCAAGCACAACAGCAGCACGGCGGAAAATCCAGCCTTTTTCGAGGCGATGGCGTTGCCCTGACGCGCAAGACCCGGCGAGCGCCGGGTCTTGCGGTGCAGCAGCGAGGGCGATTCACTTCTTTGCCATCGCCTCCAGCATGGCGTTGACGGCCTCGAGATGCTCCGGCTCGTTATGGCACATGCCCTGGAAGACCGCGCAGAGATCGAGGAAGTCCTTGAGCTCGGTGCGCTGCGCCATCTTCATCAGTCGCTTGGTCAGGCGGGTGGCCTTCGGCGGCTGGGCGGCGATGCGCGACGCCAGTTCGCCCACGCGTGCCGCCAGCGCCTCGGGCTCCACCACCTCGAGCACGATGCCGAGCTCCCTGGCCTCCTCGGCGTCGATCACTCGGCCGGTCAGGGTCAGCTCGAAGGCGCGCTGGTAGCCGATCAGGCGCTGCATGAACCAGGCGCCGCCGTCGCCGGGGATGATGCCCAGGTTGAGGAAGGTCTCGCCGAACTTGGCCGTGCTCGAGGCGATGCGGATATCGGCCATGTTGGCCAGGTCGAAGCCGGCGCCGATGGCCGGGCCATTGACCGCGGCGATGATCGGCACCTCCACGTCCTGCAGGGCCAGCGGGATGCGCTGGATGCCGCGGCGGTAGCGGGCGGCCACCTCGGCCACGTCACCGGCGAAGTCGCCGCCGCGGTTGGCCATGTCCTTGACGTTGCCGCCGGCGGAGAAGGCGCTGCCGGCCCCGGTGATCACCAGCACCGAGACCCCGGCACAGCGATTCACCCACTGCGCGGTGGCGACGATGTCGTCGGCCAGGGCGCTGCCGGTCAGGGCGTTGCGCACGTCGTGGCGGTCCAGGGTCAGGGTCGCGACGCCCCCCTCCTGGGTCAGGCGGGCGTCGGTGAGTTGCGGCAGGGTCGGGCTCATGGGCGGGATTCCTCGTCGCTGGCTTGACGGGTGACGATGACACGGGCATCCACCACCGCATAGCCGTCCGCGTAGGCGATGACCGGGTTGAGGTCGAGCTCGGAGAGCGCCGGGTAGGCGTCGACGATGCTCGACACCTTGAGCAGCAGGTCGACCAGCGACTCCTTGTCCACCGCTGGCTCGCCGCGAGCGCCCTCGAGCACCTTCTTCGCCTTGATCTGCTCGACCATGGATTCGGCGTCATGGCGCGACAGTGGAATCGAGCGGAAGGCCACGTCCTCGAGGATCTCGACGAAGATCCCCCCCAGGCCGAACATCAGCACCGGCCCGAAGATCGGATCGCGGATCACCCCGACGATCACCTCGACCCCCTTGCTCGCCATCGGGGTGATCAGCACGCCCTCGATCTCGGCGGCCGGGGCATGGGCACGGCAGGATGCGAGGATCTCCGCGCGGGCCTGGCGCAGGGCCGTCTCGCCCGTGAGGTTGAGCTTGACGCCGCCGGCATCGGACTTGTGCAGGATATCCTTCGACACCACCTTCATCACCAGCGGGGCATCGCCGACCTCCTCGCGGAACCGGGCCGCGATGGCCACCAGCTCTTCCTCGCTTCTGGCGATGCGCTCGGCCGGCACCTCGACACCATGGTCACGCAGCAGCTGCTTGGCCTCGTATTCGAAGAGGTCCCGCTCCTCGCCGCGGGCCCGCTCGAACACCGCCGCCAGTTCCGGCCTGGGTGTCACGGCCGCCTCGCGACTCTGGCGGGGCAACTGGGCCAGGTACTGGCCCCGCTCGCCCAGCGCGGCGAGCACCCGCACCGACTGCTCGATGGAGGCGTAGACCGGCAGGCCCGCCTCGTGCAGGCGACGCAGCGCCGGCGGCTTGATCGGCGTGTAGAGGCTGTAGATCACCAGCGGCTTGGTGGTGGCCCTGGACAGGTCGACCATCGCCTCGGCGCCGCGCATCTCGTCGCCCAGCAGCGACTCGGCGAAGCGGATGCTGTAGCCGCCGAACATGCCCACCAGGAAGACGCTGTCGACGTTGTCGTCGGCGGCGACGATCTCCATGCAGGTGGCCAGCAGAGACGGCTCGGCATCGGTGGAGCCGGCCACGTCGACCGGGTTGACGGTGGAGGCCTGGGGAAGGAGCACCTCACGCAACTGCTCACGCGTGGTGTCGCTGAGCTCGGCCAGCTCGAGGCCCGCCTCGGCCAGCCGGTCGGAGGCGATGGTCGCCTGGCCGCCGCCGTCGGAGATCACCGCCACGCGCTTGCCACGGGCCTTCTGCAGCAGCCCCAGGCCCTCGGCCACCGGCAGGATCTCGTCGGAGTACTGCACCACGCTGACCCCGGCCTGCCTGAGCAGGTCCACGGTCATGGCGTAGCTGCCGGCCAGCGCCCCGGTGTGGGAACTCGCCGCCTTCTGGCCGGCCTCGGTGGAACCGGACTTGTAGACCACCACCGGTTTCATGGCGGTGACCTCACGGGCCACGTCGAGGAACTTGCGGCCGTCGCGGAAGCCCTCGACGTAGAGGGTAGCGACGCGCGTATGCACGTCCTCGCCCAGGTAGCGCAGGTAGTCGTTGAAGCCGATATCGCTCTGGTTGCCCGGCCCGACGTAGGTGGAAAAGCCCACGTGGCCGTTGTGCTGGGCCTCCAGCGCCAGCGACAGCAGCATGTTGCCCGACTGGGAGATGATGCCGACGTCGCCGGGCCTGACGTTGTCCAGCGCCAGCAGGTTGATCTTGTGGTGCAGGTTGAAGATGCCCGAGGTATTGGGGCCGATGATGCGCACCCCGTGCGCCTCGGCCTTGGCCATCATCTCGCGCTCGAGCGCGGCCCCCGCCCCGCCGACCTCGGCGAAGCCGCTGGCGAGTATCACCGCCCCCTTGATGCCGCGCCGGCCGCACTCGGCGATCAGCCCGGGCACCGTGGCGGCCGGGGTGCAGATCAGCGCCAGCTCCGGGTTGCCGGGGATCGCCGTGACCGAGGGCCAGGCCTTGACGCCGAGGATCATGTCGGCCCTGGGGTTGACCGGATAGATGCTGCCGCGATAGCCATCCTTGATCAGGCCGACCATGGCCTTGTAGCCGCGCTTGGTGGGGTCTGCCGAGGCCCCGACCACGGCGATGCCGGTGGGGGCCAGGATGTCGTGCAGGGGACTGCGGCTGTCGAGATGTCCTTCGATGGGATTCATGTAGTGCTGACCTTGGCCCGGGGGGCCCTTGAACGGTGATCGACGGGGGAACCTGGCTTACTTGCCCTGGAACCGCGGTGAGCGCTTCTCGGCGAAGGCGTCGACGCCCTCCTGCCAGTCCTCGGTGGTGGAGCAGGTGAAGACGGCATCCAGCTCCTGCTGCAGCTGGCTCTCCAGGCCGGTATCGCTGCCCTGGTTGACCAGCCGCTTGAGCATGGCGATCGACACCGGCGCCTGCTTGGCCAGCTGGCCGGCCAGGCGATGCGCCTCGCCGAGCAGGGCGTCGTCGGTCCAGTGGGAGGTCGCCAGGCCGATGCGGGTGGCCTCCTCGCCGTCGATGCGCCGGCCGGTGAACAGCAGCTGGCGTGCCATGTTGAGACCGACCAGCTGGGGCAGGATCTTGGAGACGCCGCCCCCCACGCAGGTGCCGATGCTGGTCTCGGGGAAGCCGATCTGAGCGTCCTGGGCCATCAGGATGAAGTCGCAGGAGACCGCCATCTCGGCCCCGGCGCCCAGGGCATAGCCGTTGACCGCGGCGATCACCGGCTTGCGAAGCCGGAAGATCGCCTCGCAGACATCGTTGCCGAGCTGCAGGTACTGGCGACGCTGGAACAGCGAGCGCTTGGCGCTACCGTGCTCCTTCATGTCGGCGCCGACGCAGAAGGCCCGGCCCTCGCCGGTGAGGATCACGGCACGCACGTCGACGTCGGCGGAGGCGACGGCCAGGGCATCGAGCAGCTCGGTGTAGAGCGTCTCGACCACCGCATTGAGGCGGTGCGGGCGGTTGAAGCGGATCTCCAGCACCTGGTCGTGGCGGCAGGTGATCAGGGTCTTGTAATCGGGCTTGGGGGTGGCGTGGGGCATACGGGTCTCGGCGGTAACGGACAGATGAACGGCAGGCGGAACAAACGTGTCGTTTGTGTATCGGTGAAGGCACGTCTGTTGTGGCGAATGCTAGACGAAGGTCATACGCCAGGTCAACACATCCGTACCACTACTCACCATAATGGGATACATTTGTTTCATCCATCCTTCGACCCCATGGGTTACACTACGCCTCCGCGCTCGCGGGGCGATGACAGGATCAGTTGAGGAGAACAGTGTGCTGGAACAGGAGACCCCGAGTCCCGAGGCCCCTCTGGACGGCGCCGCCCGGCTGGATGCCGTCAATCAGCAACTCGCCGAGGCCTACCCGGAGCTCAGCCCCCAGCTCAAGCTGGCCGCCGGCTATGTGCTGGAGCATCCGGTCGAGATCGCCTTCCAGTCGATCCGCAAGTCGGCCGCCGCCGCCGAGGTGACCGCCTCGACCCTGATGCGCCTGGCCAAGCGACTGGGTTTCGAGAGCTACGAGCAGTTCCGCGAGGTCTTCCAGTCGGCGGTGCAAGCGGGTCCGGTGGAGCTCTCGGGGCGGGCCAGCCAGCTGCGCAGCCTGGCCAGCCAGACCGACGACCAGGTGTTCCTCGACGTGGGCGATGCGGCCTTCGACAACATCGGCCGGCTGTTCACCGCCGACCACCAGTCCCGGGTACGCGAGGCCGCCCGGCTGCTGCTGGGGGCCGGCAAGGTCGCGGTGGTGGGCTTTCGCGACACCTTCGCCTGTGCCTACCACTTCGCCTATGTGGGGCGCATCGCCATGCCCAACATCCACCTGGTGCGCGGCCTGGAGGGGGGGCTGCTCACCGAACTCGCGCACTTCGGCGAAGGCGACGTGGTGGTCGCCTTCGGCTTCGAGCCCTACTGTGCCGAGACCATCCGCGCACTGGAGATCACCCGGGGGGCGGGCGTCAGCGCCATCGTGGTCACCGATACCATGCGTTCGCCGCTGGTGCCCGGGGCGAGCATCACCTTCAACCTGGCCAATGCCACGCCCCACTTCTTCCCCTCGATCCTCTCGGCGATCACCCTGATCGAGGTGCTGCTGGCCGAATGCGTGGCCTTCGGCCCCGACGACCTGGTCGACAACGTGGCACGCTTCGAGTCGCGGATGCGCAAGATGGGCGCCTATGTCGATATCGAGTAGCTGGAAGCTGGAAGCTGGAAGCTGGAAGCTGGAAGCTGGAAGCTGGAAGCTGGAAGCTGGAAGCTGGAAGGCAGCATGTTGCCTCCAAAGTCTGGGGCAAAGGTTTTCTTCCAGCTTCAAGCTCAAGGCTTACAACTCCAGGCGAAGCCCGGGTCAGGGTATCAGGATGGTGGAGCCGGTGGTCCGGCGCCCCTGCAGGGCATCCTGGGCCTCGCCCGCCTCGGCCAGCGGATAGCGCTGGGCGATATCGATCCTGACCTTGCCGCTCTCGAGCATGGCGAAGAGCTCGTCGGCCATCGTCTTCAGCCGCTCGCGGGTATCGGCGTAGCCGTTCAGGCTCGGCCGGGTGACGAACAGCGAGCCCTTCTGGTTGAGGATGCCGATGTTCACCCCGTCCACCGGGCCCGAGGCGTTGCCGAAGCTGACCATCAGCGCACGCGGCTTCAGGCAGTCCAGCGACGTCTCCCAGGTGTCCTTGCCCACCGAGTCGTAGACCACGTCGCACATCTCGCCACCGGTCAGCTCGCGGACCCGCTCAACCACGCTCTCCTTCGTGTAGTCGATGGTCGCCCAGGCGCCGTTCTTCTCGGCGAGCGCCGCCTTCTCGGGAGAACTCACGGTGCCGATCAGCTTGACGCCCAGCGCCCGTGCCCACTGGCAGGCGATCGAGCCGACGCCACCGGCGGCGGCGTGGAAGAGGATCGTCTCGCCCCCCTTGAGCGGGCAGGTCTGGCGCAGCAGGTACTGCACGGTCAGCCCCTTGAGCATGCACCCCGCCGCGGTCTCGAAGTCGACGGCCTCGGGCAGCACCACCGCCTTGTCGGCGGGCAGCACATGGCAGTCGGCGTAGGCCCCCAGCGGGCCCTGAGCGTAGGCGACGCGGTCACCGACCTGGAGGTGGCTGACGCCCTCGCCCACCGCCTCGACCACGCCGGCCCCCTCGGTACCGAGCCCGGAGGGCAGCGACGGCGCCGGATAGAGGCCGGTGCGGAAGTAGATGTCGATGAAGTTGAGGCCGACGGACCGATTCGCGACCCGGACCTCGCCCGGCCCCGGCTCGGCGGGAGTGACATCGACGAGTTCGAGGACCTCGGATCCGCCGGTGCGGGCAAACTGGATGCGCTTGGCCATGGGATGAATTCCTTTATTCGGCTGACGGGATCGACTCACCATGGAAGCGCTGCCGGCCGAGCAGGTCAAGTCGCCCTTACCCTGGCCCCGGCGCCCCCGGAGGGACGCATGCAACAAAAGATTCAATGAATCTTCAGAAAGCCCGCCCCTTCCAGCCTCTATCTTGTGGGCTTCATGGATGGAGGGACGGGAGCATGTCGTACCGGATCGATATCGAAGCACTACGCCGTTACAACGCCGACGGCGTGACATCGAAGGCCTTGAGCGAGGCGGAGCGTCAGCGTTTCGAACAAGCCGTGGAGGATGCCCTCGACGCCCGCTCCGGCGCCGGCGGCGCGGGTGAGCTGGACACCAGTGACGAGCGTGTGTTCATCGTCGAGGACGGCGACAGCCTGTGGCAGATCGCCGACGAGCTCAGCGTCGACGTCGACGAGCTCCTCGCCCTCAACGCGCGCGACGACATCCCGGATCCAGACGAGATCGATGCGGGAGACGTGGTCTTCGTGCCCCAGGCCTCGCCCGAGGAGGCCGCGACTTCGCCGCGCGATGCGCAGGGCGTGCCGGAGGGCGAGGCGGATTTCATTCAGGGCCTGCGCGAGCGTGGCAACGCTCTCGAGTACGCCGACGATCCCGCCTCGATCGACTACGACGCCGAAGTCGGCGAGCTCGCCGCCGATATCGAGGCCTATCTGGAGGCACTACCGGAAAGTGACCGGCTAGCCGCGCTGCAACGCTTCCATGACCACGACTGGGTCGATGCCGGCCCCGCGCAGATGGCCATCGAACAGGCGGCGGAGGCCACCGGCATCGCCCTCGAGGCGACCAGCCACGCCGGACCCGAGGTCGAGTCCAAGGCGCGCGAGATCATCGCCGAGGCCGGGGCGGAAAGCGACCCGGCTGCCGCCCTGGGAGTCCTGGAGCAGGGCTACACCAGCGCCTCCGAGCGAGTGCAACGCGCCCTGGATCGCTCCAGCGATGCCCGGGCGATCATCAATGACGCCGCCGAGTGGGCCGCCGAGCCCCTCGATGGCGAGCTGGACGGGACGGACACGCCCCAGCGGCGCACCCTCGAGATGATCGAGCGCCTCGACAACCTGACCGAAGGGCTGGATCCCGAGCTCGCCGCCGAGGTGGTCGACGCCCTGATCCCCAGGATCGAGGCGGCCAACCAGGGCGACCTGCAGGACGTCGGCGGTGCCATGGCCGGCCCCAACGGCACGACGCTATTGATGCCGATCCTCGACCGCATTGCCGGAACCGAAGCGGGCGACGGGGCCGCGGCCTCGCTCGCCGCACTGCTGCCCGTCGACATGAACACGGTCCGCAACGCGATGAACGACGCGGTCTCCGCGGGGGGCAGGATTCCCGCCCTGGCCCTGGCGATCGCCTCGCTGGAGGGCGTGGACGGCTTCCGCGAGGAGGTCTTCGCGGCCGTCGAACAGTTCCGCGACCACTCCATCGCCGACCAGGCCGAAGACTACCATGAGCACCTCGACGAGCTGAGCTTCCTGATCCTCAATGGCGGCGCCGCGATGACCGAAGCGCAGCTCGAAGCGGCCATCGACGACTATATCGACTCCAACCCCGACTGGCAGGAGGAGTTCGGGGCGCTGCAGGAACAGCTGGCCGACAGCGGTGCCGGGCTGCTGGAACAGATCCGGCAACTGCAGGGGTTGCCCGATGATATCCGGGCGGATCATCAGCCACGCATCGAGGCGCTGCTCGACGACCCGAACTCGCAGCTGGCGATCTCGACCGCCTTCCAGCAACGGCCCGACCTGGTCACCGGGGAGGCCGGCGAAGCCCTGGTCGAGACCTTCGCCGAGTTGGGCATCACCGAAGACGCCCCCCTGGCAGTGAACCTGGCCGGCGCCTACCTGCGCGAGAACGTGATCACGCCGGCGGCCGGCATCGATCCCAGCGATCCCCAGTCACTGGAGGACGCACGGGCGCAACTCGACGATGCCCTGCGTGACAATCCCGGGCTCGCCGACATGCTGGGCATCACGACGAGCGAACTCAACGGGATCGCCGAAGCCTTCGACGATCTGGTGCCGGACTTCACCGACGATTTCGATCCGCAACGCTACGAAATCGATGTGGCCCGCAACCTCAACAATACCCTGGACAAGATCGACGGCACCTTCCGTGACACGCCATACAACCGGGGCTTTCGAACCTCCGCCCTGGCCATCGTCGGTTCCGGCCTGGCCAACGCCATGGAGGCCTACGGCGAAGACCCCTCGTTGCGCAACGCCCTGCAGGTATCGATCGAGACGGCCCGGGTGGGGGTCGACGGCGCCCAGCTGGTCGACGCCCTGCTCAGTCCCGCCGAGGGCTCCCGGGCCACCCACGGCCTCAAGCTGGGCGGCAAGTTCGTGCACGTGCTGGGGGCCGGACTCGCCGGCGCCGATGCGCTGGTACGCCTGAACCAGGGCGATGTCGTCGGGGCGGGCCTCAACGCGGCCGTGGCGGGCGGCGTCGGCTATGCGGTGTTCGGCACCTCGTCCCTGGCCGGGCCGATCGGCTTCGGCATCGCCACGGTGGCCACCCTGATCCAGTTCGGCCGGGACGCCTACCAGACCGCACAGCACAACAGCCGCTTCGAGACCCAGACCACGGCCGATTTCCTGGCCCACGCCGGTTTCAGCGAGGAGGCCGCCGAGGTGTTGATCGACCAGAGTGGCGAGGGCCACAGCGTGGTGCCGCTGCTGATGAGCTACGGTGAACTGCACGGGCTCACGCCCGAGCAGACCGTGGCGTGGGTCAATTCGATTCCGGAGGGCGAGAACGGCACGGTGATGCTCGCCGCGCTTCGCGACAACCTGCACAATACGCTCGACGAGTTCGACGGCGACGTCACGCAGTTCGACGAACATGCCGACGGCTTCGAGCTGGCCTCGCCTTCCCTGGGGGAATCACGCAGCGGTTCCCTGACGCCCAGGTCCAGGTTCGAACTCGATGCCATCCTGCCCCGGCTCGATATCGAATCGCCGGAAGCCTATGCCTGACGGATGCCGGTCGGCAGTTTTCAGACAAAGCGCAGGAGGAGCCTCATGCAGCTGTTTTCACTCGAAGGCCGAGTCGCCATGGTCACCGGGTGCAACAAGGGACTCGGCCAGGCCCTGGCCGTGGCGCTGGCGCGGGCCGGTGCCGATATCGTCGGCGTCAGCCGCAGCGCCGCCGACACGACACGCGGCCGTGTCGAAGCGCTCGGCCGGCGCTTCCATGGCGTCGAGGCCGAATTGGGGCGCGACAAGGCAGGCGACATCGTCGCCCGCGCCCTGACCCAGGCCGGCAAGCTGGATATCCTGGTCAACAACGCCGGCACCATCCGCCGCGCGCCGGCGCTGGAATTCACCGAAGAGGACTGGGATGCGGTGGTCGACGTCAACCTCAAGGCGGCGTTCTTCCTGGCGCAGCGGGTCGCGCGTCACCTGGTCGAGCGCGGCTCGCGGGGCAAGATCGTCAACATCGCCTCGGTGCTCTCGTTCCAGGGCGGCATCCGAGTGCCCTCCTACACCGCCAGCAAGAGCGGCATCCTCGGCCTGACCCGGCTACTGGCCAACGAATGGGCCGGGCACGGCATCAACGTCAACGCCATCGCCCCCGGCTACATGGCCACCGACAACACCCAGGCGCTGCGCGACGACCCGCAGCGCAGCGCCGACATCCTGGGGCGTATTCCCGCCGGCCGCTGGGGCGATCCCGACGACCTGGCCGGCGCCGTGGTCTTCCTCTGCTCGGACGCGGCGAACTACGTACACGGGCATGCCCTGGCGGTGGACGGCGGCTGGCTGGCCCGTTAGGGGGAGATGCCGGCAGGACAGACCTCGTGATCGGCGTGAGCGTCTGTCTCGGCCTCCCCATGGAGCTGGGCGTCGCTCACCGTGGCCCCGACGAGAGACCCTTGCGGCTAGGCATCGCCGGCCTCCAGCGCACCTTCCGCGACCACCGCACTCGCCTCCGCACACCGGGCATCGAGCGCATCCCAAGAGCCCACTTCGCCACCCTCGCCGATCGCGCCGGGGAGCCTCGTGGGCGCCTCGCTGCGCATCAGCGGCGACCTGGTCTCGCAGGAGCCGCTGGACATCCATGGCACCATCAACGGCAGCGTCACCGCCCGGCAGCATGGCGTCATGGTGGCGGCCTCCGGCACCGTGACCGATGCCATCGACGCCCGCCGCGTCGTCGTCGCCGGCAGGGTGACGGGCTGCCTGCATGCCTCGGTGAGCAAGCACACTGCTGATGGCCCACACCGACTTCAACGCCAGTATCCCAGCCCGCCACTGTCCCGCTCCTCCAAGCCCCCACGGCTCATGCTCCCAGCATTAGCAACGTGAAGCGTGCAGAAACCTAGGAGCATATGTCAGGCGAATACGGCGGTCTCAATGTCCTGGATTAAATTCAAAAAAATAAAAAAACATTACGACATATCCTGTCACAGCAAATGCCACCACGCCTCCTCGAACTACATTTCCAGCTTCTGGCGTAGCTCCTCCGGGCCAGATCGTCTTGTCATATAAATATGCAACGATAGCTTGCCAAAATAACCAATGACCTGCCAGAGCCCCAAAAAAGGTCGTCCACACTCCCCAGTAATTCCAAAATGAATAAGCCATAGGCACTACCGCCAATACCAAAACCGCATAAATACGATATCGGTTTCTAACCCTCAACCAAGTAGAGCTACTATTACTCACCACTTCCCCTCACAAAGCTCTCACCCTTATTCAATATAGCATCCCACCTTCCGGTTAGATCGATTGCTGCAGCCAACCTCCTGGCCGCAGGAGCAGGCAACCCTCTTGCTTGAGCATATTTCTCAACTCCAGCAATCAACGCCGCTTTAGATGCCGAATGAGCAGTATTTTCACTTAAATAACCTTCATATAAGCTAAGCGCAGTAGAGCCCATCGATAAAGGCAAGCCAACTGGCGCTGAAGCTACTACAACACCTGCTGTTGCCAATCGGCCGGCGTCACTTACTGCTCTGGCATCCAGCGCCCTCGTCCATGCCTGTGCTCCCGAATCGCTGTAATCGACGTTGGCACCCTGAGCATTACACTCCGCAGTTCCACATGAGAAATGCGGGACGTGATAGATCTTCCCATCCACGACATAGCTGACCGTGTAGCGGCCCTCTTCGTCAAGCGGTCGCCCCGTCAAGCGATCACGCGGCTGGCCCGGTGCGGTCTCTTCCGCCGGCAACTGGTAGACGGGCGCGCGATACGGCGAGTCCTCCCCACCCGTCTGCTCGATGATATAGGCGATCAGCTCCGGCGGGGTGTCCGTCGGCACCAGTTGCACCAGATAGCGGGTCGTGCCGTCGGCCCCGGGGGTGGCGAGCCAGTCGCCATCATAGTCGAAGTAAGCCCCATCGACGGTATCGAGATCCTGCAGGTCGACGACGACATTATCACCCGGCGACTGTCCCAGCCCATCGTGGTACATCCCGCGCAGCGCCTGCTCGATCTCTTCCGCCGTGTACCCGTCGCCCCGCTCGGCCAGATCCCTGGCCAGCATGCGCTCCTCGGAGTGCAGCTGGCGGTTGTAGGACTCCACCTGTCCGGCGATCCAGGCGCCGTCATTGACGTCGCCGCCGGCCAGCTCCGCCGCCACGATGCCCACCAGCTGCGCCACGGTGTTGCTCAATACCGGGGTCGCATGGGCGTTTTCGACCAACTGATCCACCAAGGCCTCGCTGGCCCCCGCCGCCAACGCCCCACTGCGGAAGTCACCGCCCATCGCCTCGGAAACGGTGCCGCCGACCAGCGCATGCAGCGCGACTTTCTCGGCACTGCCGGGCTTGGCATGATCGCCCACGGCGTTGAACAGCACGCCGGAGACCACGTGCGCCAGGGCATCCTCGAGACCGTCGCCGAGGTGGTCCCGGAAGCTGCCGCCGTCGATGGCGCTGCGCACGCCGGCGTCGATCGTCGCCTGGGTGGCGCGCTGCCCGGCAAAGCGGGCGATGTCGCTCCCATTGCCGAAGCTGAGGTTAAGGTTGCGGGTGGCTCCGGTGGTGGTGTTGGTCGTGGTGCCCCAGGCACGGTCGGTGATGCCCTGGGTCGCCCCGGCGCTCAGCGCGGCGATGGCCGCGCTGCGCAGGCTATCGCTAGAAAAGGTGTCGTCGAAGGTGTCGCCCAGGTCGCCACGATTGTTGATCAGGCTGACCGCAGCGGTGCCGGCCAGCGAGCCGGCGGTGGCACCAGCGGCCGCGACAACCGCCGCAGCGGCGGTAGCCCCCTCCAGCGCTGCCAAGGCGTAGTACTGGCCGGTGGCGGCGGCAACGACGGCAACCACCAGCGCCACGCCGCCACCCAGTCCGGATTGCTCGTAGTCCCAGCTGTCGTGGATGGCCTTGACGCGTCGCCAGTCGATGTCGCCACGCTCCTCCATCTCCTGCAGCCAGGCGAGGTCGGGGTTGGCGGCGACCATGGCGTCGATGGTGCGGGTGACGCTGCGGTGGTCGATCTCCTCCACGTCGATGGCAATGCCTTCGGCGGCCTGGATGATGAGCTCGCCCTGGGCCACCAGTTCGCTCTGGCGCAGCGTCTCGCGGGTGAAGCCTTCGCCGGAGGCGGATTGCCAGGCGAAGCTGCTCTTGCTGCGCTCGTGGGATTCGGTGTGCACGTCGCTGGCGGTTTCGAAGCGGATGGCGCCACCGCTGCGCAGTTCGATATCGCCGCCGGAATCCAGGCGCGCCGCCCGGTAGGTCTGGTCTTGCCTGCTGGCGACGAGCAGGTCGCCGCCGCTGGTCACTTCGCTGCCGATCGCGCGGGTCTTGCTGACTTCGTCGCGCTGGGTGCGGCTGCCGCCGAGCAGCCCACCACTGCTTTTCTTCTCGTAAAGCGAGTAGTCATGCTCCTGGGCGGTGAGGAATTCAATGTCGCCGCCGGCCAGCAGGGCGGCGCCCTCGCCCGCCTGGAGGCGGCTGGCGGTCAGGCGCAGGGGATCGCGGTCTTGGCGCAGTTCACTGCCCGTGGGGCACGTGTCAGGCGAATACCGATGCTGTACAAAAATTTCAATGTAGCCTACGAATCAGGCCATTCTTTAACCACTTCTAAAAATTCGGAAAGAGTTTCTTCAGCTTCATTTTTATATCTTTCAACCCAGACCTTATTCCACTCTTCCGGACTACCATCTTGCTCCCATTCCGCCAAAGCCAATGCATTCACCAACTCCATATCAAACCAAGCTCGGCCATATTTTTCTTGAAATTCCACACACATCGCACTGGCAAGAAATTCTGTTTCTGCGACAAATTTAGCAAATCTAAACATGCTCTCCAGAGCAGTTTCAGACTTTTTTTCAATATACTCTCTACTCATTTCACCTACCATACCTAGTTGTTACAACATCACCCTGAGCATTAACAACAACACTTACATTATTGACAGGACTATGATATACGGTTGTCCCACCTCTGCTGGGGTTGGAGTGTCCATTTCGAATCGCATCCTCCACTACAGAAGGAGTGATCCCACGATCCTGCATTCGATCTAGAGCATGCCCACTGTACGTCCTCCCACCTATAGCTGCAGCATCATTTCTTCTAGGTTGGTAAGAGGGATTTTCAGGCTGATTCATCTGATAATGTCTGCTTCCTGCTGGCAATACGGCCGATGCAGCTATAGCTGCTAACGCAGCTGCTTGATCACGACTTACGCCATGCCGCTCCTGAAGGAACTGAGCAAAGCCCTCCTGCGAGACGACGGACTCCGCTTCCATATACTGGCTGAAGAGCGGTCCCGCATCCAACCCTATCTGCCAGGGAATATCGCGTCCGCCCAGACCATCCAGGGCATCACGGAACAGTTCCGCATCCTCGACCAGGTCTCGATAGTTGCTGGCGCAAGCTGCTGCATCCGTGGCACACAGCGCGATCAGTTCGTCCTGCTGGGCGAGGCTCAGCGCCCGATATTTTTCCTGTACCTCAGCACAATCGCCGCGTTGCTCGCAGCCCCGTGCTTCTTCGGCATAGGCATCCACCTGCTGATGCGTCAGGTAGTTGTACCGCGTCGATTGCCCAGCGATGAAAGCGCAGTCGTTCACATCGCCATCCGTCAGCTCAGCAGCGACGATGCCGACGACCTGTGATGTTGCCACCAGCAGACCAGGATTGTCGTCGACCAGCTCAGCCAGGTGGTCCACCAGCGCCTCGTTCGCTCCCGCCGTCAGCGCGCCGGTACGGAAGTCGCCGCCCATGGCTTCGGCGACACTGCCCCCGACCAGCGCATGCAGGGCGATCTTTTGCGGGCTGCCATCGTCCCAGCGGTTGTCGAAGGCGAGGTCGCCCACGGCGTTGAACAGCACGCCGCTGACGACATGGGTCACGGCGTTCTCGAGGCTGTCGCCGAGGTGGTCCCGGAAGCTGCCGTCGTCGATGGCGCTGCGCACGCCGGCGTCGATCGTCGCCTGGGTGGCGCGCCGCCCGGTAGGTCTGGTCTTGCCTGCTGGCGACGAGCAGGTCGCCGCCGCTGGTCACTTCGCTGCCGATCGCGCGGGTCTTGCTGACTTCGTCGCGCTGGGTGCGGCTGCCGCCGAACAGGCCGCCGCTGCTTTTCTTCTCGTAAAGCGAGTAATCATGCTCCTGGGCGGTGAGGAACTCGACGTCACCGCCGGCCAGCAGGGCGGCTTCTTGCCCCGCTTGTATGCGGCTCGCGGTCAGGCGCAGGTCGTCGCCGGCATTCAGGGTCAGGTCGTCGCCCGCGCTGAACTCGCTGCCCTGCACGCGGCTCTGGCTATCGATGGTATGCTTTCCTCCCCTTCGCCGCTCTTCATAACGGCTGGACTGTCCCGCTTCGATCTCGATATCGCGCCCGGCGACAACGCCCAGATCGCCTTCGGCACTGACGTTGGCGGCGCGGGCGTAGAGGTCCTGGCCCGCCAGCAGGGTCAGGTCGTCGCCGAATACGAGGTTGGTACCGACCTCCTGCTGGCGGCGGCGCTGGAGGCTTCTGTTTCCGCTTAGGGCGTTGCCCGTGGTCAGGGTTTCCAGGGCCAGGTCGCGACCGGTCGCGATCAAGCCGTTGCCTCCGGCGGTGACATCGACCGCGGCGAGGCCGAGGTCGCGCCCCGCATTGAGGGTCAGGTCTTGCCCTGCGGTGAGCGTGGCCTGATGGTCGATGTCGGCATGACTGAGAGTCGCTCTGCCATAGCGGGTGGACTGGGCATCGAGGGTACTGGCGATGTCCAGATCCCGCCCGGCGCTCAGGCTCAGGCTGCCGCCCGAGTCGACTCCCGCTCCCCTAATCGTCAGGTCGCGCCCGGCGCCGGCCAGCAGTTGGCCATCAGGGTCGGTCACGTAGAGCCCCGCCAGTCGCTCCGAGGTGCTGGCAAGGTTCAGGTCGCGCCCCGCCTGCAGGCTCAGCGATTCGTTCGCGGTGATGTCGCCGCCGAGGTTGGTGAGATCGCGCCGGGTCTTGAGGTCGACCCGGTTGCCGCGGATCCGGCCCTCCAGGTTGGTGAGGTTGCCGGCCGTCATGTCCACCAGTTCGCGCCCGGCCAGGGTGCCCGAATTGAACAGATCCCCGGCGACGTCCAACTGCAGCGAATCGCCAGCGATCAGGGTGCCATCTCCTTTCAGGTCACCCTCGCGCAGACGGGTATAGACCTGGGGCACCAGCACCTTGGCCGTACTGCCGTCCTCGAGCGCCACCGTCTGCTCGACCAGCCATACGATATCGCTGGTCAGTTGGGCCATCTGCTCGGCGGTAAGGGCCACGCCGGGGCGCAGCCCGTGCTCCTGGGCGAAGGTCGCCGCGTTATTCATCAACGCGGCGTACTGCGCCTCATCGTCGGCGTAGCCGGCGAGGAAGCGCTGCCCTGTGAGCCGACGCGGGTGAGTGGGCACTCGCTCCGCCCTGGGCCGCCCTGGCAGCGATATGTCAGGCGTTACGGTTGCCGTCGCGCGGTGCCAGCCGCCAGCCCCTCCACGAAAGCACGCTTTTCCGCCTCGAAGAAGCGTGCGTCGTGCTTGAAGCGACGCAGCACCTCCTGATCGTCGAAGGCGAGTGTCGCAGCCAGCTCGCCGGAGGCATGCACCGGATGGCGGCGGGACAGGCCGACGCGTGCGCCGCGAGCGTCCTCGATCCAGCGCGAGATGCCGCAGCCACGCAGGAACGCCTCGTCGAGGTCATCCGCCGGTTCGACCCGCAGTGGCGCATTCAGCGCCAGTTCGCGAATCAGCCGCCGCCGGGGCTCGCGGCTCTCGCCGAGCGAGGCGCTCAGCGCCAGCGTCATGCCGTCGCCGGCCTCGTCGAGCACCAGCAGGGCCAGCGCCAGCGGCGCCTCGTTGTCGTCGACCAGGGCCCACAGCCGGGCCGCCTCGTTGGCAAACAGCAGGTGGCGCGTACCGCTGAACGCCACCAGCGGCGTCAGCCCCGCCGTCGTGCCGTGCACCGCCGCGCACAGGCGGGCCAGGCAGGCATCGCGCCAGCCGCCCGGTTCGAGACTCACCACCTTCATCGCCATCCTCTCGCTTGTGTCATACCGTCGCGCGAAGCCTAGCATAGTCCCGGCGGCAGCGGCCCGGCACATCGTGCGCTGACACTCCGTCGTCACACCCGTGTAGGATGATCACAGTGCGACCGTTCAAGGATGCGACGTCCCTATGCCCCACCCCGCCATTGCCCTGCCCCGCCTGATGGCGCATCGCGGCCTCTCGGCCCATGCCCCGGAGAATACCCTGACCGCCGTACGGGCCGCCTGCGAGGCCGGCTTCCCCTGGGTGGAACTCGACGTGCAGCTGCTCGGCGACGCCACCCCGGTGATCTGGCACGACGCCACCGTGCGGCGCTGCTCCGACGGGCGGGCGCGCCTGGTGGACCTGGACCTGCCCCGGGCCCGCCGGCTGGACACGGGCGCCTGGTTCTGCGATCGCTTCCGCGGCGAGCGCATGGCGACGCTGCGCGAGATGCTCGCGCTGATCGAGGAACTCGGCATGGGCCTCAATCTGGAGCTCAAGGTCACCCGCGGGCGCAACCCGGCGGCACTGGTCGACAGCGTGCTGCCGACCCTGCTCGACGCCCTGCCCCCGGAGCGGCTGATACTCTCCTCGTTCCACGATGGTGCCCTGGCCCGCGCCCGGGAGCTGGCCGACTCATCGCGCCTGGCCCTCGGGGTGCTGTTCGAGGGCATCGGCCGCGAGTGGCAGTCGCGCTGCGCGGCGGTGGACGCCTACAGCGTCCATGCCAACTGGAAGCGCCTCAGCCAGCGCGGCGCGCACGCCGTGCGCGAGGCCGGCTACCACCTGCTCTGCTATACCGCCAACGACCCCACCGCCTTCGCCCATCAATGGGCCTGGGGCGTGGAGAGCGTGATCAGCGACGACCCGGCGTGCTTCGTCGATCATCTGCCGGAGTGACGCCTACCTTCCCGAGCGCCCCCAGCAGGGCGCCGTCGGCCTCGCCCGCGGCGCCTCCCCAACTGTCGAAGTGCAGCAGCTCCTCCAGGGACAGCCTGGACAACCACCCCGCTTTCTCCAGTTCGGGGCGAGCATGGAACTGGCTCACATAGCCCATGCACAAGTAGGCGATCGGCAGGATGTCGCGAGGAATCCCCAGGGTGTCGCGCAGGGCATCCTGATGGAAGATGCTGACCCAGCCGACGCCGAGCCCTTCGGCGCGGGCCGCCAGCCACAGGTTCTGCACGGCGCACACGGAACTGAAGATATCCATCGTCTCGATATGGGTTCGCCCCACCACCACCGGGCCGTGGCGCCGGCGATCGCAGGTGATGCACAGGTTGACCGGCGCCTCGACGATGCCCTCCAGCTTGAGGCGGCGGTAGGTCGCCTGCTTCTCGCCCTCGAACATCTGAGCCGCCTCCTCGTTGGCCTGGTGATAGAGCGCCTGCACCCGGGCCTTGATCGCCGGCGAGCGGATCACCAGGAAGTCCCAGGGCTGCATGAAGCCCACCGAGGGGGCGTGATGGGCCGCCGTCAGCACTCGGGCCAGGACCTCATCGGGCACCGGGTCGGGGAGGAACTCGCTGCGCACGTCGCGACGGGTGAAGATCGCCCGATAGACGGCGTCACGCTCTTCCTCGCTGAACCCGGGGTTGGGCTGCATTCCCGGCGGGGTAGTGTCACTCATGGTCGGGCCTCGTCGTTCCAGGGTGGGTGCATCAGCCGATCAGCTGCCACAGCCGGTCGGTGTCCAGATGGGCCTCGAGGGTATCGGCGAGGCGGTCGAGCTCGTCCTGGCGATGGGCGGTGTAGTCCACAGCCGCCGCCACGCCGGCCAGCCCGCAGCGTCCCAGCAGTGCCGCGCAGGCCTCGGCACCATCGAAGAGGCCATGCAGGTAGGTGCCCATCACCTGGCCATCGGCGCTCACCGCCCCGTCCGGGCGACCATCCAGCTCGCAGAGGGGATGCGCCAGGGCCGGGCCCTCGCTCACCCCATGGTGGATCTCGTAGCCGGTGATCGTCACGTCTTCCGGCCGCAACCGCCCCGTCACGTTGCGCAGCTGCTTGCCCGCCACCATGCGCGTCTCGAACTCCAGCAGCCCCAGCCCCGACGTGGTCCCGGGTCGACCGTCGAGCCCCGCGGGATCGTGGATGGCCTGGCCCAGCATCTGGAAGCCTCCACAGATGCCGAGCAGCCGGCCGCCATAGCGCAGATGCTGCCGAATGGCCGTTTCCCAGCCCTGGGCACGGAGCCAGTCGAGATCTGCCCGGGTACTCTTGCTGCCCGGCAGGATGATCAGGTCGGCGCGGGGAGGCGCCTGGTTCGGCCCCACGAAGGTGAGCTCGACCTCGGGATGCAAGCGCAGCGGGTCGAAGTCGTTGTGGTTGCTGATGCGCGGCAGCGCCGGTACCACCACGCGCAACGCCGGCTCGCCCTCCCCCCGTCCTTCCAGCCCGATGCTGTCCTCGGCGTCGAGCAGCAGGCCCTGGAGATACGGCAGGGTGCCCAGCACCGGCTTGCCGGTACGCTCGGCGAGCCACTCCAGGCCCGGTTCGAGCAGGCCGATATCGCCGCGGAAGCGGTTGATGATAAAGCCCCGGGTGCGGGCCCGTTCGGACGCGGAGAGCAGTTCCAGGGTGCCCACCAGCTGGGCGAAGACCCCGCCGCGGTCGATGTCGCCGACCAGCAGCACCGGGCAGTCGACGGCCTCGGCGAACCCCATGTTGGCGATATCGTTGGTCCGCAGGTTGATCTCCGCCGGGCTGCCCGCCCCCTCGGCGATGATCACATCGTAACGGCTCGACAGCGCTTCCCAGGCGGCCAGCACCGAGGCCATCGCCTCGCGCTTGTAGGCATGATAGTCCAGCGCATCCATATGGCCATGCACCCGCCCGCGCAGGATCACCTGGGCGCCGCGGTCGCTCTCCGGCTTGAGCAGTACCGGGTTCATGTCGCTGTGGGGCGCGACACCGGCGGCCAGCGCCTGCAGGGCCGTGGAGCGGCCGATCTCGCCGCCATCCTCGGTCACCGCACTGTTCAGTGCCATGTTCTGCGGCTTGAACGGCGCCACCGACACCCCGCGCCGTGCCAGCATCCGGCACAGCCCCGCCACCACCGTGCTCTTGCCGGCATCCGAGGTGGTCCCCTGAATCATCAGTGCGGACATCGCCTAGAGCTCCACGCCTTTCTGCGCCTTGATGCCCTGCTCCTTGAAGGCGTGCTTGACCACCTTCATCTCGGTGACGGTATCGGCCAGCTCGATCAGCGCCTCCGGGGCGTGGCGGCCGGTGACGATCACGTGCTGCATCGCGGGGCGCCCCTGGAGGTCGTCGAGTACCCGGTCGAGGTTCAGGTACTCGTGGCGCAGGGCGATATTGAGTTCGTCGAGCAGTACCAGCGCGTAGCTGTCGTCGGCCAGCATCCGGCTGGCCTCGGCCCAGGCGGCCTCGGCGGCATTGATGTCGCGCTCGCGGTCCTGGGTGTCCCAGGTGTAGCCCTCGCCCATCACGTGATAGTCCACGTTCGGCTGCTGGCGGAAGAAGGCTTCCTCGCCGGTCTGGAACTTGCCCTTGATGAACTGCACCACGCCCACCTTCATGCCATGGCCCAGGGCCCGGGCCAGCATGCCGAAGCCGGAGCTGCTCTTGCCCTTGCCGGGACCGGTGAGCACCAGCAGCACGCCCTGCTCCTTGTCGGCGGCGGCGATGCGCTCGGTCATGATCTTCTGCTTGTGGGCCATGCGCGCGGCATGGCGCTGGGGATCGACGTGCTTCATTTCACTCTCCCGCGTTATCGATATGATTTCCATCAGGCCCGGCGTCCCGCCGGGCCAGCAAGTAGACGTCCATGATCCAGCCATGCTGCTCGCGCAGGGCGGCACGGCGGGCGAGGATCGACGCGGCCATGTCCGCCAACCAGCCGTCGAGCAGGCTCTGCTTGTCCATGCCCAGGTAGGCGCCCCACCAGATGTAGAGGCCTTCGGGCGGCAGCGCCTCGAAGGCGCCGCCGCTGTCGAGCATGACCGCGACGCTGGCGACATCGTCGGGCCAGCCGCGCTCACGCAAACGCCGGCCCGTGGTGATCTGGACCGGTTCGGCGAGGGCATTGAGGGGGATGCGATGCTCGGCGGTCAGGACCTGCAGGCTGGTGATTCCCGGTACTATTTCCACCTGCAGCTCCACCTCGGCCACCCGCTCGGCGATGCGCAGGCTGCTGTCGTATAGCGACGGGTCACCCCAGATCAGCATGCCGACCCGTCCGCCCTCCGGCAGATGGGACTCCATTAGCCCGGCCCAGACACGTGCGATCGCCCCGTGCCAGTCGTCCACCGCGCCCAGGTAATCGGCGCGGGCATCGCGTTGGGGCAGATCGAACTCCACGACCCGGGTGCGTGACGAATCGTTCAGGAGGTTCCGGCACAGCAGCCGGCGCAGGTCGACCAGGTCCGACTTGGCTTCCCCCTTGCGTGGCAACAGGATGAGGTCCGCCTCATTGAGCGCCCGCACGGCCGCCAGGGTGACATGCTCGGGGTTGCCCGTACCGATACCGATCAGCGACAGCCGGATCATGTCTCGCCTCCCATGTCTTCAGGAAAGGCGCTGGGTGCGGTGCCGGCAAAGGGCGAGTCCGCCGACTGGGGCCGAAAGCGACGATCATAGCCGACCGAATACAGGCAGCTTTCCTGGAAATCCTCGCTGCCCAGAACCGGCCCCACCAGGATCAGCGCCGTTCGCTGCAGGGTGTCGTCGACCAGGGAGGCCACCGTCGACAAGCGCCCCCTGACCACCCGTTCATCGGGCCAGCTGGCCCGCCAGACGATGGCGACCGGGCAATCGGCGCCGTAGCACGGCAGCAGCTCTTCCACCACCCGGGCCAGGTGATGGATGGAAAGGTGAATCGCCAGGGTGGCGCCGGTCTTGGCGAAGTTGGCCAGGGTCTCGCCGCCCGGCATGGCGCTGGCACGCCCCGGTGTCCGTGTCAGCACCACGGATTGCGCTACCCCCGGCAGGGTCAGCTCCTGTCCTAGGGTGGCGGCCGCCGCGGCGAAGGACGGCACGCCCGGGGTAATGGCATAGGGAATGTCCAGCTCGCGCAGTCGGCGCAACTGTTCGCCCATGGCGGACCACACCGACAGGTCCCCGGAATGCAGTCGGGCCACGTCCAGGCCTGCGGCATGGGCGCTGCGCATCTCGTCGATGATCTCATCCAGGGACAGGGGCGCGGTGTTGATGATCCGGGCACCTTCCGGGCAGTGCTCGAGTATCTGTTCGGGCACCAGCGAACCCGCGTAGAGGCACACGGGACAGGAGGCGATGAGATCGCGGCCTCGCAATGTCAGCAGGTCAGGCGCGCCGGGGCCGGCGCCGATAAAGTGTATCGTCATGCGCTCTCTCCTCTCAGAGCTCCTCTCGCAACCGCCGCGGTGGCCAACCGATCCGCCGAAATCAACCGGGGCCCGAGCAATTGCGCACCGGGACCTGCCGCCAACAGGGCGACGGCCTCGGCGACGCTACCCGTTCCCCGGGCCCGCAAACTGTGCCTGGAGCGGGTGAGGGTGGTGGCCGTTGGCAGGGCGGCGTCGGCCACGGGGATCACCGCAATACCCCGCGTGAGCCCCAATTCCTGCACCAGCGGCCACATCGTCCGGGTCGCGGCCAGCCGGTCGACGGCACCATGGTGTGCGTGGAGCCGCTCCAGCGCATCGATCAGCGACGCCAGCCGCGCCTCGCGACGAAAGCCGAAACCCGCCACCGTTATCGAATCAGCCACTACGATCACCGGGTCACCCGCCATTGCACGATGGGGTAACCGGCCTTCCAGCCCCGCCGCGTGCCGATGGGCGCGGCGGCCGCCAGCTCGAGACGCAGCAGCTCACCGCCGGCCATTTGCTGCCAGTGGGCCAGCAGGGCCTCGGACTCCAGGGTCACGGCATTGGCCACGAGGCGAACGCCAGCCGGCAGACGCCGCCACAGCACTTCCAGCAAGGTTTCCGATAGCCCGCCGCCGACAAAGACCGCATCGGGCGGCGTCTGATCGCCCAGCACCTGTTCATCCAGAACTTTGGGGGCGCTGCCCTCCACCACCTCGAGCCAGTCGACGCCCAGCATTCGCGCATTGCGACGCGCCCGCGCCGCACGCCCACCGTCACGCTCGAAGGCCACGGCCCGGTTGTCCGGGTGCGCCAGCAGCCACTCGATGGCGATCGAGCCCGATCCCGTGCCTATATCCCACAACCGCTCCCCCGGTGCCGGGGCCAACGCCGCCAGGGTCAGGGCGCGGACGGTCTGCTTGGTGATCTGGCCATCGTGTTCGAACAGCTCGTCCGGCAGGCCGGGTGTCAGCGACAACGCCGGCCCATCACCGGCCACCTCCAGGCCCACCGCGACCGGGTGGCGGATATCGCCAGGCAGGGTGGCGTCTGCCCGCACGCTGCGGATGCGCTCGCCGTCACCGCCCAGCGCTTCCAGCACATGCAACCGGGAGGCATCGAAGCCGAAGCGCACCAGCCATCCCGCCAGTTCGGCCACCGCGTCGCCGTCCCTCACCAGCACCAGCAAGCGCCTGCCATGATGCAGGTATGGCCGGATGCGCGTCAGGGGCTTGGCATGCAGGCCCAGGCACGGGCAGCCCTCCAGCGCCCAGCCCAGCCGCGATGCCGCCAGGCTGAAGGTGGAGGGCGACGGCAGGACCCGCCACTCGTCGGTGGGCAGGTGACGCGCCAGGCTGGCCCCCGCCCCGAACCAGAAGGGGTCGCCGGAGACCAGCATCACGACCCGGCGCCCGCGTTCGGCCAGCAGTCGAGGGATGCCGTCCGCGAAGGGCACCGGCCATTCCCGCACCTCGGCAGCCAGTGGCGGCAGCAGGCGCAGATGGCGCCGCGCGCCGAACACCACCTCGGCGCCTTCCAGCGCGTCGCGGCTTGCCGGCGTCAGCCCCGCTGTGCCACCCTCGCCCCAACCGAGCAGCGTCAGCCAGGGAGCGTCGTCAGCGTCAGTCGTCATCTGAGCCCCACGAAAGGAGATGAGCTGTTCCGGCGACAAGCCTCCGCGAGGGCGCTGTAAACCCCTCCATGGGCGCTACTTTTGCCATCCATGGCAAAAGACCCTCGCTGCGCCTTGTCCCCGGCGCTCATCTTGCCAACTGCTTGAATGGGAAAGGAGCTCAAGAAGCCCCAATGAACGTCCTGATCCTGGGGGGTACCTCTGAGGCCAGTGCCCTGGCCCGCGCCCTGGCCGAACGGTCGATCCCCGCCCTGTTCAGCTATGCCGGTCGGGTGGCCGCGCCCAGACCGCAGCCGTTGCCCACCCGCGTCGGCGGCTTCGGCGGGGTAGTAGGCCTGGCCGCCTTCCTGACGGACAAGCGCATCACCCACCTGGTCGACGCCACCCACCCCTTTGCCGAACAGATGAGCCGCAACGCAATCACTGCTGCCCGGCAAAGCGGCATCCGCGTCATCGCCCTCACCCGGCCACCCTGGGAACCGACGTCCGGCGATCGCTGGCAACGGGTCGCCGGTATCAACGCGGCGGTGAGCGCCCTGGCCAGTCCGCCGCAGCGGGTGCTGCTGGCGATCGGGCGCCTGCACCTCGCCGCCTTCGCGGCACAGCCCCAGCACCACTACCTGCTGAGGTTGGTCGACCGGCCCGAGGCCCCGCCGCCCCTGCCTCATCACCGAGTGACCATCGACCGTGGTCCCTTTACGATGGACGGCGACCTGGCCCTGCTCCGGGAACATGGCGTCGAGCGCCTGGTGTGCAAGAATTCCGGCGGTGACGGCGCGGTGTCCAAACTCACCGCCGCCCGCCAGCTGGGCCTGCCGGTGGTGATGATCGAGCGGCCGGCTCTCCCGCCGCGCCAGGAAGTCCACGTCGTTGAAGATGTTCTGGCCTGGCTCGGTCATGAGTCCGCCCCTGACACCGACCTCGGCGTATAAACCCACGGCTGCCCATCGCGCTCGATGCACCGCGTCTGGCTGGAGCCCACCATCACCAGGGTGCGCATGTCGGCCATCTCCGCGTCCGCTTCGCCGAGGGTCGTGACCCGGACGGCTTCCTCCGGCGTGGAGACGGCCCGCGCGAACATGATCAGGCGCTGCGGCCCGCAGACCTCCCGTAGCACCTGCAAGGCGCGTGCGAACCCTTCCGGTCGCGCCCGGGAGCGGGGGTTGTAGAACGCCATGGCAAAGTCGGCCTCCGCAGCCAGCCGCAGGCGCTTCTCGATCAGGGCCCAGGGCTTGAGGTTGTCGGACAGGTTGATACAGCAGAAATCATGCCCCAGCGGCGCCCCCAGGCGCGCACTGGCGGCCAGCATGGCGGAGATGCCCGGCAATACCTGGATATCCAGGGAGCGCCACGCCGGCTCTCCCGCCTCCAGCGCCTCGAAGACGGCCGCGGCCATGGCGAACACGCCGGGATCACCCGACGACACGACCACCACCCGACGGCCGTTGGCGGCCATCTGCAGCGCCTGCTCCGCGCGCCTGATTTCCTCGCGGTTGTCCGAGCCGTGACGCGTCAGTCCCGGCCGCGGTGGCACCCGCTCGACATAGGGCACATAGCCCACCACATCGGTGGCCTCGGCCAGCGCAGCAGAGACTTCCGGGGTGACCAGCGCCTCCGCACCCGGGCCCAGGCCGGCGATCTTCAGCCAGCCGCCCATCCCCAAGCCATCCTTGTCCCAGCTATCCTTCCCACCCCTGGGATCTCTCATGGCCGCCTCCCGTGGCCGTGGATCACCAGGATGGAAAAGTACGGGACGCTATCGCCGGCTTCGTTGAACGGCAGTATCCGCTCCTGGGGCATGGTGGCGTATTCGATCAGCCAGGCCTCCTCCTCCCGGCCGGCCCGGGCCAGCGCCCGCCTGAGCTTGTCCAGGTTGCGCCCGATCTTCATCACCACCAGGGCGTCGGTCTGCGCGATGCGCTCCACCAGCGTCGCCTCCGGCAGGGTGCCCATCAGCACGGTCATGATGTCGTCGCCCCAGGTCACCGGCCGCCCGGTGGCGGTCCAGGCGGCGGACATGCCGGTGATGCCGGGCACCACCGCTACCGGCACCCGCCCCTGCAGGCGCGTATACAGGTGCATGAAGGAGCCGTAGAAGAACGGATCGCCTTCGCACAGCACCACCACATCGCGGCCGGCGTCGGCAATCTCGGTCAGTCGGGCGACGTTTCTCTCATAGAAGGCCGCCAGCAGCTCGTTGTAGCGGGGGTCGTCGAAGGGGATCTCGGTGGTGACCGGGTATTCCATCGGCAGCTCGATGGCATCGCACGCCACCAGGCCTTCGACGATGCTGCGGGCGTGGCCGGTGCGGCCCTTCTTGCGGAAATAGGCGACATGCGACGCCCCGCGGATCAGCCGATCCGCGCGCACGCTCATCAGATCCTGGCTGCCGGGCCCAAGGCCGACCCCGTGAATGGTTCCTGGTTTTATGGTCCAGAGCTTCATTCGCTGCGATCCGCCATGGCATTGAGGGCGGCCACCGTCACCGCACTGCCGCCGAGTCGCCCGCGCACGATGCAGCAGGGTACCGACGCGCTCGCCCACAGGGCTTCCTTGGATTCGGCCGCGCCCACGAACCCCACCGGGCAGCCGATGATGGCCGCCGGGCGCGGGCAATCCGGCGCTTCCAGCATGTTCAACAGGTGGAACAGGGCGGTCGGCGCATTGCCGATCGCCACCACCGCCCCCTCCAGGTGAGGCCGCCAGAGCTCCACGGCCGCCGCCGAGCGAGTGGTGGCCATGTCTCGGGCCAGGCCGGGAACCCGCTCATCGTGCAGGGTGCAGAGGATGGCGTTGTCCGCCGGCAGGCGCTGGCGGGTAATGCCCTCGGAAACCATGCGCGCGTCACACAGGATCGGCGCGCCCTGCTCCAGCGCCTGCCGAGCCCGGTTCACCGCGTCGCCGCGGAAGTGAATGTGCGAGGCAAGCTCCACCAATCCGGCGGCATGGATCATGCGCACCGCCACCGGCTCTTCCTCCGCCGAGAAGCGCGAAAGCGACGCCTCGCGCCGGATGATGGAAAAGGACTCCCGGTAGATGGCCGGTCCGTCCGTTTCATAGACGTGAGGCATCACGATTCTTCTCCAGGTGTTCGATAACATCGGATTCGGTGAGGCCGGTCGCGACCGGCGTCCCATCGGCACGTCCGCCGACGATCAGGTCGAAGCGCCCGGCCCGCCCGGTCAGGCATACCTCGGCCGGCTGCCGGCGGGCGCAGCCCTTGGCACAGCCGGACACATGCACCGGGCCCTCAATCAGGCCACTCAGGCGTTCGGCCAACTCCAGGGCCAAGCCCAGCGTCTCCACACTCGCCTGCTCGCAATGAGGGGCGCCCGGACACACATCCATGGACAAACGCGGATCCCGGTTGTCGTCCAGCAGGCCGGCGACCGATGCCGCTTCGGCGCCTTTTCCAGGCCCTTCCACCAGCAGGCGCCGCCATGGCGTTACCCGCACGGCGCCACTCGCTTCAGGGGCAAGCGAAGCGGAGTCGACCGCGGCACGTAACACTGACGCCGGTGCCCGTCCGAATGGGAGGCCGAATACTGCTCCCTTCGGGTGTTTCCCCAGTGCCAGCCTGGCGCCAGCCTCGGCAGGCGGTATCGATGCCGGCGCCCAGGCCGGCAACGGCGCCTGATGCCGGCGCATCCGCCCGGATTCTCGTCCACCGCTGTCGACGAACCAGTGCGTCAGCCGCACCAGGTGCTCGACGGCGGCAGCCACCGAGTCCACGGGGGTGCCCAACGCTCGTCCATCGGCCCGAACTAATAGGCCGCCCGAAGCCCGCGGCTGCAAGGTGCCCGATGCCGCGCGCTCGATGCGGAAGTCCGCGGATACCTCGCCCAGCACCGGCGCATCACCGGCATCGATGGCGATGCCCATCTTGTCCGGCAATTCCGGCATCTCACCAAGGCGGGCCTGCAGCAAGCGGGCCGCCTCATGCGTGGCGTCGCCCGCTTGCCAGTCCGGTGCCAGCAGCAGTTGGGGCCGGCGCTCGGCGTGGGGGTCCGCGTCAGCCAGCCCATGCTCGACGAGGACGTCCATCAGCCCCGGCCAAGTGGCCTCGGACACGCCGCGCAGCTGCAGGTTGGCGCGGCTGGTGAGTTCGATCAGCCCGCTACCGAAGGTCTCGGCCGCCTCGCACAGCGATAGCATCTGGCCCCGCGTGAGTCGCCCCAGGCGGGGGCGCACGCGCACCAGCAGGCCATCGCCGGTGGGCATGGGCCGCCAGGCCCCGGGGCACCAGCCCTTGATGCGCGGCTCGGTCGGCTTTGCCGGCTTACCCATCCTATTCATCATGGGGCGCGAGCTCCCGGGTCTCGTCGATCTCGAGCAGCAGATCCTGCAGGGCCGGGCCCTGCTCGCCGGGTTCCTGCCACATCCCCCGCTGGACGGCTTCCAGTAACCGCTCGGCCATCTCCTCCAGCGCCGCCGGGTTATGCTCGCGCAGGAACTGCTGGTTGCGGCGATCCAGTACCAGCGCGTCGGTGACTTGGGCGTACTGATAGTCGGCCACCAGATCGGTGGTGGCGTCATAGGCAAACAGGTAGTCCACCGTGGCGGCCATCTCGAAGGCGCCCTTGTAGCCGTGTTCCCGCATGGCGTTGATCCACTTGGGATTGAGCACCCGGGAACGGATCACGCGGGATAGTTCCTCCTTGAGGGGTCGAATCCGCGGATGCGCCGGGTTGGCGTGATCGGCGTGGTAGATGATCGGCGCTTGCCCAGCGAGGGAACGGCTGGCGTTGGCCATGCCACCCTGGAACTCGTAGTAACTGTTCGAATCGAGGATATCGTGCTCGCGGTTGTCCTGGTTCTGCATCACCGCATCCAGACCCTCGAGCTGTCGTTCGAAGGCCCCCCGCGCGGCGATCCCGGATTCCGGGAATTGGCCGTAGGCGTAGGCCCCGGCACCGAGGTAGGCCTCCGCCAGGTCGTCCGCGGTGCCCCAGGCGCGGTTGTCGATGAGCCGGTTCAGGCCGGTGCCGTACTCGCCGGGCTTGCTGCCGAAGACCCGGTAGCCGGCCTCCCGGGCGGCAGCGTCGGGCGATAGCCCTTGGCGTTCGAGTTCCTGCCGGCGCTCCAGCACCGCCGCGCGGATGGTGTTGCCGTTGCCTGGCTCCTCGTATTCGGCGACCGCCTGCACCGCGGCATCGAACAGGCGGATGACATTGGGAAACGCATCGCGGAAGAAGCCGGACACCCGCAGGGTGACGTCCACCCGCGGCCGTTGCAGCAGCATGGCGGGAATCACCTCGACATCGATCACCCGCTGCGAGCCGAGCGACCAGACCGGCCGCACCCCCATCAGCGCGAAGGCCTGGGCGATGTCATCGCCGCCGGTACGCATGGTCGCGGTACCCCAGATCGATAGCCCCAGCCGGCGCGGGTAGTCACCGTTATCCTGCAGGTAACGCTCCACGAACGCCTGCGCCGATTTCTCGCCCAGGGACCAGGCGGCGGGCGACGGAATCGAGCGATTGTCGACGCTGAAGAAGTTGCGCCCGGTGGGCAGGGTGTCCAGCCGCCCGCGGCTGGGGGCGCCGCTCGGCCCGGGTGGCACGAAGACGCCGTTAAGTCCGTCCAGCAACGACTGGATCTCCATCTCGGCACCCCGCTGCATGGCGACCCAGAGCCGTTCGCGGGCATAGCGACACTGCTCCGCGGTGGCCGGATAGTCACGGGCCAAGGTAGCCAGGCAGCCCGGCGCCAGGACGTAGTCGGCCACCAGCCGCTGGGCGAGCCGTTCCAGACGCTCACGGGTATCGGCGCCGGTGCGCCAGGCGGACGCGTCCAGCTCGGTCAGGGCCGGCGGCCTCGGGCCGGTCCAGGGTTCGGCCCCGGCCGTCAGGGGATCGAACTGCCCGACCTCTTCCCGCAGGCCCAGGTCGTCCGCCAGGTTGTGCAACAGGCCGCGCTGGGCCGGCGCCTCTCCGCGTGGCAGCCTGAGGATGGCGACCAGGGTCCCCGCCAGTTTGTCCGGCGGCGGCAAGGTACCCAGCACGTGCAAGCCATGGCGGATCTGGGCTTCCTTGATATCGCATAGATAGGTGTCCAGCTCGTTGAGCAGGCGCTCGTCATCCGTGTCCTCTACCGTCTGCGCCAGCTCCTGGTCGATACCGGTGCGGCGCAGATGCTCCAGGATCCGCTCGCGCAACAACGCCTCACGCCGCGGGTCCATGCCCAGGGCCTGGTAGTACTCGTCGGTCAGGGCTTCCAGTTCCGCCATGGCACCGTAGAGCTCGGCACGCGCCAGCGGTGGCATCAGGTGATCGATGATCACGGCCTGGCTGCGGCGCTTGGCCTGGGCGCCTTCGCCCGGGTCGTTGACGATGAACGGATAGAAATGCGGCACCGGCCCCAGGGCAATATCCGGCCAGCAATCGGCGCTCAGTGCCGTACTCTTGCCCGGCAGCCATTCCAGATTGCCGTGCTTGCCGACGTGGACCACCGCCTCCACCCGGTAGTGCTCGCGCAGCCAGAGATAGAACGCCAGGTAGCTGTGGGGCGGCACCAGTTCGGTATCGTGGTAACTCTGCGTCGGGTCGTCGATAAAGTCGCGTTCCGGCTGGATCCCGACGAAGGTCTCCCCCAGGCGCACCCCGGCGATCATCAGCCGGCCCTGGCGGCACTTGGGGTCGTCCGATGGCGCGCCCCAGCGCCTGCATACCGCTTCTTGAAGTGCTTCCGGCAGGCTCTGGAACCACGCCAGGTAGTCGTCGAGCCCGATGCTCTGCCAGCAGCCGCGTTGGTCCAGGACACGGTGATCATTGGTGACGGTGCCCTGCAACAGCCGGATCAGGGCGTCCCCGTCGTCCGGCACGTCGCTCACCGGATAGCCCGCCGCGGCCAGTGCCCGCAGGATCCGTATCGTCGAGGCCGGCGTATCCAGGCCGACACCGTTGCCGATGCGCCCATCGCGATTGGGATAATTGGCCAGCACCAGTGCCAGGCGCTTGGCGGCATTGGGCGCCTGACGCAAACGACAGAACCGCCGTGCCAGCCTGGCGACGAAGGCCGCGCGCTCGGGATGCAGGGCGTGGCGGGTCACCGCTAGCTGGCAGCGCTCGCTGTAGTGCGCTTCCGTCTTGAAGCCCACCGCCCGCGTGATGATGCGGCCATCCATCTCCGGCAACACCACCTGCATGGCCACGTCGCGGCTATGCAGGCCGGCCGCCTTGGCGCTCCAGTCTTCCTCGGTGCTGCTCGCCAGGATTGCTTGAAGCACCACCGGCCGGCCGACGAAGAGGCTGTCGGATACCTCACCGCCCTGGGTGTCCATGTCGTCCGGGTTGCGGTTGACGGAGAAACCGGTGGTGTTGACCACCAGCATGGCGCCCGTCTGCTCGATCAGGTGATTGACGAAGGCGACGCAGGATTCCTCCTTCAGCGACGCCACGGCCACCGCCAGCGGCTCGAGCCCCTGGGCCCGCAGCGCCTCGATCAGGCCGTCCAGCACAGCGGTATTGGCCCCCTGCAGGTGACTGCGGTAGAACAACAGCAGACACACCGGTCGCCCGGGGACCTCGTGCGCCCGCCATTCTCTCAGCGTCGCTTCCCCTTGGCTCGCGGCATGCGGTGCATAGAGCAGCGCCGCGGGAATCGCCTTGGGTTCCTGCCAGTCCAACGCATGCCCCAGACACTCGGTACCGACAAAACGCAGTAACTGCTCGGCATTGTCCACCCCGCCCTCTCTCAGGTAGCGCCACACTCGGTGGGCCGACTCGAAAGGCACGCTGGACTCGCCCAGCAGGGCGTCGTCCGGTGCATCGCAACCCGGCACCAGGATCAGCTGACGCCCCTGGCAGGCGGCGGCCCAGGCCAGCAGACGCTCGTGCCCGTAGCGCCAGTAGGCGCTGCCTCCCATCAGCGAGACGATCACCAGACGCGCCTCTTCCAGCACCCGATCCTCGTAGAGGTCGTAGGCGGCGGGCTTGACCAGGTTCATCCAGTTCGCGAGCCGTACCGTCGGGTAATCGTCCCCGACCGTCGAGACCAGCCGATCGACCGCCTGCGCCAGGGCCGACAGGCAGCTGTCGGCGGCTGACAGGATGACGATCTCGCCAGGGCTCTGCTGCAGGTCGACGATGCCCTCATCATCGACGAAGCCCCCGGGCTTGGCGGCGAAAAGGTGCATCAGGGGGTCGTCGCAATCTCGGCGCTCGCCAGGGCCGCGTGCAGGGCCTCGCTATCCAGCGCCTTGCCGATGATGACAAGCTGGGTGCGGCGCGGCTCGTCCTGCCCCCATAGCCGGTCGAAATAGCCGTCCAGGCGCTCCCCCACGGCCTGGATCACACGACGCATGGGCTTGCCAGGAACGGCCGCGAAGCCCTTGGCCCGATAGATCTCGTAGGTTTTCAGCAGGTGCTGGAGCCTGTCCGCCAGGGCGTCGCCATCGACTTCCCCCAGCCGGATCACGCAGGAATCGAAATGATCGTGCGCATGGTCGTGATGCGCCCCCTCGGCATGATGGCGATCATGGTGGTTGTCGATGCGGTCGATGCTTTCCTCGCTCGCCGCGCCGATGCCCATCAGGGCTTCCAGTTGGGCCCTGTCCGTGGCCAGGGTCTGGTTGATGAACAGGGTCTTCACGGATTCCGGCACTCGCTGGGCCACCAGCGCTTCCACCCGGTTCCGGTCGGCGGGCTCGAGCAGGTCGGTCTTGCTGACCAGCACCAGGTCGGCCGCGCTCAACTGGTCGTCCAGCAATTCACGCAGGCTGGGATCATGGTCCAGGCTTTCGTCGGCCCGACGCTGGGCCTCCACCTTGTCGACGTCGCTGGCGTAACGGCCGGCGGCGAGCGCCGGCCCGTCGACCACGGTGATGATGGCATCGACGGTGCAGTGCTGGCGCACCTCCGGCCAGTTGAACGCCTGGACCAGCGGCTTGGGCAGGGCCAGGCCGCTGGTTTCGATCAGGATGTGATCGATATCGTCGCGGCGGGCCACCAGCTTCTTCATCACCGGCAGAAATTCCTCTTCCACCGTGCAGCAGATGCAGCCATTTGCCAGCTCGTAGATGCCACCGTCCTCGGCTTCCACGGCGGAGTCGTCTTCACAACCCAGGGCGCAGCCGCGCAGCAGGCTGGAATCGATATCCTGCTCGCCGAATTCGTTGACGATGACGGCGATGCGCTTGCCGGTGACCTGGCGCAGAATGCCGGCCAGCAGCGTGGTCTTGCCGCTGCCCAGGAAGCCGGTCACCACAGTGGCGGGGATCTTGTTCAGTCGCATCCGTTGGATTCCTCAGTGTCGATGGTCGGACATGCCGGCACCGGGCCCTGCCCAAAGAGGCAGGCCACGGCGGCGGGATTGTCGGGGAAGAACAGGTGCAGGTAGGACGCCGTCAGCCGTCGCTGGCGGTAAATGGCCTCCCCCGGCGCGGGATGGCGCTGGCGCCGCCCGTGGGCGATCGGCGCGGGTGTACCCTCCGCCACCGAGCGGTGATGGGCATGGCCTCGAACCGGCCCCTCCGGCAGCTCGGCGGTCTGCATCCCCTGACAGCCTCGCCGCCCGCGCATGGCGCCATGCCCGGACAGCAGGCCCAGCATGGCGTGGGTACGGTCGTCGACGTCCGTCAGGGTCTCCAGGCAATAGAGCATGCCGCCGCATTCGGCGAGGATGGGCTTGTCCGCGGCATAGAAGCGGCGGATGTCGTCCTGCATGGAGGTATTCGCCGCCAACGGCGCGGCATGGAGCTCGGGGTAGCCGCCCGGGAGCCAGAGGGCATCGCAGGGCGGCAGGCCTTTATCGCTCAGCGGCGAGAAGAAACGCAGGGTCGCCCCCATCCGCTCCAGCAGGTCCAGGTTGGCCTGGTAGATGAAGCTGAACGCCGCATCCCGGGCCACGGCGATGGTCTGGCCAGCAAGGGAAGGCTGGAGTGAAGACAAGGCCTCCGTTGCTTCCATTTGTGGGGCCGAGAAGGTCACCGGCGGCAGTTGCAACAGGGCCTCCGCCAGCCCCTCGGCCTCGAGTACCCTGGCACCGGCCTCGAAGCGGGTTTCCAGGTCCTCGCGGATCTCCTCGGCCTGCACCAGCCCCAGGTGCCGTTCCGGCAGGGCCAGGTCCGCATCCCGCGCCACCGCCGCCAGCAAGGGAATGGCGGACGGCAGCGCCGCGTCGATCAGTTCCCGGTGGCGCTGAGACCCGCAGGCGTTAGCGATCAGCCCGGCGATGCGGATATCGTCACGGAAGCTCGCCAGGCCGGCCACCAGCGCCGCTGCGGTCTGGGCCATCCCTTTCACGTCCATGACGATGACCAGCGGCAGGTCGAACAGGGCCGCGAGATCGGCGCTGGACGGTTCGCCATCGAACAGGCCCATGGCGCCTTCCACCAGGATGAGGTTCGCCTCGAGCGCGGCATCAAACAGGCGCTGGCGGCAATAGGCCTCACCGGCCATCCACAGATCGAGCTGATCGACCGGCCGGCCCGAGGCCTGGGCCAGCACCAGGGGGTCCAGGTAATCCGGACCGGTCTTGAAGACCCGTACCACCTTGCCCTGGTTGCGCAGCATCCGGGCCAGCGCCGCGGTCACCGTGGTCTTGCCCTGCCCCGATGCCGGCGCAGCGATGAAGACCGCGGGACAGGCCGCCCTCGTCGGCCCCTGGCCGGCATCCCTATCGGAGCGGCCCCTGGCTCGGCTCGAGTCATGCGCGGTCATGTGGCCTCCAGGCTGGACTCTAGACTGGGCAGGGGCCGGTACAGCGCGCCCAGTTGCCGGGCGATGAGGGGTCCCCGCCCCCGCTTGACGGCCGACTGTTCGGTATCCACGACGACACAGTCACCGAGTGACGGCAGGCCGGCCAGGGATTGCCGGGTACGACCGTCGGTGATGAGGTAGGTCCGCACATGCAGGCCGGCGTCCTGTCGCTGCCATTGGCGAATCAGGCGCGCCGCCCGCAGGATGGCGTCGCGGATCGGCGTTCCACCGCCACCGCTCGCGGCATCGAGCCGACGGAGCATGTCCTTGGGCGCGCGTCGCCGTGGCAGGATCGACGTGACGCCATCATTGCCAAAACCCAGCACCACGATCTGCTCCCGGGCGGCATAGGCCTGGCGCGCCAGCCGGTCGACCAGGCCCTTGGCGCGTCCCAACATGCGCTGGCCCAAGGTGGAGGCGGAGGTATCCAGCAGGATGACATGCAACACCGGCTGCCCGGTGCGGGCCTGGCGATAACGCAGGTGTCGCCAGGGCCAGCGCCCCCGGTTGGCGATCAGGGTGGCGAACCAGTCCGGTCGCTCCTCCTCGGCATGCGCCCGGCGCCGGCCCGGCTGGTGGCCCCTGCCCGGGCGCGTGGAGGACAGCCGCGAGGCTGGCGCCGAGGCCGGGGCTTTCGCTCGTGTGCCAGCGGAAAACTCCGGCAAATCCGCCATCGGCACACTCACGCTGTTCTGTGTCACCGGCGGCATGGCGCCCCACTGCCCCGCCGGGGACGCAGCGCCATCGCCGCTAGCGCCCGGCACCTGACCAACGGCGTTACCCTTACCCTCACCAGAGGGAGGCGGCGGTGTGCCGGACGGCGGGGACGGCGGCGTGTGATGCGGGGGCTGATTCGTCGTACGGCGATGGGCCAGGACCCATGGCTCGACGGTATCCAGGTCCTCCTGGCCCACCGTGTTGGCGCCTCGCCAGGCGGCATGCGCCTGGGCGGCACGATGCCAGGTCACATCCGCCCGCAGGCCTTCGACACCGGCGGCCTCGCAGCGTACCGCGATATGCTCGTAGACCCAGGGCTCGGTGGTGATCTCGGCCAGTACCCGCTGCGCTCGCCGGATACGCTGGGTCAGCGACGCCTGGGCATCCGCATGGTGCGCGACATAGGCCTCTGGATCGCGGTCGAAGGCCTCTCGCTGCTGCACGATGGCAATCCGCTCCCGGACGCTCACCGACGCGTCCTGCTCGAGACAGAGGCCGAAGCGGTCGAGCAACTGGGGGCGCAGTTCCCCCTCATCCGGATTCATGGTGCCGATCAGGCTGAAGCGCGCAGAATGCGTATGACTGATGCCGTCGCGCTCGACGATATTGATGCCGCTCGCCGCCACATCGAGCAGCAGGTCCACCAGGGTGTCCGGCAGCAGGTTGACCTCGTCGACGTACAATACGCCGCCATCCGCCTTGGCCAGCAAGCCCGGGTGGAAGGTCGTTTCGCGTTCGGAGAGCACCCGCTGAAGGTCCAGGCTGCCGGTCAAGCGGTCCTCGCTGGCACCCAGCGGCAGAGTGACGAACGGCGGCCGACGCCCCTCGGCCTCATCGGGAAGGAGCGCCGCCAGCGCCCGCGCCAGGGTGGATTTCGCGCTACCGCGTGGGCCGCTGATCAGCACGCCCCCCACCCGGGGATCGATGGCGTTGAGCAGCAACGCGGTCTTGAGGGCCTGCTGGCCGACCACGGCGGCAAAGGGGAACTCAATCCGGGACATCATGGCCACCTGGCGTACCGACAAACGACGTCGGGACGATGGCACACGAGCGCCCCGCCGACAGCCGGCAGGAACGGAAAGCTCCCGGGAAGGAGGAAAAAGGAATCACTGAGACACGCTATCCCCGATGCCCACCGCACCGTCACTGGATGAAACGACATGACGGGCCGGTCTCCGGGCTCAAGGAGGGCGCATTCAGAAGAAGCACGCCATCGCCTGCACCTTCCCGGCATATGCCAGTGGTCTTCGCAGGCTACTCTCTCGTTACCGTTGCGGGGGCAGCGATGGAATTGGCCGTACAGCCTCACCATACTTCCCGATTATCCCCTACAGGCAGGGGCACCCGTCTCGAGTAGGCCCATCCTAAAGCAATTGTCGCAACAGGCGCAATTTGACCACCGGATGGCACGCCGTGGCTCGCAGGCACCCCACCCTGCGGGCTGTCCCGACAGCGTGAGACTCGAGGTTCTCTTCAAAATTGTTATAATATAACATATCAAAGTCTTTCTCGTCCTGGTAGCTGGCAATCGCGGCGCCGACATGCAAAATGCAGTGCTATGATCGCCGCCCACCAGGGTCAGATTGGCCAACACCCTTCCGCCACCCGGATTTGACGTGATGAATTACGCTCGACGATTACTGGCAACTCTCGCTCTTTTTCCCGCGCCATTTGTCATGGCGGATACCACCGATTATCCACTGACATTGACGAATTGCGGCATGGAAATCAGTTTCCCATCCGCACCGGAAAGCATGGTTACCGTCGGACAATCGGCTACGGAAATCCTCTATGCACTGGGACTTTCCGAGCGGGTATCCGGAACCTCAGTGTGGTTCAATCCCGTGCTTCCAGAATTTCAGGAAGTCAATGCCGATATCGAGCGTCTCGCCGACAACGATCCGAGTTTCGAGTCCGTCATAAGCCGCAGGCCCGATCTTGTCGCCGCCCAATATGAGTGGCATGTCGGCCCCACCGGAAGCGTGGCGAGCCGAGAGCAGTTCCATGAGCTCGGCATCACCACTTACATCATGCCGGCCGACTGCGACACCAAGGACAACAGCACCGGTGGCGACGGCACTCGCATCGCCGCCTTCTCCCCTGAGTCCGTCTACAAGGGCATTCTCGAGCTGGCCAGTATCTTCGATGTACGCGAGGCCGGGGACGCCCTGGTCGCCGACCTCCAGGCGCGCGAGGCCAGCGCCATCGAGAGTGCCAGGCGGCTGGAGCTGCCGGAAGACCTGTCAGCGCTGTTCTGGTTCTCCTCTCCCGACGAATCGGCGGATCCCTTCGCCGCCGGCCGGCTCGGCGCACCGGGCTATATGATGGACGCCTTGGGCATCCACAACGTGGTGAAGTCCGATGAAGAGTGGCCAGTGGTCGGCTGGGAAACCATCGCCCGGGCCGACCCGGATATCATCGTGGTCGCCAGCATGGACCGCCGCCGCTTCCCGGCTGACGATATCGCCAATAAACTCGAATTTCTACATAGCGACCCCGTGGCCCGCGAAATGTCGGCAGTGAGGAACGGACGCATCATCGAAATGGATGCCCACGCGATGAGCGCCACCATGCGCACGATCTTCGGTCTCGAAACGCTGGTCGAGGCCCTGTCGATGATGCCCTTCGACCAATGATTTCGACCCTGGCATTGCGCCCAGCGATACATTTTCGCTGGCATTGGGCCTGGCTGACACCATTGATCCTGTTCATGGCGATAATGACCGGTACCGCCATCGGCGAGACGCCGATTTCGCTGGACACGATCCTCAAGGTATTGGCCAACAGGCTGTGGGGAGCGGAGCATGCGGTGGACCGGATCGACGCCGGTATCGTCTGGAACTACCGCCTCAGTCGCGCCATTCTTGCCGCCTGTTGCGGGGCCGGACTGGCGCTTGCCGGCGTGGTCCTGCAGGCACTGCTGCGCAACCCCCTGGCCGACCCCTTCCTGATGGGAATATCCGCCGGCGCCTCCACCGGTGCCGTGGCGGTGACCATCGCCGGGCTCGGCGCCGGCGTCGTCACGCTCTCTCTCGGCGCCTTCGCCGGGGCGGGGCTGGCGTTTGGCCTGGTGGTAATGCTCGCCCATGCCGCCAGCAGTGGCACCGGAGGCGGACGCAGTACCCAGGCCGCGGGGGCCATCATCCTGGCCGGCATCGCCGGGTCGCAGCTGTTCAATGCCCTCACCGCCTTTATCATCGCCAGGTCGGCAAGCGCCGAGCAGGCGCGGGGCATCATGTTCTGGCTGATGGGCAACCTCTCCGGTGTGCGCTGGGAGGATGTCGCCCTGGGACTGCCCGCCGCCGTGGCCGGCCTGCTGGTCTGCCTATGGTATCGGCGGGCACTGGATGCCTTCACCTTCGGTGCCGACAGCGCCGCCTCGCTGGGCATCCCCGTGCGCCGCGTGCGCGGCATCCTGATTGCCAGCATGGCCCTGGTCACCGCGGTGATGGTCTCCATGGTCGGCGCCATCGGCTTCGTGGGGCTGGTGATTCCTCACGCCATGCGCTTTCTGGTCGGCAGCCGCCACACCCGGCTGGTGCCCGCCTCGGCGTTGGCCGGCGCGGTGTTCCTGATCGGGGCGGATATTCTCTCGCGCATCCTGGTACCGGGGCAGGTGCTGCCGATCGGAGTCGTCACGGCGCTGGTCGGCGCTCCGGCTTTTGCCCTGATCCTGGTGCGTGGAACGAGGACGAAATGAGGCTAGCTGCCGAACGCATCGACTGGTCGGTCCACGGCCACAAGCTGCTGGACGACGTCAGCCTCACGGTGGCGCCCGGTGAGACCTTCGGCCTGATCGGCCCGAACGGCTCGGGCAAGACCACCCTGCTGCGAGTGCTCGCCGGTCTGCGCAAGCCCAGGAGCGGTCGCGTATTGGTGAACGAGGCATCGATGTACGCGATGCGCCAGCGCGACATCGCCCGAATCATCGCCTTCGTCGAGCAGCAGGCCGAGACCCTCGACCGCATCGTGGTACGCGAGGCGGTGGCCCTGGGCCGGACGCCCTTCCTCTCGGCGCTACAGGCGTGGTCGGAGCAGGATGATGCCGTCGTCTCCCAGGCACTCGCCAACGTCGGCATGACACATCTGGCGGATCGACTCTGGCATACGCTGTCCGGCGGCGAACGCCAGCGTGTCCACATCGCGCGCGCCCTGGCTCAGCAGCCGAGAATCCTGCTGCTCGACGAGCCCACCAACCACCTCGACATTCGTCACCAACTGTCGATCCTGAAATTGGTACGGCGGCTGTCTGTCACGGTGGTCATCGCCCTGCATGACCTCAATCAGGCCATGGAGTGTGACCGCATCGGCGTGATGGATGGCGGGCGTCTGGTCGATGTCGGCCCACCCAGCCAGGTACTGACGGCCGCAAGGCTGCGCCATACCTTCGGCGTGCATGTCGATTTTCTCGATGATCCCGTCGACCAGCGCCGCATCATGCGCTTTCGCAACGCTCTGTAAAGCTCCCACGCAAGATCTGCCAGCACAGACCCGCCCGCGCCAACCATTGATAGCGCCGACAGGCCCACTTGGCGCTATCTCACGGGTACGAAAACGGGGGCGCCCTCCACCTCCGCGGTGGCCAGGCGCTGGCCGTACAACGCCTCGAGCGCGGCAGGCTCCAGCATGGCGTCGCGGGGGCCCCAACACGCCTCGCCATCGGGGTAGAGGAGCAGCAGCTGGTCGCACCAGCGCGCCGCCAGGTTGAGATCGTGCAGGCACATCATCACCGCATTACCTGCCCCGGCCTGCTCGGCGAGCAGTGCCATGACCGCGGTCTGATGATGCAGGTCGAGATGGTTGGTCGGTTCGTCGGCGAGCCAGATGCGCGGCGCCTGGGTCAGCACCGTGGCGATGGCCAACCGCTGACGCTCGCCGCCGGAGAGCGTGCTCACCAGGCGCTCGGCCAGGTGGGCGACATCGAGGCGCTGCAGCGCCACCTCGGCCAGGCGCAGGTCCTCGCCGCCCTCCATCTGCCACGGCGACAGCCAGGGATGGCGGCCGATCAGTGCCGTCTCGCGCACCGTGGCGGGAAAGCCGTCCTGGCGATCCTGGAACACCAGCCCCAGGGCACGGGCGATCTCGCGGCGCCCCAGCGCATCCAGCGGCCGGCCATCCAGCAGCACGCTGCCGGTCCGGGGCGGGCGCAGGCCGGCCAGGGTATGCAGCAGGGTGGTCTTGCCGGCCCCGTTGGGGCCGAGCACGCCCCATACCTGCCCCGGCTCCAGGATCAGGCCGAGCGACCGGCCGTCGCCGCGGCCAGGCACGTCGATGATCAGGTCGCGGATCTCGAGACGGCTCATCAGCGGCTCCGATAGAGCAGATAGAGGAAGGTGGGAACGCCAAGCAGCGCGGTGATCACCCCCACCGGCAGCTGCTCCGGGGCGATCATGGTGCGCGCCAGGGTATCCGCCAGCACCAGCAGGGTCCCACCGGCCAGGGCACAGGCCGGCAGGATCAGCCGCTGGTCGTTGCCCAGCACCAGGCGCAGCATGTGCGGCACCACCAGGCCGACGAAGCCGATGCTGCCGGCGGTGGTCACCGCCATGGCGGTGAGCAGGCTGGCGGCGATATAGATCGTCCACTCCAGCGGCCGTACCGCCACGCCCAGCGCGGCGGCCTGCAGCGGCCCTCGCGCCAGCACGTTGAGGCTGCGCCCCAGTGGAATCACCAGCAGGCAGACCGCCAGCAGCAGGGTCAGCGGCGGCAAGGGGGTGCGCGCATAGGAGAGATCACCCATCAGCCAGTAGAGCATCCCCGGCAGCCGGTCGGCGGGGCTGACCGCCAGCATCAGGGTGATCACCGCGCCCCAGCCGGCGGCCACCACCACCCCGGTGAGCAGCAGCCGCGACGGCGTCCAGCTGCCGGTGCCATGGGCCAGACCGAAGACCAGCAGGGTGGAGAGCAGGGCGCCGGCGAACGCCGAGCCGGAAATCACCATGCCGCCGAGCCCCGCCAGCATCGCCGCCAGCGCCCCCACGGCGGCACCGCCGGAGAGCCCCAGCACATAGGGGTCGGCCAGCGGGTTGCGCAGCAACACCTGCATCAGCGCACCGGCCACCGCCAGCAGGCCGCCGGTGGCGAAGGCCGAAAGGGAGCGCGGCACTCGCAGGTCGAGCACCAGGGTGCGCGGCAGGGCCTCGCCCTGGCCGCGCAGTACCGCCCACAGCTCCGCCGGCGCCACGCTGGCGCTGCCGACGCCGACCGACAGCACCAGGGCGGCCAGCGCTGCCACCAGCAGCACGCCGAGGGGCAGGCTCAACTGGCGCATCGCGCGCCTCGCTCAGCGCCTGCCACGGGCCACCTCCAGCTTCTCGCAGAGGATCCGGCTGCCCTCGAGCAGCCGCGGCGTGGGTCGCTGGATCAAGGATGGCGGCACGAAGAACAGATTGTCGCGGGCCACCGCCTGGAGGGTCTGATACTGCTCCCAATGGGTCAGCCAGTCGCGGCTCTCCTCGCCCATGCCACCGGCAACGATCGCTTCGGGATCGGCGGCCAGCACCGACTCATCGTCGATGCGCGGCACCAACCGGGACCGATCGCCGAACACGTTGATGCCCCCGCACATCGCCACTACCTTGCCGATCAGGTGCTCGTCATTGACGGTCATCAGCGGCTCGTCCCAGACCTGATAGAAGGTCGCCACCGGCGCGCTGTCGGCATGGCGCGCCGCCAGCTCGGCCATGCCGTCACGGAAGTCCTGCGCCACCCTGTCGCCCTCCTCCCGGGTGTCGGCCAGCAACGCCAGGCGCTCGATGGCACGCGAGACACCCTCGACATCCCGCGGCTCGATATAGAACACCGCCATACCCAGCGCCTCGAGGGTCTCGAGCTGTTCGGCAGGATTGCCGGTCACCCAGCCGATCACCAGGTCCGGTTGCAACGCCACCAGGGCCTCGAGATCGACTCGGGTATGGCTGCCCACCGAGGTCACCTCCCTGGCTTCCGGCGGATAGTCGCTATGGGCGACCACCGCTACCACCTTGTCGCCCGCCCCCGCGGCATAGGTCAACTCCGTCGCTCCGGGCGAGAGCACGGCGATGCGTTCGGCCGGTCGCTCGAGGCACACCTCACGGTTGCGGTCGTCGGTGACACAGGGACCGGTATCCGCCGCCCCCACCTGCCCTGCGCTCAGCAGTCCGACGACCAGCCATGCCATCCTGCCGACTCGTCGCATCGACTCGGGCCTCACTGACCGAAATGCACGCTGACGAAGGCGGCACGACCGGCATCGAGGAAATCGCGGCCGCCGAAGTCCCGGGCCGTGACGACCTCCCTGTCGAGGGCGTTCTCCACCGTGAGCCGAGCCGACCACAGCGGCGCGAAGGCCCAGCCGGCCCGCAGGTTGACTAGCCCGAAGCCCGGCAGGCGTTGCTCGTTGTCGGCATCGTTGTAGCGATGGTTCTGCACGACCCAGGAGCCGCCCAGCGACCAGTCGCCGAGTTTGCGGTCGACGTCCAGACGCAGGCTCTGGCCGGCACGCCGCACCAGGCGGTTACCCGTCTCGCGATCCTCCGGGTCGGTATAGGTGAGCGCCGCCTGCAGGGTCCAGTCATCGAGTTCGGCACCCGCGGAGAGCTCCACACCGCGAATGCGGGCCTCGGCGACATTGAAGGGTGCCAGGAGCCCCCCTTGCTCGGTAAAGGCGATCAGATCGTCGACGTCGGTCTGGTAGGCGGCCAGATCCCAGAAGAGGGGACGGTACTGACCACGCACCCCGACCTCGAAGGTCTCGGAGGTCTCGGCCTCGAGGTCGGGATTACCGAAACCGGGGAAATACAGGTCATTGAAGGAAGGTGCCTTGAAGGCAGTACCGTAACTGGCCCTCAGGGTATGATGGGCGTCCAGCTCGTAGCCCAGCGCCAGACTGCCGGTGATCTCCTCACCGAAGGCTTCGTTATCGTCGTAGCGCATGCTGGCCTGCGCTGTCACCGGGGTGAAGTCCAGCAGGCCTTGGGCAAAGAGCGCAGCATTGTCTCGGCTGTCTTCATCGTAGGCGGTGGTGCCGCTGACCCTGTCTTCACCATATTCTGCACCGGCGATCACTTCATGGGGGCCCAGGCCAAGGGTGTTTTCCCAGCGGGCCGTCTTTGATCGGGTGTCAAAGACGGTAGTTCCGAAATCCTGAAAGTTGTCACTCTCGTCTCGCGATTCACTCAGGGTCAGGCGGCTACGCCAGGTCTCGGTCACCGGCACTTCCCCGTAGATGCCGGCCACCTGCTGCACGTAGTCGGTGTTGCCCCCGACGAACTCGGTGTTGCCCCGCGCCCGCAACGCCAATACGCCTAGCTCGGCACCGCCGTCGAAGGTATGCGACAGCCGCGCCAGGCCGGTGGTGTTGTCGTAGCCCTTGTCGTCACCGTCACGCACCACCGGGGCGCCGTCGGTGCTGAAGTGGCTGCCGGCGAAGCTGTAGCGGGTGCCCCCACTGCTGCCGGAGAGCCCGGCGCTGTAGCGCTGGGAACCGAAGGAGCCGCCGCCGGCGGAAATCCGCGGATGCGGCCCCCCCTCCTCGCCCTCGGGGGTGAACAGCTGCACCACGCCTCCCACGGCATCGGCCCCGTAGAGGCTGCCGCGCGGTCCCCGCACGATCTCGGCGCGCTGGAACAGGCGCGGGTCGAGGAACTGCCAGGCGGCACCACCCGTGGTTGCGGAACGCAGGCGGATACCGTCGATCAGCAGCACGTTCTGGTCGCTGTTGGTGCCGCGAATAAAGACGCTGCTGTGCTTGCCGAAGGAACCGTTCGTTGAAACATCCACGCCAGGCTGGCCACGGAAGAGGTCGGTGAGACTGGTCGGATCCTGACGACGCAGGGTCGCCTCGTCGAGTACGGTGACCGAGGCGAGACTCTGGTCGGCGGTGCGGGGGGCCAGGGTGGCGGTAACCACCAGCGGATTGAGGCTCAGCGACTCGTCCATCTCGGCTTGGGCGGTCTGGGCATTCACGGTCAACGGCAACGCGGCGAGACCGAAGGCGGCCAGGCCATGGACGGCATGGATTCTGGTGTTCATGGGCTTCCCTTGCTCGCCGTGCCTACCCGCACGGTCGAATGGCGTTTTTTATCGCCGGGGCAAGGGGAGCGAGGAAGAGGGAAAACGACGGCGCCTGCCCTGCCTCGTAGTCGCCCACCGCAACCCGGCATGAGGTAAGCACCGAACAAATGCCTGCGCGGACGAATCGCTGCGTTGCGCGCTGCTCAAAATCCTCACCTATACCGCATAGGCTCCGGTTTTTGCGCTGCGTGCGCCTTGCGCTTCATTCCGCTCGTCAATTTGTTCAGCGCTTCCTGTTCTCTCGGGCCGGTCTCCGGGCTGACGAGCGGACGCGGTGTCTGGAACACCCGGCTTCCCGAACGACCGCCTTCCCGTGCCTGGGCACAGTGGCATGAAGGCCGTTCTTGTCTCGATCACCGTTGCGGGGGCAGCGTCGGAATGGCGGCATGGGAGCGCGCACCGACTTCCCGTTTCACCGGCGGATGGTGCCGCCGGTACCTGAGAGAGGAGGTAAGCTAGCAACCCCACCGGAGAGCGTCAACGCGCATCTGCCCCGGTCTTGACCTGGCTCAGCCCAGCCGCCGCACCAGGCCATGGCGTACGTACCACACCGCGTCGCTGCGCCTGGCGGCGTCCTGTGCCAGCCAGCCGGCCAGGTCGCGCAGCCGGCGAGCCTCGGCGGCCATGGGCACGATGCCGCGCCCCATCTCCGGCAGGATCAGCACCACCTCGAGAGCCATCTCGCGCTCGGCATCGGCGAGCGCGGCAAGCCCCCCGCCCCACTCGCGGCGCAGCCGGTCGTCGTCGGGCACCGCGGCCAGCGCCGCCTCGAGCCAGGCCGTCCAGCCGGTCAGCACCAGCGGATGGCCGGCCACCACCGTCTCGCGCCAGGCCCCCAGGGGAACGCCGGGGGCGAGATGGTGCCACTTCGCCGCGGGGAAGCGCTCGCTTACCGCGTCGCGCTTGCCGGCGCAGGCACCGCCGATGAAGAGCTGCATCGCCAGCCTCCTTCCTGGTGAACGAACACGAAGCGCCGGCCCTGGGCCTGCCCCACGCTGCCCTCCCAGAAGTCGATCGCCTCGAAACGCCGGCGCAGCTCGCGGATGACCCCGCCGTGGGTCAGCGTCAGCACACGACGGTGACCCCCGGCCTCGGCGGCCACGAGCAGCTCGCCCAGCCACGCCGCCAGGCGCTCGCGCAGGGCGGCCGCCGACTCGCCGTTCGGCGGCGCCTGTTCGCCGCGGCTATCGATCCACTCGCGGTATGTCGCCAGTTCCTTGAGCTCAGCGTAGCACTTGCCCTCGTAGTCACCGAAGTCGAGCTCGCGCAGCCGCGCATCGAACCGCGTCTCGATCTCGCCCCCCCGCCCCGCGAGCACATGGGCCAGGGTCTGACGACAGCGGGTCAGGTCGCTGCAGTGGATGGCATCGAAACGTTCCGCGGCCAGATGGTCGCGCAGCAGATCCAGGCCCGGGCGCGCCTCGGGCAGCAGCAGCGGAATGTCGCGCTGGCCCTGGTAGCGACGCTCTCGATTCCAGGCGGTCAGCCCATGGCGAACGACCACCAGCTCCAGGCGATCAGCAGCAGCCATAGTTCTCCTCCCTCGATGGCGGCACCGACGATATCGCCGTTGATGCCCTTGAAGGCCCGGGTCATGGCCAGGCCGTACAGCAGCAGAAAGCCCAGCAACGCGGCCAGCAGCCCCGGCCAGCCCGGCAACCAGTGGAAGAGCAGCAGCAGCGGCACCAGCGAGAACAGCAGATCGCGATGGCCCAGGTGCTGCCGCCAGGCCCAGGCCAGCCCTTCCCGGCGGGCACAGGGGGCGAGCCCGAGCAGCAGCACCGCCCCGAAGCGCCCCAGGGCTGGCACCGCCAGCAACACCGCCGGATGCGTGCCGGCCTCCAGCAGCGCCCACAACAGCATGGCCTTCCAGGCGAGCAGGAAGAGCAGCGCCAGGATGGCGAAGCTGCCCACCTGGGGATCCTTCATGATCTCCCAGCGTCGCGCCAGGGGCGCATTGCTGCCCAGCGCATCGGCCACGTCCATCAGGCCGTCCAGGTGCAGGCCGCCGGAGAGCGCCACCCACAGGCTGAGCAGCACCAGCGCCAGCAGCGGCGTGGGAACCCGGTCGTGCAGCACCAGGCTCACGCCAGCCAGGATGGCACCCAGCAGCAGCCCCACCAGCGGATAGCAGCGCAGTGCCCAGCGGCTGGTCGCGGCCGTCCAGGGGCACTCGACCGGCACCGGCAGCCGGCTCAGGAACTGGACCGCCAGCAGCAGCCCGTAGCCCGCTTCCCTCATCTCGCCTCCTTCCAGTCGATGGGCAGGCCGGCGACCACCTCGACCACCCGGTCGGCCTCCCGGGCCAGTTGCCGGTGCAGCCGCTGCAGGAAGGCGAGATAGCGCCACACCTCGGGATCCCGCGGCGGCAGGGCTTCGTTGATGTCATTGGAGACCACCACCAGGGCGATCGACCGCCCCCGGGCACGGGTCAGCAGTTCGCCCAGCAGGCGTTCGCCCTGCGCCGCCGCGCCTCCACCGCCGTAGAGCCACTGGCTGGCCCACAGGGTCAGGCAGTCGAGCAGCACGGTGCCGCCGTCCTCGACCCGGGCCAGGCCCGTGTCGAGCGCCAGCGGCGCCTCCAGGGTGAACCAGCCGTCGCCGCGTTCGCGGCGATGACGGGCGATGCGCGCCGTCATCTCGGTGTCCGAGGCCCGGGCGGTGGCCAGGTAGTAGCGCCGCCCGCCGCGCGCCCGGTGCCACTCCCGGACCAGCCGCTCGGCGAAGTCGCTCTTGCCGGAACGCGCCCCGCCGCTGACGAAGGCGATCATGCCGGCCTCCATTCGGCCAGGGTCGCCAGCAGCCGCTCGTTGTCGGCGCGATCGCGCAGCGCCAGGCGCAGCCAGCCGCCGTCGAGGCCGGGGAAATTGTGGGTGTGCCGGGCCAGGATGCCCGAGCGCAGCAGGTGCTCGAAGAGGGCCTCCGTTGTCGCCAGAGCTATTGCCGTTGGCTTTATCGCCTGAATTGAGCCGTCAATAGGTCTTCGAGGAGGCGCTATGAACCCCTCCCTGGGCGCTACATTTGCCATCCATGGCAAATGACCTCCTCTTCGACCTATCCCCGGCTCTTGCGTTATGTGTATCGGCGATTGCCCTGCCGTCGCTTCGGGCTCCGACGCCGGCCGCACCAGGAAGAAGTTGGCCCGGCTCGGGACCACCTCGAGGCCCGCGGCAGCGAGCCCGGCCTGCAGCCGCGGTTGCTCGTCGGCCAGCCATTGCCGGGTGCGAGCGAGGAAGTCGTGATCGGCCAGCAGCGGGGCCACCAGGCTGGCGGCGAGGTGGTTCACGCTCCACGGCATCTGCCGCGCGCGGAGGCGCGCCACCGCCTCGGCGCCGCCGAGCAGGTAGCCGAGGCGCAGGCCGGGAATGGCGTAGAGCTTGGTCAGGGAACGCAGCAGGATCAGGTTCGGCCAGCTCGCCAGCAGCGGGGTCAGGCGCTCGTCTGGCGTCACGAAGTCGACGAAGGCCTCGTCGACCACCAGGGTGCCGCCGCGCTCGAGGCCAGCCGCCAGCAGCCGCTCGATGCCCCGGCGCTCGACCAGGGTGCCGGTGGGGTTGTTGGGCCGGCACAGGAACAGCACGTCGTTGCGCGCCACGGCCTCCAGGGCCGCCGCCTCGTCCAGAGCGAAGCGCTGCGACTCGAGGAAGCGCGCGTCGACCGTCAGGCCGTGCTGACGACAGGCGCGGGCATACTCGGAGAAGGTCGGCTCGACGATCGCCGCCCGGCCGCCGGCGTGAGCCGCCGCGACCAGGAAGATCGCCTCGGCCCCGCCGTTGGTCGGCAGCACCTGCGCCGGTGTCACGCCCTCGGCGGCCGCGATGGCCTCACGCGCCTCGCGGTAGTCCGGGTCGGGGTAGCGGGCCAGCCCGTCGAGCGCTGCCAGCAACCGCTCGGCCAGCCAGGCCGGCGGCCCCAGCGGATTGATATTGGCGCTGAAGTCGAGCAGCTCATGGTCGGCGGGCAGGCCGAAACGCGCCAGCAGCGTCGCCGCCTGGCCGCCATGGCTCGGCCAGGCCTCGTCGGATCGCCTCATGCCAGCCACTCCCGCACCAACACCGCCGGCAGCATCAGCAGCAGGAAGGCCGACCAGCCCCCGTGCATCAGGCGAACCGCGCGGCCGATATGCGCCGCCCCGAGCGCTTTGAGGGGCTCGCCAAGGAGGGCGCGGCGGGAAGGCTCGCCGCCGTAGTGGTTGACGCCGCCCAGTTGCACGCCGAGCAGCCGGGCCACCATCGCCTCGGGCCAGCCGGCATTGGGGCTGGGGTGGCGCGGGGCCTCCCGCCGAGTCGCCGCCAGGGCGCCGCGATGCCGCCAGTGCCCGGGCAGTCCCCGGGCACCGAGCCACAGGGCCAGGGCGGTCAGGCGCGCCGGCAGCCAGTTGGCCAGGTCGTCGAGCCGGGCCGAGGCCCAGCCGAAGTCGGCATGGCGAGCGTTGCGGTAGCCGACCATCGAATCCAGGGTATTCACCGCCTTGTAGGCCAGCGCCAGCGGCGCCCCGCCGAGCAGCGCCCAGAACAGCGGCGCGGTGATGCCGTCCACCGTGTTCTCGGCCACGGTCTCCACCGCGCCCCGGCTGATCTCGCCCTCGTCCAGCGCCGCGGTATCGCGACCGACGATCATCGCCAGTGCCCGTCGCGCCCCCGGCAGGTCGCCCCGGCCCAGGGGCGAGGCCACCGCCCGGGCGGCATCGCGCAGCCCCTTGATCGCCAGGGTCGTGGCCAGCAACCAGAGCTCCGCCGCCATGGCCAGCCAGGGGTCGAGCCGGCCGAGCAGCGCGAGCAGCCCCCAGGCGAGTGCGTAGACGCCGAGCACCACCATCGCCGTCAGCAGGACACCCCTGGCCCGGCGAGCCGCCGCCGAGCCGTGGTTCCAGGCCCGCTCGAGCCGGGCGATCACTCGCCCCATGACCACCACCGGATGGGGCAGCCGGCTCGGGTCACCGACCAGCAGGTCGACGGCGATGGCCGCCAGCACCAGGGCCAGCAGTGACAGGCTCAAAGGCGCCTGGCTCATGTCTGGTCGCCGCCGGCTACCCCGGCAGTGGTGAAGGACGCCATCTCCGCCAGCATGCGGCAGGCGGCGTCCAGCAGCGGAAAGGCCAGCGCCGCTCCGGTGCCCTCGCCCAGCCGCAGGTCGAGGTCGAGCAGCGGCTGGGCGTCGAGTGCCGCCAGGACCACGTCATGTCCCGGCTCCCGGGAGCGATGGCCGAAGATCAGGTAGTCACGCGCCCCCGGTGCGAGCCGGCAGGCCACCAGGGCCGCCAGCGTGGCGATGAAGCCGTCGACCAGCAGCGGCACCCGGCGCACCGCCGCCTCCAGGCAGGCGCCGGTCATGGCGGCGATCTCCAGCCCGCCCAAGGCCGCCAGTACGCCCAGCGGATCCCCGGGATCGGCGCCCCGAGCAGCGATCGCGCGCTCGATCACCTCCCGCTTGTGGGCCAGGCGGGCATCGTCGATGCCGGTGCCGCGCCCCACCAGCCGCGCCACCGGCTCGCCGGTCAGCACCGCCAGCACGGCGCTGCTGGCGGTGGTGTTGGCGATGCCCATCTCGCCGATGATCAGGCAGCGACAGCCGGCCGCGGCGGCGCGCCCGGCGGCACGCCGGCCCGCCTCGATGGCCGCCTCGGCCTCAGCCCGGCTCATGGCGTCCCGGCGGGCGAAGTTGGCCGTGCCGGGCCGTACCTTCTCGTCGACGACGTCCTGGCCGGCAACCTCGCTGGCCACGCCGACGTCGATCACCTCGAGCCGCGCGCCGATCCGGCGGGCGAAGACGTTGATCGCCGCGCCGCCGGCGACGAAATTGGTCACCATCTGGGCCGTCACCTCGCGGGGAAAGGCGGAGACCCCCTCGTCGGCGATGCCATGATCGGCGGCGAAGACCAGCACACCGGGCGGCGTGACCCGGGGAAAGGGCTCACCGGTCATCGCGGCCAGGTCCACCGCGAGCCGCTCCAGGCGGCCCAGGCTTCCCGGCGGCTTGGTCAGGGTATCGAGGTAGGCACCGACGCGCTCGCCGAGGCGCCGGTCGGGTGCGGCAATGGGCAGGGGGGTATCGGTCACGGGGCCGCTCCAGGCAAGTCGTCCATGTCGGGCCGCTCATGTTACCAGAGTCATGGCCGTCCTCCGCAGGACGGCTGACATCCTGCCGGTACCCCTCTATACTGTTTATATATACAGTTTCCGGAGGATCGCCATGAGCACGAACCGCCATCGCGACGCCATGGTCCGCAAGGGGCGTGGCGCCACCTTCGACCCGCGCAACCGCTTCGCCCCCACCGTCAGCGAGGCCGTCGACGACGGCTGGTGGCAGGAGGCGGTCCCCGAGCGGCTGGCCACCGAGGTCCGCGACGAGCGCACCCGCAGCGCCCTGTCGTGGAACACCTCGCCCGACCTGCCCTTCGATCGCTCGCTCAACCCCTACCGCGGCTGCGAGCACGGCTGCATCTACTGCTATGCCCGCCCCAGCCATGCCTACTGGGACCTCTCGCCGGGACTGGACTTCGAGACCAGGCTGATCACCCGTAACGGCCTGGTCGAGCGGCTGGAGGAAGAGCTGGGCAAGCCCGGCTACGTCTGCCGGCCGATCGCCCTCTCCGGCAACACCGACTGCTATCAGCCGCTGGAGGCCGAACGGCGCACCACCCGCGCCATCCTGGAACTGTTGCTCGCGTGTCGCCATCCGGTCTCGATCGTGACCAAGAGCGCGCTGGTGCTGCGCGACCTCGACCTGCTGCGCGACCTCGCCGGGCACCGCCTGGTGCGGGTGATGGTCAGCCTGACCAGCCTCGACAGCGATCTCAAGCGCACCCTGGAGCCCCGTGCCGCCTCGCCCGGCGCGCGGCTGCGGGTGATCGGCACCCTGGCCGAAGCCGGCGTGCCGGTGGGCACCCTGGTGGCGCCGGTGATTCCCGGCCTGACGGATCACGAGATGGAGCGGCTGCTCGGCGCCGCACGAGAGGCCGGCGCCGACTGGGCCGGCTGGACGCTGCTGCGCCTGCCCCGGGAGGTGGCGCCGCTGTTCGCGGCATGGCTCGAGGCCCACTACCCGGAGAGGGCCGCCAAGGTGATGAGCCTGATTCGCCAGTGTCGCGGCGGGCTGGACTACGACCCGCGTTTCGGTCACCGCATGCGTGGTCAGGGTGTCTTCGCCGACCTGCTCGAGCAGCGCTTCCGTACGGTCTGTCGACGCCTCGGCCTCAACGCGCCCGCCACCAGCGAGGCCATGCGGCTGGATACCACGGCATTCCGGCCGCCCCGGGCCCAGGGCGATCTCTTCGACTAGTCAAGGAATCAGCACCGCGGCGCCGGAGAACCTCCCCTCGCGCAGGTCGGCGAGCGCCCGGTTGGCCTCCCCCAGCGGATAGGCGCGGGTCTCGGTGCGGATCGGTACCTCGGGGGCGAGCGCCAGGAACTCCTCGCCGTCGCGGCGAGTGAGGTTGGCCACCGACTTCACCGAGCGCTCCTCCCACAGCAGGCGGTAGGGAAAGGACGGGATATCGGACATGTGGATGCCCCCCGAGACCACCCTGCCGCCCGGGCGCACGTGGGAGAGCGCGGCGGGAACGAGATCGCCCACCGGGGCGAACAGCAGGGCGGCATCCAGCGGCTCGGGCGGGGCCTCGTCGCTGCCGCCGGCCCACTCGGCACCGAGACGACGGGCGAAGGCCTGGGCCTCGTCGTCGCCGGGGCGGGTGAAGGCGAAGACCCGCTGGCCACGAGCCAGCGCCAGCTGGGCGAGGATATGGGCGGCGGCCCCGAAGCCGTAGATGCCGAGCCGCCGGTTCGCCTCGCCGCCGGCCAGCCGCCAGGTGCGGTAGCCGATCAGCCCGGCGCAGAGCAGCGGTGCGGCCGCCTGGGCATCCTCGTCATGCACGGGAAAGCAGTAGCGGGCGTCGGCCATGGCGTACTCCGCATAGCCACCGTCACGAGTGTAGCCGGTGAACTCGGCACGTTCGCAGAGGTTCTCCTCGCCCCGGCGGCAGGATTCGCACTCTCCGCAGGTCCAGCCCAGCCAGGGCACGCCGACCCGCTCGCCGACCGCCACCCCCGTGACGCCCTCGCCCAGTTCCGTGACCTCGCCGACGATCTCGTGGCCGGGCACCAGCGGCAGGCGCGGGGCGGGCAGCTCACCGTCCACCACATGCAGGTCGGTGCGACACACCCCGCAGGCCAGCACACGCAGCTGCACCTCGCCGCGACCGGGCGCAGGTCGGGGAATCTCCTCCGGCACCAGGGACTGGCCCGGGGCGTGCAGGCGCATGGCGCGCATGGTATCGGTCATGAGGGCTCTCCTGTCGGCTGCCGGGAAACGCATTGCCGTCAGGATAGCCGAGCGATCACGCGGCGACCTTGACCTCGTAGCCGGTAAACTTGCGCAGGTTGATCACCCCGCTGTCGAGGATCAGGTACTGGCCCTTGAGACCGAGCAGGGTGCCGGCGACCACGGGGTGCTTGTCGAGATTGTGGGAGACCACCTTGGTGGGAAACTCCAGCACCGGATAGTCGAAGGCGACCGGCGCCTCGTCGAGGGTGCGGATGGCCTCGGTGCCGAAGCGCTCGCGCAGGTTGGCGAGACCGCCCTCCAGGCGCGTCAGCAGGCGGTCGCGCTCGACGACCAGGTCCATGGGCTCGGTCTCCCCCTTGAGCATGGCGCGCCAGTTGGTGCGATCCGAGACCTCCTCCTTGAACAGCACCTCGACGAACCCCGATTGCTGGCGAGTGTCGACCTCGACGATCGGCAACGCCTGCACCGCCCCCTGGTCGAGCCAGCGGGTCGGTACCTGGGTGCGACGGGTGATGCCCACCTTGAGCCCCGAGGCATTGGCCAGGTAGACCACATGGGGCTGGAAGCAGTGGCGCTCGCCCCACTCCGGCTCGCGACAGGTGCCCTCGAAGTAGTGGCAGAGCTCGGGCTTCATGATGCAGGTGTCGCACTGGGCGAGCTTCCTGAAGCAGGGGTAGCAGTAGCCCTGGGCGAAGCTCTTCTTCGTCGCCCGGCCGCAGTGGGTGCAGGCGATGGCGCCGGTCCACTCGAGGGCGAGCGGCCGGCCGAGCCGCGTGTTAAGGTCGAGACGCTGCTCGCCGACCCGCAGGGTATAACGTACCGCCTCCCCCATGGCACCGGGGGCGATGGCCATCTTGGTCAGGCACCCCTGCACGGACGTGGCGGCATCGATCCGGATCGTCTCAGTCACTGCCGACATCCCGGGCCAGCCCCGCCAGTTCCGCCGACACGCCGGCCCCGCTGCTGGCCCCGCCACAGGTACGCTGCTGGAGATAGCCGACCCGCTGCTCCTCGGGCACCCGGTTCTCCGCTTCGTAGCGGATCACCGCCTCGAGGCAGAGTTCGGTCTGCTCGTCGGTCAGCCGGCGACCGTCCGGCCACTTGCGCAGGGCCACGGCCTGCTTGAGGCGGTCGTAGATGGCCGGGGTCATCTGCTGGATCATGCGCTCGAAGGTCATATCGTTCATCGGAAGGTTCTCTCAACGGGGGCGGCGGGCACGCCCGGAATGATACCAGCCCAGCGCCAGGCCCACGACCAGCCCGCCCAGGTGGGCCTCGTTGGCGACGTTGCCGAAGCCCACCGCACCCGCCATGTCGGTCATGGTGAAGAGCATCCAGCCGAGCATGAAGACCACCAGCATCTGCGGCACGAAGAAGCCACTGCGCGGCGCCCGGCGCGACATCAACCACACATAGCCGAGCAGCGCGAAATCGACCCCGGACATGCCACCGAACAGCACCGTGCCGGTGGCGTACTGGGCCAGATTCGCACCGATGCCCGCGGTGAGCAGGATCGTCAGCATGCGCCCGCTGCCCTGCAGCACTTCCACCTGACGGCCGAAGTACCACAGCCACAGCATGTTGAAGATCAGGTGCATCCAGCCGAAGTGCAGGAAGGCCGGCGACAGTAGTCGCCACACCTGGCCCGAGGCGAGCGCGTCGGTCAGGCTGCCGATGGCCAGGCTACCGTTGATCACGCCGAGCGGCACGATGGCCAGCGCCGCGATGACACGGTCGCCGAGTACCCCCATCGTGGCGAACACCAGTAGACAGAGCGCGAGGGTGGTCGCGGCAACGGGCGCCTGCCTGAAGGGGACCATCAGGCTCTTGCCGCCGGACGGCGCGGCGCGGCGCCGCTCGGGCATCAGCGACTCGCCGCGCTGCCAGCGCTCGAGCAGGCGCAGCATCGTCTCCTGCTGGGCCGGATCGATCAGCCACAGCACCTGGCCGTCGGCCTCCTCGGTGATGCGATGACCGATGCGGTGGGCCCACAGCGCGCGGCGCAGTTCACGGGTATCGGCATCAAGGGGCAGCTGGATTACCCGGTACATGGCGGCTCCGGTGGTTGTCGATGCGGGGGTCGCGGCACGCCGGGGGCGCACACAGAAAAAATCCGGCGGAGGGGGCCGCCGGACAAGAGCAAGGGATCATTCAAGGGAACACCTACTCTGATGGGCTTCACGTCCGCGAGTTCAGTCCGTCGCCGGCTTTTTTGAGTAAAAAATTGTATCAATCGAAATCGATCTCCCAGGGCTGCGGGCGAGCCTGCTCCTCACGCGGCACGCGGATCCAAACGAAGTGGTTGGCATCCAGCCGACGCTCGCCGCTCCAGCGATAGGCGACCAGTCGGCCGAACTTGACCGCACTGTAGTCCAGGCAGGCGACATTGGCGGCCGGCAGCGCCGGAATCCCCTCGCACCAGTAGTGGCCAATGAACAGTGGCGGCTCCTCGGGGCCATAGTAGCTGAGGCGCGCGCGCTCCTCGGCGGAGAGTGGCCGCAGTTCCAGATCGCCCGGCAGGTTGTCCGGCTGGAACACCACGTCACCCCAGGTCTGTGGCTCGCGGGCCCAGAAGTGGGCGCGGAAGCTGCGCCGGGTGAAGCCGTCGCCGGACTGGATCTCCACCCCCTCGGGCAGCGGGATATGAATACCGCGGGTGAGCCGGTCGAGGATACGGAAGGCCCGGGTACCGGGCGTCACCGATTCCGCCAGGAAGTCCTCGTCGATGCGCCCATCGGGGAAATCGCGCCGCAGGGCATCGATCAGCAGCGGATCCCAGCAGGCGTGAACCACCCGCAGGCCATCGCGCTCGAGGCAGAGCGGGATCTCCAGGAACCAGGCCAGCACCTCTTCCCACTCCTGGGGGTGATCGCGGAACTGCTCCAGGGTCTCCTTGATGATGCGGTTGTGGCGCGGCGTGTGCCTGCGCAGGAACTCGTGCCCCTGGCCGGCCGGTGCCCGGTGGCAGTAGGCCAGGGCATTGTATTCGTGGTTGCCCATGACGATGAAGGCTTCGCCCTCCTCCACCATGCGCCGGGCAATGGTCACCGCCAGGCGGATCCGCGGCCCGCGATCGATCAGGTCACCGAGGAAGATCACCCGGCGACGTGGATGACGATAGACCCCGCCGCGCTGATGGTAGCCGAGCTTCTCGAGCAGGGCCGCGAGCGTGGCGCCGCAGCCGTGTACATCGCCGATCAGGTCGTAGCCTTCGATCCTGGCCTGTGTCTTCACGTCAGTCCCCCAGGCGGTTGCTCCAGCCCAGCTTGCTGCGCAGGACCTCGTAGAAATTGTGACCCAGGGGATGTACCAGTTGCACCCGCTGCGGCTTGCGGCGGATCACCAGCACATCGTCGGGCTTGGCCACCGCGCGGGTCTGGCCATCGCAACTGATGTGGGGATAGGTCTGGTTGGTCTCGCCGATGTGCACACGGATCTCGCTGGCGGCATCGATGACGATGGGACGGCTCGACAGGGTGTGGGGAAACATCGGCACCAGGGTCACCACATCGAGCTTGGGGTGCATGATGGGGCCGCCACCGGAGAGCGAGTAGGCGGTGGAACCGGTAGGGGTGGCCACGATCAGGCCATCGCTGCGCTGGCTGTAGACGAACTGCCCGTCGATGAACAGCTCGAACTCGATCATCCGCACGGCCTTGCCGGGGTGGATCACCACTTCGTTGAGCGCATCGCCGCTGCCCGACAGCACACCGTCGCGATGCAACTCGGCATCCAGCAGGAAGCGTTCCTCCACCTCGTAACGGCCCTCGAGCACCTCGCCGACCCGCGCCTCGAGCTCATCGGGCGAGATATCGGTGAGAAAGCCCAGGCGCCCGCGATTGACGCCCAGCACCAGGGTACCGCTATGACAGAGCGTGCGTGCGGCGCCCAGCAGGCTGCCGTCGCCGCCGACCACGATCACCAGGTCGCAGAGTTCGCCGAGCATGCGCCGGCTGGCCTCGGGATGGCCGTGGTCGAGCAGTACCGTGGCGGTGCGATCCTCGATGATGACGTGATAGCCGCCCTCGTCGAGGAAGCGGATCAGCCGCTTGAGGGTGTCGACCACCCTGGCGCTGCCCAGACGACCGATCAGGCCGATGTTCCTGAAACCATCACTCTTGAAGGATTGCATGCACACGCCTCTCGCTTCGCGGCCGCTCATTATGGGGGCTGGCCGCAAGGCGGGCAAACGGCCTCAGGCCGTGGCAGGCGAGCGTCGGCGCAGCCACCACTCGTTGAGCGCGAGCGAGCCGACGATGATCGCTCCGCCCAGTGCCAGCCGCGGCAGGTCGGCATCGCGATTCCAGATCATCAGGTTGACCAGCAACCCGGCGGGGACCAGGGCGTTGTTCATGATCGCCAACGCCCCGGCATCCACCCGGGTGGCACCGAGATTCCACAGGAAGTAGCCCACCCCCGAGGCCACCAGCCCCAGCCAGGCGAGCACGCCCCAGTGCACGCCGGTGGAGGGAAGCGCGGACGCATCGCCGAGCAGGGCGAAGGCCGGCACGGCCACCACCAGAGCCCCCAGGTAGAACCAGGCGAAGATGCTGTGGCGAGGCAGCGCCGCGGGTAACCCCGCAGAGAGTCGGCGGTATCCCACCTGGCCCAGGGCGAAGCAGAGATTGGCCCCCTGCACGACGAGAAAGCCCTGCCAGAAGCCGCTGTCGATGCCCTGGTAGCGGATCACCGCCGCCCCGGCCACCGCCAGGCCCGCGGTGACGAGGTGGAAGGGGGTGAAACGGCCGAACAGGGCGTCGTCGAGCAGGGTGACGTAGAGCGGGGTGAAGATGGTGAACAGCAGCACCTCGGGCACCGAGAGCAGCAGGAAGGACTGGTAGAAGAAGATGTACATCACGCCGAGCTGCACGGCTCCCAGCCCCATCAGCGCCAGGCGCTGGCGGCCGCGCAGCAGCGAGGGGCGCAGGAAGGGCAGGAACACCAGCGCCGCCAGGGCGATACGGGTGAGGACCGCGAAGTAACTGTCGACCTGGCCGGCGAGGTAGACGCCGATCAGCGAGAACGAGAAGGCCCACAGCACGGTGACGCCGACGAGATAGCCCACGGTCAACTCCAGACATGAAAAAGGTTGACGGGATTATACCCGCATCCTCCGGGGCATCAATGTGACGGCCTCAATCGCGCCGCCACGGGTATTCACCACTTGAGCGACTCGGAATGTACCGGGGTATCGGCCCCCCGGTCCTGCGTGGTCGCGTACTGCTCGGCTCGGGAGTCGCGGAAGTACTCCGCGAAGCGTTCCTCGGCACGGTCGCCGAACAGGATCCCGCAGGCCTCCTTCAACCCCGGGGAACGGCGCATCGCCTCCTCGGGCACGACCAGGGCGATCTTGGAGCGCCGCCTCAGGAAATCCTCGAGCCGGGTGACCATCTCGCGGCGCTGCGCCTGGCGCAGCTCGCAGCGCAGGTACTCGGTGCCCTCGATCAGCACCTCGGCCTGCCGCGGGTCCTCGCGGATCTCCTCGAGCATATCCAGGGCATGGGTGCCATAGCGCCGCCATAGCCGGGTCGACAGCAGCTCCGAAGCCTGGGGCGAGATCATGGCGTCCAGCTGCATCAGGCCAGCCTGATGCAGGAACTCCCGACGCACCTCGTCGGGTGCCTCGCCGTACCAGCGATGCCGTGGATGGGGTACCGCGATCCCCAGGCGCCGAACGAGATCGACGACCTCCTCGCCGACGTTGAGGCAGTCGGTCAGCTTGCCGCCGAAGATGCTGAGGTGCGCATCGCCCGCGTTGACGTCGATGGCATGCTTGCGCGACAGCTGGAGAAAGTCGCGATCCCCTCCCCCGCTGGCGCGCACGGCCAGGGGGCGGACACCGCAACGGGTGGCGATGATGTCCGCACTGTCGAGCGGCTTGTCCAGCTTCAGGCGCTTGTTGATGTTGTCGAGCACGAAGCGGACGTCGTCCCGGGTGACGCCGACCTCGGGGTTCTCCACGCGGGTATCGGTGGTGCCGATGCAGGTCCTCTGGCCCATGGGGATGACGAAGAACAGTCGGCCGTCATCGGCGAAGAAGGCCAGCACTCGTCGACTGTCGGTCAAGCGGGGAACGATCAGGTGCACGCCCTTGGAGTAGACATGGCGATGATCGGTCTGCTGCCCCGTCAGCGCGTTGTGCGTGTCGACCCAGGGGCCGGCGGCATTGATCAGCACCCGCGCGCGCACCTCCAGTTCGCGACCGTCGATGACGTCGCGTACCCGGGAGACCCACTGGCCGTTCTCGCGCCGGGCCCCCAGCGACTCGACGTAGTTCACCGCCACGGCGCCGTAGTTGAGTGCGCCACGCACGAAGTTGAAGACGAAGCGGGCATCGTTGTCGTGCAGGTAGGCGTCGGAGTACTCGAAGCCGCCCACGGCATCGCCGACATCGATGATGGCTTCGCTCTGCTTGATCGAGGCCGGCGACAGGAAGCGCGGCGTGCGGGTGAAGCCATTGCCGATCAGCCAGTAGAGCCAGCTGCCGGCCCAGAGATAGCGGGGATGGTAGCGGAAGCCCCGGGAGATGGTGGTCAGGAAGCGGATCTCCTGCACCGTGGACGGGTAGCTCTTGATCAGGTGATTGCGGCTCTTGCACAGCTTGCGGACCAACGCGAAATCGCGGCTCTCCATGTACTTGATGCCGCCCCACACCAGGTTGGAGGAGTGCATGCTGGTGCTGCCCGCGAAGTCACCACGTTCGACCAGCGCGACCCTGACGCCCGTTCCCGCCAGGGCGGCTGCCGCCACGGCGCCGTTGACGCCACCGCCGATGACCAGGACATCGAAGACCTCGTCGTCCAGCTTGTCGATGTTGCTGCTGCGCAGTTGCATGTGCGGACCTTTCTGCAGAAGGAGGGGGCACCGGACTGGCCCGGACGGACTGCCGGACACCACCCAGGGTGGGCAGCGTACCCGACACGCCTCATGCCGAGGGCGGGCCGGGCACGGTGCGGCCACCGGGGCAGGCCTGATGGCCTCTTCAACGCGTACCGGCGGCCATCCACGCCTCCATCATCTCGTCGTAGGGAACGGTGGTGCCCTGGGGCATCTCGTCGTCCAGCTTGGCCCTGGGTGAGCCGGATCGTGAGAGCCACTCCTCGGGGTCCTGTTCACCGTTCAGGTTGGGCGAGTAGTTCTCGAAGACCCTGGCACGCGCCAGTCGCGCCATGATGTTGTCGAGATCCCCGGCCAGGTTGTCGAGTGCCTCCTGGGGCGAGATCTCGCCGTTGACCGCGGGCGCCAGGTTCTGCCACCACAGCGGCGCCATGCGCGGGTAGTCCGGCACGTTGGTGCTCGACGGGGTCCAGTTGGACTCGTTGGGACTGCGATAGAACTCGACCAGGCCACCCAGCTTCGGCGCCATCTCGGTCATCTGCTCGGAGAAGATGTCGGATTCGCGGATCGGCGTGAGCCCGGCCATCAGCTTCTCCAGCGACACCGTCTTGGCGGTGGTGAACTGGGCGAACAGCCAGGCCGCGGTGCGGCGGTCCTCGGGAGTGGAGTCGAAGAAGGTCCAGGACCCCACATCCTGGTAGCCGACCTTCATGCCCTCCTCCCAGTACGGGCCGACGGGCGACGGCGCCATGCGCCACTTGGGCGTGCCGTCCTCCTCGGTGACGGGTAGGCCGGGATCGGTCATGTCGGCGGTGAAGGCGGTGTACCAGAAGATCTGCTGGGCGATGTTGCCCTGGGCCGGCACCGGGCCCGCTTCGCCGAAGGTCATGCCGCTGGCCTCTGAGGGCGCGTACTTCTCCAGCCAGTCGACCATCTTGGTCACGGCGAACACCGCAGCCGGGGAGTTGGTGGCACCGCCACGGCTGACGCTGGCCCCCACCGGCCGGCTCTCCTCGTCGACCCGGATCCCCCAATCATCCACCGGGTTGCCGAACGGCACCCCGGCGCTGCCCATGCCGGCCATGGAGAGCCAGGAGTCATGGAAACGCCAGCCAAGCGACGGGTCACGACGCCCATAATCCATGTGGCCGTAGACCTTGGTACCGTCGATCTCGCCGACATGCTTGGTGAAGAACTCGGCGATATCCTCATAGGCGGTCCAGTTGGTCGGCACGCCCAGGTCGTAGCCGTAGATCTCGCGGAACTGCTCCTGGAGATCCTCGCGCTCGAACCAGTCGTGTCGGAACCAGTAGAGGTTGGCGAACTGCTGGGTGGGCAACTGGTAGATGCTGCCATCGGGGCCGGTGGTGTACTGGATGCCGATGAAATCATCGAGATCCAGCGTGGGCAGGGTGAAGTCGGACCACTCGTTCTCCATCGCCTCGGAGATATTGATGGTGCTGCCATAGCGAATATGCGTGCCGATGGCATCGGAGTCGTTGACATAGCCATCGTAGATGTTGCGCCCCGACTGCATCTGGGTCTGCATGTTGTTGACCACGTCACCCTCGCCGATGATGTTGTGGGTGACCTCGATCCCCGTCAGTTCTCCGAAGGCCTCGGCCAGCACATCCCGTTCGTAGATATGGGTGGTCAGCCCCTCGGCCACGGTCTTGATTTCCATGCCACGGAAGGGCTCGGCGGCCTTGGCGAACCACAGGAGCTCCTCGATCTGCTCCTCACGGCTCAGCGTGGAGTTCTGGAAGTGCTCATCGACCAGGCGCTCGGCAATGGCCCGTGCATCATGAGCATCAGCGTACAGCGCACCGGAAGCCAGCATCAGGCTGCCGGCCAGCAGCGTCGTCCTCATTGTGTTGTTTTTCATCTTGACCTCTTGTTTCCTGTTGTTGTCTTCCCTGAAGGAAGTTCATCCCTGTCGCCTTGGGTCAGCCCCAACGCATCAGCACCAGCAACCAGAGAATGGAAGCCGCCAGAGCAAACCAGATAGTGATATCCGTGAAGCCGACCACCGCCAGATGGATATATGCCGCGGAGAGAAGACCGATGAAGAGTCGGTCACCCCGCGTGGTGGCAATCGGCAGGAAGCCCCTTCTCTCCACGCTGGGTGAAGCCAGTTCCCAGGCGGTCATGCTGACCAGAATCGCGGCAATCACCGAGAAGAAGACGGCTGTCGGTAGTGTCCAGACCATCCAATCCATTGCCCAGCCCTCCTCTTCAGGTCCGGCCCAGGGCAAAGCCCTTGGCGATGTGGTTGCGAACGAAGTAGACCACCAGGATCCCCGGCAGGATGGTCAAGGTACCCGCCGCGGCCAGGGTTCCCCAGTCGATGCCCGATGCCCCCTTGGTCTGGGTCATCACCGAACCGATGGGCTGGGCCCCGGTGGAGGTCAGGGTGCTGGCCAGCAGCAGCTCGACCCAGGAGAACATGAACAGGAAGAACAGCGTCACGCCGATACCCGAGCTGATCATGGGAATGAAGATCTTCACGAAGAACTTCGGAAAACTGTAGCCGTCGATGAACGCCGTCTCGTCGATCTCCTTGGGCACGCCACTCATGAAGCCCTCGAGAATCCATACCGCCAGCGGGATGTTGAACAGGCAATGAGCCAACGCCACGGCCACATGGGTGTCGAACAGCCCGACGGTGTAGTAGAGCTGGAAGTAAGGCAGCAGGAACACCGCGGGTGGCGCCATCATGTTGGTCAGCAACCAGAAGAATAGATGCTTGTCACCGATGAACTTGTAGCGGCTGAAGGCATAGGCGGCCGGCAGCGCCACAGCGATGCTGATCAGCATGTTCATCAGCACATAGGTAATGGAGTTCACATAGCCCATGTACCAGCTGGAATCGGTGAATATCTTCGCATAGTGCTCGACTGTGAAGTTCTCGGGCCACAGGGTCAGTCCACCCAGGATCTCGGTATTGGACTGGAAGGACATGTTCAACAGCCAGTAGATCGGCAGCAGCACGAAGACGATATAGGCGCCCATCAAGCCCCGGCGACGCCACTGTCGAGAGGCCGGACGCGCCTTGCTGCGACGCCTGTTGTTCGCCATGGCAGCCTGCTGACGCACGTCTTCGGGAGTGGTCGGTAGCGAATCACTCATCTCAGGCCTCCCCTTTGTTGCTATCTTTCTGCATGTTCATGATCGCGGTATAGAAGACCCAGCAGACCAGCAGGATGATCAGGAAATAGATCAGCGAGAATGCCGCCGAGGGCCCGAGATCCTGCTGGCCGACGGCCTTGGTCACCAGCGACTGGCTGAGGAAGGTCGTCGAGCTACCCGGCCCCCCGCCGGTAAGCACGAAGGGCTCGGCATAGATCATGAAGGAGTGCATGAAACGCAGCAGTACACCGATCACCAGCACATTCGTCAGCTTGGGCAATTGGATGTAGCGAAACACCGCCCACCGGGAAGCACGGTCGATACGGGCTGCCTGATAGTAGGCATCAGGGATCGAGCGCAGGCCGCTGTAGCAAAGCAGCGCGATCAGCGGCGTCCAGTGCCAGACATCCATCAGGATGATGGTGGCCCAGGCATCCACCGGACTTGCCGTGATGTTGTAGCCATAGCCCAGTTCGCGGATGCTCCAGCCCATCAGCCCGATATCCCCGCGGGTGAAGATCTGCCAGATGCTGCCCACCACGTTCCAGGGAATCAGTAGCGGCATGGTCACCAGGATCAGTACGGCGGAGGCCTGCCAGCCGCCCCTGGGCATGATCAACGCGATGCCGATACCCAGCGGCACCTCGATGGCCAGCACCGTCAGGGAGAAGGCGAACTGGCGCAGCAGCGCCGCATGCAGGGTCGGGTCGTTGAGCATCTCCCTGAACCACTCGGTGCCCGTGAAGAAGCGCGTGTGGGCGTCGAACACGTCCTGTACGGAGTAGTTGACCACCGTCATCAGGGGAATGATGGCCGAGAAGGCCACCAGCAGGAGCATGGGCAGTATCAGCCACCATGCCTGGTTGTTATTGACTTTATTCATGGTCGATCTCCACACGAAACTCGTCGACATACAGGCCAAGGTATTGCTCGGGAAAACGCAGGTAGGCCTTGACTTTGGGTGCGGGCTGATCCTCCTCGATACGGGCCTTCAGCGACAGCTCGCCCAGCACAAGGTGGAGAATCGAATAGGTACCCAGGTCCTGGGCGTACTCGACCCTGGCCTCCATGCCACCCTCGACTGGCGTGTCATGTACCTCGATGAACTCGGGCCGAATCCCCAACTTGATGTTCCTCGATCGGACGCCGCTCACGGCCCGGTGGACGTCTGGACCGATGCTGAGGGGCGTCCTCCCGGACATCACCCGCCCTCCCTCGATCGTGATCTCGAGGAAATTCATGCCGGGGCTGCCGATGAAATAGCCAACGAAGGTGTGATTGGGTTTCTCGAACAGTTCGCGAGGAGTCCCGAACTGCACCACCTGCCCCTCGTACATCACGGCGATCTTGTCGGCGAAGGTGGAGGCTTCCAGCTGATCGTGGGTCACATAGATCATGGTGATGTTGAACTTCTCGTGGATCTCCTTGAGCTTGCGGCGGAGCTTCCACTTGAGCTGAGGATCGATCACGGTCAGGGGTTCATCGAACAGGATGGCCGAGACGTCGTCGCGCACCAGTCCCCGTCCCATCGAGACCTTCTGTTTCTCGTCGGCGGTAAGGTTCTTGGCCTTTCGCCTCAAGAGCGGTGCCAGGTCCAGGATATCGGCAACTTCCGCTACGCGTTCGCGCACCTTGGCCTCGGGTGTCTTGATGTTACGCAGCGGAAAGGCCAGGTTGTCGAAGACCGTCATGGTGTCGTAGATCACCGGGAACTGGAAAACCTGGGCAATGTTACGCTCTTCCGGAGGCAGTTCGTTGACGATACGGGAGTCGAATACGACATCACCGTCGGATGGTTGCAGCAGCCCGGAGATGATATTGAGCAGGGTGGACTTGCCGCAGCCGGACGGTCCCAGCAAGGCATAGGCGCCCCCCTGGTGCCAGACATGGGTCATTTCCCGTATGGCGTAATCCGCCGGTGACTGCGGGTTGGACACGTAAGAGTGTGCCAGTGCCTTGAGCATGATTTCGGCCATCTCAGAGACTCCCCAGGCGCGGCGGAATATGCACCACCGCCCCGTTGTGGTCGAAGGCATAGAGCTTGTGGGTCGGGAAATAGACCTTGATCTGTTCATCGACGGCGAATTCATGAACACCGGGCAGATGCAACACCAGGTGGAACAGCTCGTTGCTCACATGCAGGAAGGTTTCGGAGCCACTGATCTCCGCCAGATCAACGCGGACCTGGAGCTCGAGATCATCGGCCGACTGAGGCTCGAGACCGACGTGCGAGGGACGTACACCGAAGTTGTACTGGCCGGGCGGCAGGGAGCGCAGGTCCTCGTTGAGCCGGAAGTGGACACTCTTGTCGAAGGTCACTTCCGAGCCCGACACCATGGCCGGTACCACGTTGATCGGTGGCTCGGAGAACATCTCGGCGGTCAGGATATCCTTCGGGCGATGATAGACGTCCTCGGTCGGGCCGTACTGCAGCAACCGCCCCTCGTGCAGCACCGCGGTATGTCCTCCCAGCGCCAGGGCCTCGTTGGGCTCGGTGGTGGCATAGACGGCGATACAGTTGCGCATCCTGAACAGCTCGCGAAGTTCCTGGCGAAACTCCTCGCGCAGCTTGTAATCGAGGTTCACCAGGGGCTCATCGAACAGAATCAGGTCGGCATCCTTGACCAGGGCTCGCCCCATGGCGGTGCGCTGCTGCTGTCCACCGGAGAGTTCCTGCGGAAAGCGCTCCAGCAGATGCTCGATATGCAGCATCTCGGCGGTCTCGCGTACCCGCCGGCTGACCTCGGCCTTGGGCACCCGCGCCAGTTTCAGCGGCGAGGCGATGTTGTCGAAGACGGTGAGACTGGGGTAGTTGATGAATTGCTGATAGACCATGGACACATTGCGCCGGCGGACGGAAACCCCCGTCACGTCCTCGCCGTTCATCAGCACCCGTCCGCGTGTCGGCGGCTCGAGACCCGCCATCAGCCGCATGAGCGTGGTCTTGCCGGCCAAGGTCCGGCCCAGCAGGACATTGAAGGAACCCGGTGCCAGCTCCAGGTCGATGCCTTCGATGTGCGTGGCGCCATTGACCACATGATCGATGTTTTCAAGGATCAGGGACATGCTGCCCTCGTTGTCGTTGTTGTCGCGCTTGCTACGTGAAGCACAGCGGCCGAACCATGGCCAGGGCGGACAGGGCCAACACGCTGTTCGATTTGCAACACTTTCGAGCACCAATGTTCGTTTTCGACAACGAGACTAGCCCAGCGGCTATCTCACGGCAATGGCGAGACCTCCCATCAGGCCCTAGACCTTGGTCTAAAAAGCGCCGGGGATTAACGAACTTTTCATGGAATATCAACTAGAAACAAGAAATACCGGAGTTGATGGCCCGCCACGAAGGCCCTCCGCCAGGCACCGCCGGCAGAGTTTCACTTTCGATCAATCAGGAGAAAAACGCCCACGACAGGGGTGGATCACAGACGACCTCGCCGCCTCAGCCACCAGAGGGCATGTCCGACACCCGGCACCCAGCCAAGCAGGGTGAGCAGCAGGTTCAGCGACACCCGTCTTCCGCCGCCCCGGGACAGCGCCACGGCGAGGGGCGGCATCAGCAGCGCCAGTGCCACCAGTGCCGCACGGGGTTCGGGGGACACCGGCGTATCGCCATGGCCTGGGCTGTCTGCCGCTCGATCGACCCGCACGCCGGCACCGGCGGCCGGGGCAAAATGCTGCACGCCCTGGTTCGAGTCGTGCTCGAGCGCCTTGTGATGGGCGTCATGATCGATCTTCTGCTCGATTTCCGTGGCGCCTTCGGCCAGCTCGTCATGGAAACGCTCCCAATCCTCCCAGTCGTGGGGAGTACCGGCCCGGGGACGGTGATCGCCGGCTTCCCGGGCCCGCGACCAGGCCTTCTCCTCCAGGGTGTTGGGCCGCTCCTCGTCGCGCTCTCCGCTCAGCCCCTTCCTGGCCAGGTATTCACGGGCATCCATGATGCGCCTCCATCTCTCGGTTGGGCTCGATTCCGGCCAAGGGCGCACGCCGACCATGACCGGATAGGTAACAACTTGGAGCCGATGCTCCCTCTCGGGTTCCGGCTGGCGGCAACCCACACAGCCCGGGCCCCAGGTACGCGACCATGAAGCGTTGGCTGAAGCGCTGGCCGATCGCCCTTGGCACCCCGGCGAGTCGGCTATGCTGAACTCGAGACCCGGCTACGGGCCCGGTACCGCCCTGCCACCAGGCTCGCCGGGAGGGAAAGACCCGGGCACCGTCACGGCCCCGTAGCAACAAGGCAATCATCGCCGGCACAAGGAGAAATGCCATGCCCAACAAGGCCCCTACCACCGTTCGCGAGATCATGTCCCGTGACTGCTACCGGGTCACCGGCAAGACCTCGGTGGCCACTCTGGCCAAAGGCCTGGCACTGCATCGCCTGCCCGGGGTCCCCGTCGTCGATGAGCGCGACCACCTGATCGGCTTCATCTCGGAGCAGGACGTGATGGGGAAGGTGCTGGAGAGCTCCTATCTCAACGACGAGCCGCCGCTGGTCAGTGAGCTGATGCGCAACGAGGTACTCTCCGTGCCACCCAACAAGAGCATCACCGACCTGGCGCAGGAGATGCTCGGGGCCAAGCCCAAGGTCTACCCGGTGGTCGAACAGGGTCGCCTGGTCGGCATCGTCACCCGTCGCGACGTGCTCAGCGCCGTCCTGCGCATGCGCTACAGCTGAGCCACCCCTCCGACGCCACCCGGTCGCCCGCCGGGTGGCGTCGTCGTGTCGGCGTTGCCGCCTCGGGCGCGCACAAGAAAAAGCCGCCCCGTTTCCGAGGCGGCAAGAATCGATCGAAACTGCGAGCCAGAACAACAGTGTTAGCGACTGCTATCGCCTCTGTTGCCTGTGTCCATTCAGACAGCAGCGAAGCGAAAAGTTCTCCAGCGAGACAAATTTTTCTTTCCCTACGCCCCCCGGCCACCCGATGTGCAAGTAAAACAATCACTTAGCGTTAGCGTGCCACGAAAGGCGCGAGACGGCTTGCAAAGGGCAAGTCATTGGATTTACTATCGAAACCGCCCCGCGGGTGTAGCTCAATGGTAGAGCAGAAGCTTCCCAAGCTTAAGACGAGGGTTCGATTCCCTTCACCCGCTCCAAGAGCACATCCAGACTCCTCCAGACATACCGCCCAGCGCTCGCAACCTCCTGTAATTCCTCGCTTTACCCATCCAGACATATCCAGAGACATCCAGGCATAGCGTTTCTCACCCTGCATGGTCTGGTGTATGGTGGCTCTCCCGGCCATACACGAGCCGCCGAAATGAAGCGTTCCGCGATCACGCGTCGCCCTCTCGTCGACACCGTCTTGTAGACCCTGTCTTCTCCAATGCGGCCCTGGTCAAGCGCGTGGCCGAGATCTGCGAGCACTACGAGCGCCCCGTGGCGACCTGGCGTCAGGCCCGCGAGATCCTCCAGCTCGACATGCCCTGAGGGCCATCGGCTACAATGCCCGGCCACGGCCCGGACGTCCCCGGGCCGTCAGGCAAGGGGTCTTCCATGGCACTGTTTCTGCTCGTCTTCGCCGTCTGCCTGCTGATCTTCGGCGGCATGGTCGTCATCCTGCTGTTCTCCCGCACGCCCCGCTACCGCACCGAACCCCGCCAGCTGCTCGAGCTGTTCGACAAGGCACTGGAGGACCGTGTCGACGAAGGCGAATGGAACGCCATCATCGACTACCCGATTCGCCATGACGACTATCTTGACGGCGTGCGCAGACGGGCCCACCGATTGATGGAGGAGCACGGCCGTCACTGGCGCAGGGCACAGGGCGGCCCGCTGCTCGACAGCACCGGACGCGAGGAGCTCGCCGCGCTGCGCAAGCACCTCGCCGCCCATGCCGACCTGCAGGAGCGCCGGCGCAACGAGACATGAGTTCGGGCACCGCTTCGGCTAGAATACAGGCTCATGCCGACACCGTCCGGGACGGGGACCGCCATGCCCAGCATCATCCGCCAGCTTCCCCTCGACACCGCCACGCAGCATCACGATCACGACTTCCACCAGATCGTGATCGGGCTGCGTGGCCAGGCGGAATTCGAGATCGAAGGGCTGGGCGGCTCGATCACGGCGCTGTCGGGCTGCATCGTGCCAGCCAACCACGTGCACTACTACGCCGGCACCGGCGACAACCATCAACTGATCCTCGACCTGCCCGCCCAGGCGCCCTCGTTGACTGGCTTCCACCACGAGCTGGCACGACTCTTCGATGCCCCGCGCTTCTTCACCCTCGATGACCCGCTGAGGCGCTATCTCGACTTTCTGCTCCACGAACTGGCCGCCTCCCCGGCCTCGGCGACCGCCACCCAGGGCGACCGCCTGGCCGCCACCCTGCTGGGCTGCCTGCACGCCCGCCTGGCCGGCGGTGACGAACCCGACCGCCACCGGCTGGACCTGAGACGACTCGACCGCTTCATCGAGCGCCATCTCTCGAGCCGCCTGAGCGTGGGCGATCTGGCCCGCGAAGCCTGTCTGAGCGAGGCCCACTTCCGCCACTGCTTCCGACGGCAGACCGGGCTCAGCCCCTGGCAGTACGTGCGCCGCAAGCGCCTCGAGTCGGCACGGCGGCTGCTTGCCGAGAGTCGGCTGCCGCTCTCGGAGGTCGCCGCCCTGACCGGTTTCGCCACTCAGAGCGCACTCTCCCACGCCTGTCGCGAAGCCTTTGGCCAGTCACCCAGCAAGTTGCGACGCTTCGGCCATCTCGAGTCGTCGCGTGCCACGGCGCTCAGCGGGCATTAGACCAAGGTCGCATCTCCCGCCGCGCGCACACCGATCCCCGCAGAATCGACAAGAATCTCCGCGGAATCGACAAGCGGCCGTGTCCCTCGCCTCCTAAAGTCAAGGTAAAGCCGTTTCCACCTGGCGCATCACGCCTGCCACGAATCCGGCCCACCCGCGTCTGACGACTCCATCAGGGGACTTTCATGCTCAACTCCAACAACATGCTGGATACCGCCACCTGGCAGCAGGATCTCGACACCCTCTTCGCCCACATCAGCGACCACTACGTGGTCGACGAGGACGCCTTCGTCGGAGAGCTGATCGACACCCTCAGCGCCAACCCCGAGGACTTCCGCCGCATCGCCGGCAAGACCGCCGAGCTGGTGCGCGCGGTCCGCGAGATGGATACCGCCGTCGACACCATCGACGAACTGCTGCAGCAGTACAGCCTCGACACCCACGAAGGGCTGATGCTGATGTGCCTCGCCGAGGCGATGCTGCGCATCCCCGACAAGGCCACCGCCGATGCCCTGATCGAGGACAAGCTGGGCCCTGCCGACTGGAAGGCCCACCTCGGCCAGAGCGAGTCCTGGCTGGTCAACGCCTCCACCTGGGGCCTGCTGATGACCGGCCGCGTGGTGACCCTGGACAAGCCCCGCGATGGCAAGCCCAGCAGTTTCATCAACAGGCTGGTCAACCGCATGGGCGAACCGGTGATCCGCCGTGCCATGCTCGAGGCCATGAAGGTGATGGGCAAGCAGTTCGTGTTGGGTCGCGACATCGACGAGGCCCTCAAGCGCTCCAAGCCGCTGTTCGACAAGGGCTACACCTACTCCTACGACATGCTCGGCGAGGCCGCTCGCACCCGGGCCGACGCCAAGCGCTACTTCGACGACTATGCTCGCGCCATCGAGCAAGTCGGCAAGACCAGCAAGTCGCTCTCCGACAGTACGCCCTCCCCGTCGATCTCGATCAAGCTCTCGGCGCTGCATCCACGCTACGAGTTCGGCCGACGCGACCAGATCCTGCGCGAACTGGTCGGCCGCGTACGCGAGCTGGCGGCACTGGCCCGCGAGCGTGATGTCGCAGTGACCATCGATGCCGAGGAGGTCGACCGCCTCGAGCTGTCGCTGGAGGTGTTCCGCGCCATCTACGAGAGCGACACCTGCCGCGGCTGGGGCCACTTCGGCCTGGTGGTGCAGGCCTATTCCAAGCGCGCCCTGCCGGTGCTGCACTACCTCAACCGCCTGGCCGACCGCCAGGGCGACGAGATTCCCCTGCGGCTGGTCAAGGGTGCCTACTGGGACAGCGAGATCAAGGAGTCGCAGCAGCTCGGCGTGGAGGGCTACCCCGTCTTCACCCGCAAGGCGAGTACCGACGTGGCCTACCTGGTCTGCGCACGCTTCCTGCTCTCCGACGCGACGCGGGGTCGGATCTTCCCGCAGTTCGCCACCCACAACGCCCACACCATCAGCGCCATCCTCGAACAGGCCAACGAGGCCTCGCGCGCCTTCGAGTTCCAGCGCCTGCACGGCATGGGGGAGGCGCTCTACGACGCCGCCCTGAAGCGCGCTCCCCGGGGCACCTACTGCCGCATCTACGCGCCGGTCGGCGCCCACAAGGACCTGCTGCCCTACCTGGTGCGTCGCCTGCTCGAGAACGGCGCCAACTCGTCGTTCGTGCACCAACTGGTGGACCCCAAGGTGCCGGTCGAGTCGCTGTGCGAGCACCCGGTGGAAACCCTGAAGCAGTACTCGCGCCTGGCCAACCCTCGCATCCCGCTGCCGCGGGATATCTATGGACCGCAACGCAAGAATTCACGGGGAGTCAACCTGAATATCCGCAACCAGTACCAGCCGCTGATGGATGCCATGTCGCGCTTCATGGACAAGACCTACCGGGCCAGACCGCTGCTGGCCTTCGAGGTGGCCGACGATGCATCCGGCACCCATGAGGTCACCAGCCCCTATGATCGCAACCAGCGCGTCGGCAGCGTGCAGTGGACCAGCGCCGCCCAGGCCGCTCAGGCCCTGGAGGCCGCCTGGGCCGCCTTCCCGCGCTGGAACGACACGCCGGTCGCCGAGCGTGCCGCCGTCATTCGCCGCTTCGCCGACCTGATGGAAGAGCATCTCGCCGAGCTGATGACGCTCTGCTCTCGCGAAGGCGGCAAGTTGCTGACCGATGGCGTCGACGAGATCCGCGAGGCCGTAGACTTCTGTCACTACTACGCCATGCGCGCCGAGCAACAATTCGCCGAACCGACCGTGCTGCCCGGCCCCACCGGCGAATCCAACGAGCTGATGCTCTCGGGCAAGGGGGTGTTCGCCGCCATCAGCCCCTGGAATTTCCCGGTGGCGATCTTCTGCGGCCAGGTGGTGGCCGCCGCGGTGGCCGGCAACACCGTGCTGGCCAAGCCCGCCGAGCAGACCTCCATCGTCGCCCACCGCGTGATCGAACTGCTCCACGAGGCCGGCATGCCCCGTGACGTGGTCCAGTTGCTGCCCGGCGACGGCCCCACCGTGGGCAGCGTGCTGACCAGTGATCCGCGCATTACCGGCGTGGTGTTCACCGGCGGCACCGACACCGCCCAGATCATCAACCGGGCGCTGGCGGCGCGGGAGAACGCCCCGCTGCCGACCCTGATCGCCGAGACCGGCGGCATGAACGCCATGATCGTCGACTCCACCGCACTGCCGGAGCAGGTGGTGGCGGACGTGATCCAGTCGGCCTTCCAGAGCGCCGGCCAGCGCTGCTCGGCGCTGCGGGTGCTCTACCTCCAGGAGGACGTGGCCGACCGCGTGATCGAGATCCTCGACGGCGCCATGGCCGAGCTGCACGTCGGCGACCCCCGCGACCTGGGCACCGACGTCGGCCCGGTGATCGACGAGGACGCACGCCGGGGCCTCATGGCGCATATCGAGAAGCTCAAGGGCGAGGGCCGCCTGCTGGCCGAGACCCGCCTCGACCCGGCCCACACCGCCCATGGCACCTTTGTCGCGCCCACGGCCTTCCGCATCGACGGCATCGACGCCCTGGAACGGGAACAGTTCGGCCCCGTGCTGCACATCGTGCGCTACAAGGCCAGCGAGATCGACGCGGTGGTCGCATCGATCAACGCCAGGGGCTACGGACTGACCTTTGGCGTCCACAGCCGCAATGAATCCTTTGCCGAACTGATCACGCAGAAGATTCGGGTTGGCAATGTCTACGTCAACCGCAATATCATTGGCGCCGTCGTCGGGGTCCAGCCCTTCGGTGGTCAGGGCCTCTCCGGTACCGGCCCCAAGGCGGGCGGTCCACACTACCTGCAGCGCTTCGCCACGGAGAAGACGGTGACCGTCAACACCGCCGCGCTGGGCGGCAACGCCTCACTGCTCGCGCTGGGAGACGAGTGACCCCCACTCGTCATCAACGACAACAAGGCTGAAGGAACCTCCCCCATGGTTGATAACAACGCCACCATCGGCTTCACGTTCGCGCTCTACCTGATCGTGATGCTCGCCATCGGCGTTCTGGACTCCATGCGTGCCAACAACCTGTCGGAGCTACGTCCGGCCTAATAATCTGGAGAAGTTTTTATGGCTACTGGTGTTTGGATCAGTCTTTTTGCTTACTTTGCGCTCATGATCGCCATCGGCTTTTATGCCATGCGCAAATCTACGTCTACGTCTGAAGATTACATGCTGGGTGGCCGAGCCCTCAGCCCGCAAGTGGCGGCCCTGTCGGCCGGTGCTTCGGACATGAGCGGCTGGTTGCTGCTGGGTTTGCCCGGGGCACTGTTTGTATCTGGCTTGGGTCAGGCCTGGATCGGTATCGGTCTGCTCGTGGGTGCGTTCTTCAACTGGACTCTGGTCGCACCACGCCTTCGCGAACAGACGGTACACTATGGTAATGCGATAACCATTCCAGAATTCCTGGCAAACCGGTTCCCGACTCGGGCCATGTCACTGAGAACGGTATCCGCTATCGTCATAGTCGTCTTTTTCGCGGTTTACACGGCGTCAGGCTTGGTGGCAGGCGGCAAGTTGTTCGAAAGCGCGTTTTCCGGAGTTATCAACATTGGTGGCCTGAGCGACTACGCTGCGGGCATCATCATCACACTCGGCGTGGTACTTGCCTATACGGTTGTCGGCGGCTTCCTGGCCGTGAGCATGACGGACTTCGTGCAAGGCTGCATCATGATGCTGGCCCTGGTGATCATGCCGGCGGTTGTGCTCTTTGGCGAAGGTGGTGGCGGTTTCGCCCAGGCATCACAGACCCTGAATGACGTCGATCCCACGCTACTATCGTGGACGGAGGGACTGACCTTTATCGGCTGGCTGTCTGCGGTGACCTGGGGGCTGGGTTATTTCGGGCAGCCGCACATCATCGTGCGCTTCATGGCCATCCGGACGCTGAAGGATGTCCCTGTGGCCCGTAACATCGGTATGAGCTGGATGCTCATCTCCCTGATCGGTGCGATCTCTCTGGGTGTGTTCGGCCGGGCCTATGCGATCCGCAATGGTATGGATGTCCAGGATCCGGAAACGATCTTTATCATCCTGGCGGATCTGCTGTTCCATCCGCTGATCACCGGCTTCCTCTATGCTGCCCTGCTTGCTGCGATCATGAGCACCATTTCCAGCCAGCTTCTGGTGTCATCTTCATCACTGACCGAGGACTTCTATCGCCTGTTCCTGCGTAAAGAGGCTACGGAGAAGGAGACCGTCGGCGTAGGCCGGATCAGTGTCGTCCTGGTGGGTTTGGTTGCAGCCGTCATCGCGTCTGATCCGGACTCTCAGGTCCTGGGGCTGGTCAGTAACGCCTGGGCAGGCTTTGGTGCGGCATTCGGCCCGCTAATCATCCTGTCGCTGATGTGGTCGCGCACGAACGGTGCTGGCGCAATCGCGGGCATGGTTGTGGGTGCCGTCACCGTGATGATCTGGATTTCACTGGGCTGGAACGGAGAGTTCATGGGGGGTCCCGGTGTGTACGAGATCATTCCTGGCTTCATCGCTTCCTTCATTGCCATCCTGGTGGTGAGCAGTGTTACCGAAGATGCCGGTGAATATCAGCAAATCCATCGCTAAATGAGCGCACAAACCGGTTAGAACGAGGCCGCCCACCGGGCGGCCTCATGCGTTATCGGGCCCCTCAGGCGGTCAGGGATCGCACCGCCAGCAGCAGGGCGAAGCTCCCCAGCGCCGCCAGGTTCCAGGGCGGCGAGACGGCGCGCCGCAGCCAGCGCCGGCGCGACGGCGGTTCCAGCGGCCCGATGAACCCCGCCCCCAGCGCCCAGGCCCCCAGCAGGACCGCCGGCAGTCGCAGCGGCCACGCCAGCCCCTGGATCAACGACGGCTGCAGCAGCAGCCAGACGGCCAGCGCCGCCGCCAGCAGTAGCGCCCCCAGGGTCCAGCCGTTCCCTTGCGGTGATATCGCGACGCGCATGCTCGCCCCTCCCGGCTCGCCAAGCCCTCCCCTCCTAGTCAAGACGATTCCGGCCGAACTGGCGAGTCGCACCTGCTGCAGTGCGATAATATTTGTACAAGCTTTGCAACACCCCGTTATCCTGTCGCCGCCGCCCTGAGCGAGGACATCGGCGATACACCCGCTATATCGGGAGCACCACGGCCATAACAATTTTTTACAAGACTTTTAGAAACACTGTTTCTTATAATGGGAGCGTCCAATGCCCGCCGGACTGACCGGTGAGATGTTTCTGGCTCGAGAAAATGGAGGAATCCCCTCATGAGCAAGACCAAATTGATCTCTGCCGTCGCCATCGCCGCCGGCTGCGCCTTCGCCAGCCAGGCCGCCATGGCCTACAGCGCCGGTGACATCTTCGTCCGTGGCGGGATCGGCAAGACCGACACCCGCTCCGACAACGGCAATGTCGGCCCTGCCGAACTCGACATCAGCAGCGGCGAGCGCGGCTTCACCTATGGTGCCGGCTACCTGTTCCACGACAAGATCGGCGTCGAGCTCAACGGCTCCGAGGAGGTGGAACACGAGCTGAGCGCTGGCGGTGCCGATGCCGGCTCCATCGACCGCATGCCGGTCAACCTGCTGGTCAACTACTATCCGCTGGGCGGCCTCGACTCCCGCGTACAGCCCTATGTCGGCGCCGGTCTCAACTACACCCGCTTCTCCGGCGAGCCGGAAGGCGTCGACGCCCGTCGCAGCTATGGCGCCGTGGGCCAGGTGGGTATCGACCTCGCCGTGACCGAAAACTTCATGCTCAACGGCTTCGCCAACTACGCCGATGTCGACTCCCGCCTGTCGGCGGACGGCGAGCGCATCGGCACCGCCAAGGTGGACCCGATGACCATCGGCGGCGGCGTGACCTTCCGCTTCTAAGCGTCACAGCAGCGCCACCGCGAACCTCGACGCCGGGCCCAGTGCCCGGCGTCGTTGCATATGCCGGCGACATTTCCACTGCTCGCCAGGAACGTCGCACTTCCGAGTGGCGGAGCGACCTCAGCGGGGCGTATGGCGCGACAGCCCCAACTGCCCCAGGGCGTGGTCGTCGAGGTCGGCCACGGCCTCCACCGCCGCCAGGCGTCGATGGTAGTCGGGACTGAGGAAGGGCTCGCCCGCCAGCAGGTGCTCGAGATACTCCCGGGCTGGCTGCAGCGCCTCGGCGGTGGTGCCCTTCGCGGCGATATAGACCCAGGCCTCGATGGCTCCCTCGCGGGTGACCACCGGCAGGCGGTGACGATCGTACTCGCGGGGAAAGCCCTCGAAGGGGTCCATCAGCCGGATCTGTTCCGGGTGCTCGAGTTCGAACAGCGCCCCCTCGACCCGCTCGCCCGGCACCGGCACCACGTTGGCATGGGCGATGCCGGCGATCCGCGAGGCCTTGTCGAAACGCAGGGCGTGATCGTGCAGGATCCCGGCGAGCACCCGTCGGGTCGCGCCGATGCGCGCCGCGACCCGGGCCGGGTTCATGTTGCTGCCATAGGCGAAGTAGTAGGGCATGTCAGGCTCGGTTCGCGTCGCTAGTTCTCGGTGACGAGGCGGTCGATCTCCTCGACCACCTTGCGCATCAGCAGGCGCTCGCTGGTACGCGCCCCCTGCTGGGCCAGGTAGGTGTCCACCGCCGGCGCCACCTCGCACTTCGCCGGCAGCGGCGCCGCCTCCTCGACCAGGGCGTTCAGGCGCACGATGAACACGAAGCGCAACCACTGGGGCAGCGCCATGGTGTCGATGCAGAAGGGCTGCACGCTCTCGAAGGCCTCCGGATCGGGGCGCTCCATGCTCCACAGGTCGGTGGCCCTCATGGTGGCCTCGAGTTCGCGCAGCGCCTGCTCGAGCTCCTCGTGAACGGTCATGGGGTGTCCCTCCAGTATGTCTGTCCCACCATTATCCCGCGCCCGCCCGGTGAGGGCCAACCGGGATCAGAACGTTCCGGAGGCTGGCTGGCCGGCCAGGACCTTGCGCAGGAAGTCGCGGGTGCGAGGGTCCTCGGGGGCGTTGAACAGGCGGGAAGGCGGCCCCTGCTCGACGATGCGCCCCCCTTCCATGAAGATCACCCGATCGGCCACGTCCCGGGCGAAGCCCATCTCATGGGTCACCACCAGCATGGTCTGTCGCTCCTTGGCCAGCTGCTTCATCAGTGCCAGCACCTCCTCGACCCATTCGGGGTCCAGCGAGGAAGTCGGCTCGTCGAACAGGATCACCTCGGCCTGGGCCGCCATGGCACGGCCGATGCCGACACGCTGCTGCTGCCCCCCGGAGAGGGAGGCCGGGTAGGCATCGGCCTTGTCGGCCAGGCCGATGCGCGCCAGGATCTCCCGGGCCCGGGCATGCGCCTTGGCCCTCGGCCAGCGGTTGACCACGATCAGCCCTTCGGCGATGTTCTCCAGCGCCGTCTTGTTGGCGAACAGCGCATAGTTCTGGAACACGAAGGCCGTGCGCCGTCGCGCCGCCAGGATGTCGGCACGGGTCGCACGGGTGACGTCGACGTCGAGATCGCCGATGACCAACCGCCCGGCGTCCGGTCGCTCGAGGAAGTTCAGGCAGCGCAGCAGGGTCGACTTGCCGGTACCCGAGGGGCCGATCACCACGATGATCTCCCCCCGGTCGATCTCCAGGTCGATGCCATCGAGCACGGTGCTGTCGCCGAAGCGCTTGACGAGATGGGTTACCTTGATCATCTGCGATACGCCCTGTTGAGCCGTACCTCCAGCCGGCGTTGCAGCCATGCCAGCAGCTCGACGATGACCCAGTACATCACCGCCACCGTGATGAAGGCCTCGAAGTAGAGGAAGCTGCCGGCCGCCTCCTTCTGGGTCGCCCCCATCAGCTCGGTGACTCCCAGGGTGAAGGCCAGGGAGGTGGCCTTGATCATGTCGATGAAGTAGTTCATCAGCGTGGGCACCGCGACCCGGGTCGCCTGGGGCAACACGATGCGTCGCATCAGTTGGCCATTGGTCATGCCGATCGACAGCGCCGCTTCGGTCTGGCTGCGATCCACGCCGACGATGGCGGCGCGAATCGACTCCGCCATGTAGGCGGAGAAGTGCAGCGTCAACCCCATGATGGTGGCGGTGATGCCGTTGATCTGGGTCAGGAAGGCCAGCAGTTGCGGTAGCCCGTAGTAAAACAGGAACAGCTGGACCAGCAGGGGGGTGCCACGGAAGAAGGAGATGAACAGCAGCGTCGCCGCGTTTAACCCCGGAATCCGCAGCACCCGGATCACCGCCAGGCCGCAGGCCAGCACCAGGGCCAGCGCCATGCCCGCGGCCGCCATCTGCAGCGTCAGCGGCAGATAGCGCAGCAGGACCGGCAATAGCCCCAGCATGTAGTCGAAATCGAGAACGCGCATATCGGTGTGTGAGCCGATCAGGGGCGAGTGATATCGGTACCGAACCAGCGCTCGGATATCTCGGCCAGGGTGCCATCCTCGCGCAGTGTGGCGAGGGCGGTGTCGACCCGGTCGCGCAGGGCGCGATCCGCCTCGGTATCGCGGAACGGCAGGGCGTTGCGGATCTGCGAGAAGGGCTCGCCGGCCAGCTGCAGGGGCAGCGGTTTCTCCTTGATCACCTGGCTGGCGCTGACCCGGTCCATGACGAAGGCGTCGACGCGCCCAAGCGCCGTGTCCTGCTCGATGTTGCTGTCGTAGGTGCGGATATCGATCTCGTCGGCATAGGGCAACTCGCGAAGCAGCTGCTCGTAGTTGGAGCCCAGGTTCACCGCCACGGTTCTGCCGCGCAGGTCCTCGACACCACCGATGGACTCGTTGCCGGTCCTCACCACTACCTGGGCACCGTCATAGACGTATGGCTCGGTAAAGGTGTACTTGGTCTGCCGCTCCTCGGTGATGGTGATCTGATTGGCAATGGTGTCGATACGCCCGGACTCGAGCATGCCGAACAGACCGGAGAAGTTGGCGGTCACGAACTCCACCTCGCTGCCCATCTCCTCGGCCACTGCCTCCATGACGTCGACCTCGAAACCCTTGAGGGTATCCTGCTCGACGAAGGTGAAGGGGAAGTAACCGCCGGACATGCCGACCTTGATGGTCTCCCCCTGGGCCAGTGCGGTGCCGGAGAAGGCGATGGCGCCAGCGGCGAGCATCGCCAGGGTAAAGGAACGCAGCATGGGTATGCCTCCCGTGGTTGGAAAAGCCAGTTTTGGAATAAAAACCACTTCATTATATTCCATATTTGCACATACCATAGGGGAAATCCCCGACGGCAGCCAATAGCCGTTGATTATGCCTGCCATAGGCTAGCGGTGCAGGACGTTCATGCACAGAATCCCTGAACGTCCCTGTGGATAATCATTGGACAGGTGTGTCACCCCCCGGTCATCCGGGCCTTCAGCGCCGCTGGTCAGATATTGACCAGCCAGGCTCACCTTCCTGCTCGCTGCGAGCTGACAGGAGGCAAGTGCCACGGTAGAGTGCACGGTCCGAGAGGAGGGAGCATGCAACCGATTCACAGCCTTCACGATTTCTTCGCGCGCAGTGGCGCCGAGGTGCACCTCTACCACCTGGGGCGCCGGGTGGAGCCCTGCCCCCTGGCCACCCTGGCCGGCTTCGAGGCCGGCGAACTCCCCTGGCCGGCCCCGTGGCGGGGCGAGGCGCGCCTTGGCCTGGTGTTCCGCCTGGGCGACGTGCGCGACCCGCTGATCTGGTTCCTGGCCCTGCCCCTCGACGAACAGGGCCAGCTGGTGCCGGCGCCTCGGGACGCCTTCGTCCAGCGCCTGCTCGAGACCCTGGGCCGCAGCGTCTCGGCCGCGGGCCGAGAGGATGGCGCCGCGACGGATAACCTGATGAAGGACAACCCGCTGGCCTTCACGCCCTCCCTGCCCTTCCAGGCCATGCTGCACGCCCGCGCCAGCCTCGACCTGGGACTGCCGGCCAGCCAGCACCTGGAGCCGGTGGAGGCCTACCTCAGCGGCCAGCAACCGGTCGACTGGCAGGCCCTCGGCCTGCAGGGCCTGGCCGACTTCGCCGTGCGCATGGACGACGAGGCGGGTCGTGCCCTGGCCTCGCGTCTCCCCGAACTGCCCGACGAAGTGCTCACCTCGCTGTGCTACTGTCTCGAGCATGTGGCCATCGGCGACGACCTCGCCCGCGCCCTGTGCCAACGAGGAGAAGCGGCCGCCGCCGCCGGTGACATCGAGGGGTTCTGCGCCTGCGTGCGCGCCATGGGTGGTGCCTCGACGGAGATCGCCGGCCGCTGGTTCGATACGCTGCTCGACGACCCGGGCGCCTGTGGACCCGACCTGCTCGCGGCCATTGCCGCCCGCGGCTGGACACACCTCGAGCACGGCGAGCGCCTGCGGCGCTTCCTCACGCGCCTCGCGGAACAGCCAGGCGTCGAGTTCACTGCCCTGGTGCGCGACCTGGCGCTGGTGCCACGGTTGCGCGTTCCGGTGCTGATGACGCTGCGCGAAGCCGGGTCAGACAGCGCCATCGGGCGCCGGGTGGCCGGGCTGTCACGCTGAGCGCAGAGAGCTGGGAGCGAGACGATGAAAGAACTACCCTACACGCCCAAGGCGGTGATCGGCCGGCGCGAGATGGTTACCCTGCCGGAACTGCACCTGACCCTGTGTGCCAAGGCCGACACCGGGGCCCGTACGTCGGCACTGCACGCCGAGGACATCGAGTCCTTTGAAGAGGAGGGCCACCTCTGGGTCAGCTTCACGACCCGCAGCGGCGGCCCCGGCACCCCGGCGCACGTCCACCGCCTTCACCTGCATGACCAGCGCCGCGTGACCAGCTCCAACGGCCAGGCCGAGTGGCGCTACGTGATACGCACACCGATGCGTCTGGGCGAGCTCGAGTACACGGTGGAACTGACCCTGAGCGACCGGCGCAACATGCGCCACCCCATGCTGCTGGGACGCCGCGCCCTGCGCCGCCTCCTGGTGGCGCCCGGCGTCGCCTTCCTCCACGGCGAACCCTGATCCCCCGGCAACACGGAGTCCTGCATGCATATCGCGCTGCTGTCACGCAATCGCAATCTCTACTCCACCCGCCGGCTGGTGGAGGCGGCCGAGCAACGGGGCCATACCGCCCGGGTCGTGGACACCCTGCGCTGCTACATGAACATCGCCTCGCATCGCCCCTCGATGCACTACAAGGGCCAGGAGATCGAACCGTTCGACGCGGTGATCCCGCGCATCGGCTCCTCGGTGACCTTCTACGGCTGCGCGGTGCTGCGCCAGTTCGAGATGATGGGCACCTATGTGCTCAACGACTCGGTCTCCATCACCCGCTCCCGTGACAAGCTGCGGTCGCTGCAGCTGCTCTCGCGCAAGGGGCTGGGCCTGCCGATCACCGGCTTCGCCCACTCTCCTGACGACATTCCCGACCTGATCACCATGGTCAAGGGGGCCCCGCTGGTGATCAAGCTGCTGGAAGGCACCCAGGGCATCGGCGTGGTGCTGGCCGAGACCAACCAGGCGGCCGAGAGCGTGGTCCAGGCCTTCATGGGCATGAAGGCCAACATCATGGTCCAGGAGTACATCAAGGAGGCCAGAGGAGCCGACATCCGCTGCCTCGTGATCGGCGACAAGGTGGTCGCCTCGATGAAGCGCCAGGCGGCCGATGGCGAGTTCCGCTCCAACCTGCACCGCGGCGGCACCGCCAGCGTGATCCGCATCACCCCGGAGGAGCGCTCCACGGCGATCCGTGCCGCCAAGGCCATGGGGCTGCGAGTGGCGGGCGTCGACCTGCTGCGTTCCAACCACGGCCCGGTGATCATGGAAGTGAACTCCTCGCCCGGCCTGCAGGGCATCGAGAGCGCCACCGGCAAGGATATCGCCGGCCTGATCATCGAGCATATCGAAAAGAATGCCGCCACGCCGCGCAAGCCCCCCCCTAAACCCAAGGGTTAATTGCGGGAAAAGTGCCCGAACTTGTAAAAAGGGGAAATTAATCGCTCCCGGGGGTAGCAAAACAGTGTTTCCCCCGCCACAATCGCTGTCACCGGAGGAGGTGACCGCTCATGTTTCTCGACAATCGCCAAGTGGCGATGGACAGCGTTCTCGAGGCGCTGGCCGACAGCATCGACTATTTTCAGGACAATCTGGAACGCCTGCGTCCGTCCCTGCGCGACGCCCTCAAGCCGCACTACGAGGCCAGGACGAAGTCGATGCGCGAGTTGCAGGAACTGGCCCGCAAGCACCTCGACCTGCTGCCCCGGGACGCCGATGTCGAGCGAGACGACTACCTGTGGCTGTGGAGCCGGCTGAAGAGCTTCGTCGGCAACGATAGCCAGGTACTGATCGGTGAGCTGCTCGAACAGGAGCGGGTCCTGATGCAGGCACTCTCCACTCTCTTCACCCACCCCCTGCCCGCGGCCGTCGAGCCGGTGATCGAGGAGTGCTGGAAGGGCTGCCGGGCGCTGATCCGCGAGCTCTACGCCCTGCAGAAGCAGCGCCAGCGCCGCTGAACCGGCCGGCCAGCTACTCGTCGATGGAGGCCCCGCCGTCCAGCATCCATGCCTCCCAGCTGCGTGGCGCAATCTCCAGCGGCTCCAGGGGGCCCAGGAAGTAGGGCTCGCGCCCCCACAGGTAGAGGTCGCCCAGGGTCGCCACCCGGGCGATCCACTCGCGTGCCTGCAGCCGCCATACCCCCCTCACCGGTCGCGACGGCACCGCACAGCCGGTTACCTCGAGCCCCAGACTATCGGCGATGTAGAGCGCCCGCGGCAGATGCCACGCCTGGGTGATCAGCAGCGCACTCTCCACGCCGAACACGTCGCGCGCCCGGGTCAGGGTGTCGAAGGTACTGAAACCCGCATAGTCCAGGGTCATGTCCTCGTCGCGGATGTGGCGCCCACGCAGGTCCCGCCACATGGTCACGGGTTCGTTGTAGAAGCGGGTACGGTTGTCGCCCGAGAGCAGCAAGTGGTCGACCCGCCCGAGGCGGATCAGGCGCGCGGAGGCGCTCATGCGGGCATCGAAGTGGGGGTTGCGGACGCCGCTGCGCGTCCAGTGGGAGGTGCCGAAGACGATGCCGACCCGCTGCGCGCCGCACAGCGGCAGATCGCGCTCGATGCGGGCCTGGGTCTGGCCCAGGACCCAGAGGTTGCCGACCACGAACAGCAGGGTCGCCAGCAGCAGCAGCGCCCCCAGCAACATCAGCAACACCTTGAAGAGCTTCCACAGCAGCGCGTGCATCCATCCCCCCGACGGGAAGAAGCCGAAGGGCGTCAGAACATCCCCAGCTCCAGCTTGGCCTCGTCGCTCATCATCTCACGGCTCCAGGGTGGATCGAAGACGATCTCGGTGTGCACCTTGCTGATCTGCGGGGCGCCGAGGATCTTGTTGCGGGCATCGGCGGCGATCACGTCGCCCATCCCGCAGCCCGGCGCGGTCAGGGTCATGCGGATGGTGACGATGCGCTCGCCGGTGATCAGCCGCTCGATGCGACAGCCGTAGACCAGGCCCAGGTCGACGATGTTGACCGGGATCTCCGGATCGAAGCAGGTGCGCAGCTGGTCCCAGACGAACTCCTCGATCTCGTCGTCGGAGGCCGTCTCGGGCAGCGTCGGGCGCGGCAAGGCCTCGAGCCCGAGGGCATCCAGGTTGGCGCCCTCGATCAGGTAGAGCCGCCCCTCGAAGCCGACGCTGACCGAGCTGCCCTTGGCCTGCATCACGCTGACGAGGCTGTCCTCGACCAGGGTCACGGTCTTGCCGAAGGGAATGGAGATCGCCTCCACGTCGCGCTGCAGCGGCAGCGTCTGGCCCTTCTCGAGGCCGACAATCTGCTCGATAGTGCTCATGGGGCTCCTTAGCGCACCATGCCGATGACCCGCTCGAGGGCCTCGGCGAAGACATCGACTTCTTCCAGGGTGTTATAGGCAGCGAACGAAGCCCGGCAGGTGGCATCGACGCCGAAGTGCGTCAGCAGCGGCTGGGCACAGTGGTGGCCGGTACGGATCGCCACGCCGAGCTGGTCGATCAGCAGGCCGATGTCCTGGGAGTGAGCCCCGTCGACCACGAACGACAGTACGCCGGCCTTGCCCGGCGCGGTGCCGAGGATGCGCAGGCCGTCGATGCGCGAGACACGCGCGGTGGCGTGCGCCAGCAGGCGCTGCTCCCAGGCACCGATGGCCTCGAGGCCCAGGGCGTCGACCCACTTCAGCGCCGCGCCCAGGGCGATCACTTCGGCGATGGCCGGAGTGCCGGCCTCGAACTTGTGCGGAATCGCAGCGAAGGTGGTGGGCGTCTCGAAGGAGACGGTGCGGATCATCTCGCCGCCCCCCTGCCAGGGCGGCATCGCCTCGAGCAGCGCGGCCTTGCCATAGAGCACCCCGGCACCGGTGGGCCCGTAGACCTTGTGGCCCGAGAAGGCATAGAAGTCGGCATCGATGTCGCGCACGTCGATCTTCTGGTGGGGGGCCGCCTGGGCGCCGTCGACCAGGATCAGGGCCCCTTCGTCGTGGGCGACCTTGGCCATCTCGCGCACCGGGTTGACGGTGCCGAAGGCGTTGGAGACGTGGTTCACTGCCACCAGCCGGGTGCGCGCGGTGAACAGCCGACGGTAGGCATCGAGGTCCAGCACGCCCCGCTCGTCCACCGGGATCACCTTGATCACGATGCCGAGCTCGCTGGCCAGCAGCTGCCAGGGCACGATGTTGGAGTGGTGCTCGAGCAGCGACACCAGCACCTCGTCGCCCGGCTTCAGGTTGGCCCGGCCCCAGGCGCCCGCCACCAGGTTGATCGCCTCGGTGGTGCCGCGGGTGAAGATGATCTCGCGGCTCTCGGCGGCGTTGAGAAAGGCCCGCACCGTCTCGCGGGTGCCCTCGAAGGCGGCGGTGGCCTCGTCGGCGAGGGTGTGCAACCCGCGGTGGATATTGGCGTTGTAACGGCCGTAGTAGTCGTCGAATACCTCGATCACCTGCCGCGGGGTCTGGCTGGTGGCGGCGTTGTCGAGATAGACCAGCGGTCTGCCGTGTACCTGGCGCGCCAGGATCGGGAAGTCCGCGCGGATCGCGGCCACGTCCAGGGACGGGGCATCGAGTGTGGTGCTGGTGGCCAGGTCAGTCATGGCTGATTCCTCTCCTCATTCCTCGCCGAATGCCACGGCGGTTTCCACCAGGCCGGCCAGGTTGAAGCGCTCGGGCAGCTTGCCGGCCACGGCCAGCTCGACCCGTTCGGACACGGCATCGAGGTCCACCTGCTCCATCACCTCCCCGGCAAAGGCCAGGGTCAGCAGGCCACGGGCGGTCTGCTCGTCGATGCCGCGGGTGCGCAGGGCGTAGATCGCCTCCTCGTCGAGCTGGCCGGTGGTGGCGCCGTGGGAGCACTTGACGTCGTCGGCATAGATCTCGAGTTCGGGCTTGGTGTCGATCTCGGCGCGGTCGGAGAGCAGCAGGTTGGCGTTGTTCTGGTAGGCCTCGATCTGCTGGCTGTCGCGCTTGACGATCACCTTGCCGTTGAACACGCCATGGGCGCGGTCGTCGAGAATGCCCTTGTAGTTCTCGTTGGAGAAGGTGTGGGGTGCGTTGTGGTTGACCAGGGTGTGATTGTCCACGTGCTGGCGCCCCTGGCCGTAGAAGAGGCCGTTGAAATGGGTCTCGGCCCCCTGGCCGTTGAGGTCCGCCACCAGGTCGGTGCGCACCAGGCCACCACCGAGGTTCAGGTTGAACGAGGTGAAGCGGCTGTCGCGGGCCTGCTCCACCTGGATGCTGGCCACGTGCAGGTCACCGAGCGGCGCCTCCTGCAGCTTGTAGTGGGTCAGGATGGCGCCGCGATCCAGCATGATCTCCTCCACCAGGTTGGTGAAGTTGGCCGCGGCCTCCTCGCCCACGTGGTGCTCAATCACCGTGGCCTGGCTGCGCCCGCCCGCCTCGACCAGGATGCGCGGGTGGCTCATCACCGGCGCCTCGCCGGCCCGGGAGAGGAACTGCAGGATGATCGGCTTCTCGACCACGGTGCCCGGCGCCAGGCGCAATACGGCACCCTCCTCCATGAAGGCGGTGTTGAGCGCCGAGAAGGGCGAGAACTCGACCCCGGTGAGCCTCCCCAGCGGACCGCCCACGGCCTCGTGATTCTCGGCCAGCGCCTGTGACAGCGGCAGCAGCCGCACGCCGGTGGGCAGGTCGTCGAGGCGGGAGAGCGCCGCGGAGAAGATCCCGTCGACGAAGGTCAGGCGGTGCGCCTCGATGGGCAGCGTCAGGGCCGCCGCCGAGGCCTGGGAAAACTCGCCGTCGGCGGCCAGGGCGAAGTCGCCCCGGGCGATGGCACGCACGTCGGTGTACTTCCACTGCTCGACGCGGCGATGGGGAAAGCCCATGGCCTCGAAGCGGGCGGCGCCGGCCTGACGGCGGGCGGCGATCCAGGTCGGTTCGGGCCCTCGTGCAGCGGCGCGCTCGGCCAGACGGTCGAGGAAGCGCGTCACATCGTTCTGAACATCGCTCATGCGGCAGTTTCCTCCAGCAGCCACTCGTAGCCGCGGGCCTCGAGCTCACGGGCCAGCTCGGCGTCCCCGCTCTTGACGATGCGGCCGTCGACCAGCACGTGGACCTTGTCGGGCACCACGAAGTCCAGCAGGCGCTGGTAGTGGGTCACCAGCAGAATCCCGCGATCCTCGGCACGCAGGCTGTTGACGCCGTCGGCGACCACGCGCATGGCGTCGATATCGAGGCCGGAATCGATCTCGTCGAGCATCGCCAGCCGCGGCTGGAGCACCAGCATCTGCAGGATCTCGTTGCGCTTCTTCTCGCCGCCGGAGAACCCCTCGTTGACGGCGCGCTGCAGGAAGCTGGTGTCCATCTTCATGAAGGCGATCTTCTCCTTGATAAGCTTCATGAACTCCGGCGCCGGGATCTCCCCCTCGCCGCGGGCCGCACGCTGGGCGTTGAGTGCCGCCTTGAGCAGGTAGATGTTCTTGACCCCGGGGATCTCCACCGGGTACTGGAAGCCCAGCAGCAGCCCGGCCTGGGCCCGCTCCTCGATCTCCATCTCCAGGACGTCCCGGCCTTCGAAGGTGATGGAGCCGGCGGTCACCTCGTAGCCATCCTTGCCGGCGATCACCGCGGACAGGGTCGACTTGCCGGCCCCGTTGGGGCCCATGATGGCGTGAACTTCCCCGGCCTTGACGGTCAGATTGAGGCCCTTGAGGATTTCGGAACCCTCGACCGTGACGTGCAGATCCTTGACTTCGAGCATGTTGATTACCTTTGATCCGGTTTGCGCCGCCCGCGCGACGCGATAGGTGCGATGGTGTCCGCGGCGGCCTAGCCGACGGCCCCCTCGAGGGTCACGTTCAGCAGCGCCTCGGCCTCGACGGCGAACTCCATGGGCAATTCCTGAAAGACGTCCTTGCAGAAGCCGTTGACGATCATGCTGACCGCATCCTCCTCGGAGATGCCGCGGCTCTGGCAGTAGAACAGCTGGTCCTCGCCGATCTTCGAGGTGGTCGCCTCGTGTTCGACGGTGGCGCTGCTGTTGCCGATCTCCTGGTAGGGAAAGGTGTGGGCGCCACACTTGTCACCGATCAGCAGGGAGTCGCACTGGGTGAAGTTGCGCGCATTCTTCGCCCGCGGCCCCACCTTGACCAGCCCGCGATAGGACTGATTGGCGCGCCCGGCGGAGATACCCTTGGAGACGATGTAGGAGCGGGTGCCCTCGCCGATATGGATCATCTTGGTGCCGGTATCGGCCTGCTGGCGGCCATTGGTCACCGCCACGGAGTAGAACTCGCCGATGCTGTCCTTCCCGCGCAGCACGCAGGAGGGATACTTCCAGGTGATCGCGGAGCCCGTCTCTACCTGGGTCCAGCTGATCCGCGAGCGGTCGCCGCGGCAATCGCCACGCTTGGTGACGAAATTGTAGATGCCGCCCTTGCCGTCCTCGTCGCCGGGGTACCAGTTCTGCACCGTGGAGTACTTGATGTAGGCATCCTCCAGGGCCACCAGCTCGACCACCGCGGCATGCAGCTGGTTCTCGTCGCGCATCGGCGCGGTGCAGCCCTCCAGGTACGACACCTGGGCGCGGCTCTCGCAGATGATCAGGGTGCGCTCGAACTGGCCGGTGTTGGCGGCGTTGATGCGGAAGTAGGTCGAGAGCTCCATCGGGCAGGTCACCCCCTCGGGCACGAACACGAAGGAACCGTCGGTGAACACCGCCGAATTGAGCGCCGCGAAATAGTTGTCGCCCTGGGGCACCACCGTGCCCAGGTACTGCTTGACCAGCTCCGGGTACTCGCGGATCGCCTCGGAGATCGAGCAGAAGATCACCCCCGCCTCGTGGAGCTTCTCCTTGAAGGTGGTGGCCACCGAGACGGAGTCGAACACCGCATCCACCGCCACCCCGGCGAGCGCCGCCCGCTCGTGCAGCGGAATGCCCAGTTTCTCGTAGGTCTCGAGCAGCTTGGGGTCGACCTCGTCGAGGCTCTGGGGGCGGTCCTCCGGGCGCTTCGGTGCGCTGTAGTAGGAGATCGCCTGGTAGTCGATGGGCGGATAGTCCAGGTGCGCCCAGGACGGCGGCGTCATCTTCAGCCACTGATGGTAGGCCTTGAGGCGCCACTCGAGCATCCACTCCGGCTCGCCCTTCTTGTTCGAGATGAAGGCGATGGTGCTCTCGTCGAGACCGGGCGGAACCGTATCGCTCTCGATGTCGGTCACGAACCCTTCCTTGTAGTCGCGACGGACGAGCTGTTCCATTTCCTGACTTGCCATGATGCTTCCCCTCCCGGGCGGTTGGGTCGGCGAGCCGTGCTCGCCTCGGGTAATGAATCCGGTTCGGTGGGCTCAGGCCGTGTCGGCGGCCAGGCTCACGCTCTGTATGGGTAGCTGCACCGGCAGCTTGATCGGCGTGGTATCGGCCAGGTGGGCCAGCGTCACGCTGTCGAGCAGGGTGCGCACCCCCAGTGAGACGCGCTGCCAGTTGTCGGCGACCCCGCAGGTGGCGGCGAGATCACAGTCGCCCTCGGCGTGGCTGCATTCGGTCATCGCCACCGGCCCCTCGATGGCGGTGATGATGTCGATGGCGGTGATCCGGGAAGCCGGTCGCGCCAGGGAGTACCCCCCCTGGGCGCCGCGGTGCGACTCCAGCAGCCCCGCCTTGACCAGCATCTTCAGGGTCTTGCTGACCGTGGGATGCGGCAGCTGCACCGCCTCGGCGAGCTCCGCCGCCGCATGCGACTGCTCGGGATGCCGGGCGATCTGGGCCATCACCACCGCGGCATAATCGGTCAGCCGTGAGAGCTTGAGCATGCGTGACTCCTCAGGGGCGCGGGCCTGGACGCTCCCGCGATCGATTGGGGACCATTTTAGTCCTGTATGATTTCGATGTGAAGCCCCCCGGCCACTTCTCGCGCGCAAGTGGCAGGATGCCGGCATGATCAGCGCCGATCCCATCAAGAACGCCAATCATTCTCATTCACTATCGAGACCCCGCCGCTGATCCGCGAGCTGATGGCCGGCGACCGGTAATGGGTTAACCTGAGACCAGCAAGGCACGAAACCTGCCCCCGTCACGGAGCCGCCCATGACCGATATCCCGCACAATGCCCCCGGCCAGAACTGGAATGCCCGCGGCTATGCCCAACACGCCGACTTCGTGCCGGCGCTGGGGAGCGCCGTGGCCGAACTGCTGGCGCCACGCCCCGGCGAGTGTATCCTCGACCTGGGTTGTGGTGACGGCACCCTGACCGAAGCCCTGGCCGAGTCCGGCGCCACCCTCGTCGGGGTCGACGGCGCGGCCGACATGGTCGATGCCGCCCGGGCTCGCGGACTGGATGCCCGGCTGGTGGATGCCCACCACCTGCCCTTCGACCACGAGTTCGATGCCGTCTTCAGCAACGCCGCCCTGCACTGGATGCTCAACCATGAGGCCGTGGTCGCCGGCGTGAGGCGGGCGCTGAAGCCGGGGGGGCGCTTCGTCGCCGAGTTCGGCGGCCACGGCAATGTCGCCGCCATCTGCACTGCTCTGCTCGCGGCGCTGCATACCCGCGGCATCAGCGGCAAGGCCCGCTTCCCCTGGTACTTTCCCACCACCGAAGAGTATCGCTCCTGCCTGGAGGCCGCCGGCTTCACGGTCGAGACCATCGAACTGCTTCCACGCCCCACGCCACTGCCCACCGGCATGGCCGGCTGGCTCGCCACCTTCGCCAACCCCTTTCTGCATGGCCTGGACGACGACGTTCGCGAGGCGGTGCTGGAAGATGCCCTCGCCTGGCTGGCCCCCAGCCTGTGCGACAGCCACGGCAACTGGACGGCCGACTATGTGCGGCTGAGGCTCAAGGCACACTGCTGATGCAGGAGGCATCGCCATGACCCGGGGCCCGATCACGGTCTTCGGTGGTACCGGTTTCCTGGGCCGCGCCATCGTCCGCGAGCTGGTGGATGCCGGCCAGACGGTACGCATCGCCGCCCGCCACCCGGCCCTGCCCGACTGGGCCGAGGACGGCGACCGACTCGAACTCGCCAGCGCCGATATCCGTGACGAAGCCAGTACCGCCGCCGCCCTCGCCGGGGCCAGTGCCGCAGTCAATGCGGTGAGCCTGTACGTGCCGACCCGCCAGGCGAGTTTCGAGGCCATCCATGTGGACGGCGCGAGCCGCCTGGCACGCCTGGCCAGACGGGCCGATATCGAACGCCTGGTGCAGATCTCCGGCATCGGCGCCTCCCCGCACTCGGATTCGGCCTACGTGCGCGCCCGCGCCCGCGGCGAAGCCGCGGTGCTCGACGCCCTGCCCAGGGCGATCATCGTGCGCCCCAGCGTGCTGTTCGGCCCGGGCGACGCCTTCCTCTCCACCCTCGCCGGGCTCACCCGCCTGCCGCTGATCCCGCTGTTCGGCCAGGGCGAGACCCGGCTGCAACCGGTGCATGTGGTGGACGTCGCCCGGGCCCTGATCCGGCTGCTCGGCGAGCCGCTCACCGAGCGGCGCCTGTTCGAGCTGGGCGGGCCGGACGTGATGCGCTACCGCGAGATCCTCGAGCTGGTACTGGCCCACCGGAAACGCGACCGACGGCTGCTGCCGGTGCCCTTCGTCGCCTGGCGGACGCTGGCGGCGCTGGCCTCGGTCCTGCCCAACCCTCCCCTGACCCGCGACCAGGTGATCCTGATGCAGCGGGACAACATCGTCGACGACGGCACCGGCACCTTCGACGACCTGGGCATCACGCCTCGTGCCCTGCGCGACAGCCTGCCGGAGTGCCTGGCCACCGAGTGAGTTCGACGACACCCGTTCCCCCACTACCCTGCCCCGTCTATGCTGTAGCCAGGCAGTTGCCTGAATCGCCTTTTCGCTGCACACCCATGGAGCTTGCATCGTGACCGACGAGAACAGCGTGATCGCCTTCTATGACGAGCGGATGCTGGCCCATGAGCCGGATATCGAGGCGCCTTTCCTGCCGGGTCGCATGGACAAGCGTATTCGCTCACTGTTGTCGGGGCTGGGGGTCCCCTGGAAGTATCCAGAACACCCCGCCAGACTCACCGCCATCCGGCATCTTCTGGAACTCGAGCCGGTTCCCGGCGTGACCTTCGAGCCGGGCAAGGCGGCGACGCGGGAGCAGCTGGGCCGCGTGCACACCAGTTCCTACCTGGACCATATCTTCGAGCTTCGCGGCCAGAGCGCCTGGCTGGATGTGGACACCACGGCCGTGTCGCCAGGTAGCGTCGACGCCGCCGAGGTGGCCGCCGGCACGGCGATTGCCGCCGTCGAGGCCGTCGTCGAGGGAAGGGCCGCGAGCAGTTTCGCGCTGGTGAGACCCCCCGGTCACCACGCCGAGCCGGTGCGCGCCCGCGGCTTCTGCCTGTTCAACAACGTGGCGGTGGCCGCCGCTCATGCCCGCGCAGCACTGGACTGCAGTCGAGTGATGATCGTCGACTGGGATGCCCATCACGGCAACGGCACCCAGGATATCTTCTGGGCCGACCCGCATGTGCTGTTCTGCGACCTGCACCGCGCCGCCCCCTTCTATCCCGGCACGGGGAGCCTCGAGGAGATCGGCATGGGCCTGGGGGATGGCACCAACGTCAATATCCCCCTCCCCGCCGACGCAGGCGACGCCGCCTACCTCAAGGCCTTTCGCGAGATCCTGGTACCGGCGACCGAGTGGTTCCAGCCCGACCTGATCCTGGTCTCGACCGGTTTCGATCCGCACAGCCATGACCTGGCCATGGAGGTCTCCTATGACGGCTTCGCCGCCATGACCGGCATCCTCAAGACCCTGGCCCGCCGGCACTGCCAGGGACGCCTGGTCTTCGTGCTGGAGGGCGGCTACAACCTGATCTCGCTGTCACGCGGCGTCAGGTCGGTGCTGCGGGTGCTGGCCGGCGACGAACCGCCGGAACCCGGCCAGCGTGGCATCGCCGAGGTCGAGGCCGCGGCGGGCTTTCACCGCGGCGCCTTCGTCGGGCCACCCCCGGACTGACCCGGCGAACGCAGGGAACGGGGCCGGCCACCCCAGCAGGTGGCACGCAAGCGACTTCTCGGATCACGACGCCGGGCTCGGGCAGACGGCGTCAGTCGCCCAGGGCGGCAAGCCGGTCGGCCTGGACCACCTCGATCCAGTAACCATCGCGGTCCTTGACGAAGACCACGTTCTTCATCTTGCCCTGGTCCGAGCGCTTGACGAACTCGACGTCGTTGGCGTCGAACCAGGCCTCGGCCGCCTCGAGGTCGGGCACCGAGAAGCAGATATGGCCGAAGCCCTGGGGCTCGGCATTGCCGTCGTGGTAAGCGAAGTCCACCTGCTCCTCGGTGCCCCAGTTGTGGGTCAGCTCCAGCACGCCGCGCTGGCCGAAGGTCCACACGGTGCGCTCGCCGGTCGCTTCGGGCACGCGCTCGCCGGCCTCCGGCCGAGCCAGGAAATAGAGCGAGAACTGCATCTCCTCGAAATCCAGCCGGCGCAGCACACGCAGGCCGAACACCCGGGTATAGAAGGCCAGCGCCCTCTCCGGCTCCTTGATCCGCAGCATGGTGTGGTTGAGGCGAAAGCCGTCGGACTCCGCGGTCGGCGACTGCACGCCGGGATACTGCTCACCCTGAAAGCTCATCTTGATCTCCATTTCACTGCAGGACGCATGGGCACCCGACCAGGCCGGGTGCCCGCCATCGGATTCGGACCTCGTCTACCCGCCACATGCCGGCCAGGGGGCCGTGCTGGCCCAGGGCCCCGGTGAAGGGCTCCCGGGCACGGGGTCGAGACAGGCTGCCACGAACGGCGGGGCCGGCGCCAGGGCCTCCGCCTCGCCACCGGACCATCAACGCCACTCGAGGACCAGCCGCCCGTGCCTGTCGAGTCGAACCCCGGTGCCGAACCGCCGCCCTTCCCGGTTCAGCATCCGGCCGAGCCACTGCGCCTCGTCGGGTGTGGCCCGGTTCAGGCGAAAGTGACGTAGCCGCATGGGCACCAGGACCAGCCGCGCCAGGCGGCCATCGGCCAGCCCCAGCGTCGGCAAGTAGAGCAGCACCAGATCACTGCGGAAGTCCTCGTGCCCGGAGATGCCTTCATAGTCGTTGATCAGGTCGCCGCAGCCGTAGAGGATCAGCTTGCCGCGGTGCACCTCGATGCCCAGCGGATGGTGCGAGGAGTGTCCCCAGACGAGATCGACGCCGGCCTCGTCGACGAGCCGATGGGCGAAGCGCCGATGCGCGCGAGGAATCTCGTAGCCCCAGTTGACGCCCCAGTGCAGCGAGACCACGGCGAGGTCCCCCGGCTCCCGACACCTGGCGATCTCGGCCGCAATGGCACCCACGGCCTCGGCCGTGAGCTCGGGCAACAGGTGGATGCCGGGCCGCTCATCGGTGGCCGCCCAGGCCCCGGGGATGCCGCTGCTGGGGGCCCCCAGGGCCAGCAGCCACACCCGGCCCCCCGGCACGCCGAAGGGCACCGGCGCCAGCGCCTCTGCACGGCGGCGCCCGGCCCCCACGGTGCGCAAGCCGGCACCTTCGAGCACCTCCAGGGTCTCGACGAGGCCATCCGGCCCCCAGTCGAGCACATGGTTGTTGGCCAAGACGCAGCCCTCCACCCCGGCGGCACTCAGCACGGGCAGGTTGGCCGGGTGCATGCGGTAGTTGATACCCTTGGGCTCGGCGTCGTCGCTGGTGGTGACCGCCGTCTCCAGGTTGACCAGCCGCAGGTCCGGCGCCAGGCGGTCGAGTTCCTCCAGGGCCTCGCCCCAGATGTAGGAGAAGTCCCGGGGCCGGGGGATGGGGCCGGTCGCGCGTTCGGCCAGCGACACATAGCCGATGGCCGACGTCATGTACGACTCGAAGAGTCGGGGATCGCCGGGGTGGGGCAGTATCTGGTCGATGCCGCGCCCGGTCATCACATCCCCGGTCAGCCACAGGGTCGTATCGGTCGCGTCGCGACGTGGGAAAGCCATCGGTGCAGGCCTCCGTTATCGGCCCCCCTGCGCCTCTTCCCCGGCCAGGGCCTGCTGGTGCTCGTACTCGCGCCGCTTCTGGTCGAGGTAGGAGGCCCGGTCGATCTCGAAGAGCTGGCGGGGGTAGCGCATCGTCAGGGTGAACCAGCGATCCAGGCTGGCCTCAAGGCGTTCGGTCTCGGGCAGCGTGCGGGTATCCAGATGCGCTTCCAGCGCCAGGTAGAAACGCATGACGTTGCGCTCGATCATGCCCCGGGTGCCGCCCACATGGATCGGCTGACCGCCCGCTCCCGTGCCTTCCAGGGTGAAGCCCACACGATCGCGCCCGCCGAAGGTGAAATAGCCACGCAGGGCGAGGCGAGCCGCCATACCGAAGACCAGGGAGTAGCGCAGCTGGACCAGGCTGTGGTCCTCGTCATCGGGTACCACCCGCAACTGCAGGCGAAAGGCGCGAGTGCCGTAAGGCCCTTCGTCCCCCTCCAGTGCCACGTCCAGGTAACGCGGCTGCCGTGTCACGATCCGCCACCGCAGATCGAGGCGCTCGGCATGCGCCGGGTCGACCTGGTCCTGGCGCCCCACGAAGAGCGCCAGGGCGGTGCCCTCGGTACTCCCTCCCGGCCCGTGAAGGCAGCCCTTGACGTTGAGATGCAGGAAGAGGATCTCGCACCAGGCCGCGGGCGATGAGAGTTCGTCGACGAGACGCTCGAAGGGCTGATGGACCCGGGCGTGGACGCTGCCGCTGACCGAATGGCTGCGCGCCTGCGAGTCGACCTGCAGGGGCTCGTCGAAGGGGGAGCCAGCGATCACTTCGCGCCAGCTATCGCGTAGCCAGTCGTCCTGGGCCATGGCGGGTCCCGGCAGTAGCCAGGCCAGCCACGCCCAGAGCACCAGCCACACCGGCCAGGCAACGAGATCCGCCCGGACCGGGGTTATTCGTCGATATCCTCGTTCCATAGCGCCGGCGACTCCCGGATGAAGCCCTCCATCAACGCGATGCACTCGGGCGACTGCAGCACCGCGCTGCCCAGCTGCACCCGCCGGCCGATGATCCCCCCCGGTGTACCAGCACCGAGCCGATGGGAATTCCCCCTTCGGCGAGCCCCTGGCGGGCCTCCTCGAGGGCTGCCTGCATGTACATGTCCATTCGTGAGACTCCTGAGGCAGGACCGTGCGAGTAGAGTACGTCGCCCTGCCCCCTCTTGCCAGGCCGCGACCCGCCTGGCGCAGACGGCCCATGACGGCCACTCTTGCTAGGGAAGCCCGTCAAGATGGAGACACCTGCCCATGGAGCCCGAGGACATGACCGACCGCACGACTCTGCCCCGCATCCTGGTCTTCGCCGGCAGTGCCCGGGAAGACTCCTTCAACAAGCAGTTGGCCCGCTTGGCCGCCGACCGCATCGAGGCGCTGGGCGGCGAGCCCACCTTCATCGACCTGCGCGACTACCCGATGCCGCTCTACGACGGCGACCTGGAGGCCGAGAGCGGCCTGCCCGAGAACGCCCTGGCGCTGCGCAGGCTGCTGGCCGAGCACCAGGGGCTGCTGATCGCCTCGCCGGAATACAACGGCTTCATCACCCCGCTGCTCAAGAACACCATCGACTGGCTCACTCGCCCCCATGAAGGCGACAGCGGGCTCAAGCTGTTTCAGGGCCGAATCGCCGCGGTGGTCTCCGCCTCCCCCGGCGGGCTCGGCGGCATCCGCAGCCTGGCGCTGATCCGCCAGTTGCTGGGCAATATCGGCGTGACGGTGCTGCCGGATCAGCTCGCCGTCGCCAGGGCCAAGGAAGCCTTCGATGACGACGGCAGCCTGGCAAGCGACGGCCAGCAGCAGAAGCTGGACGCCATCTGCGGGCGGCTGATCGACACGCTGGACCGGCTCGGCGACCGAGGCCCGCGAGCGTGAGGGGCATCCCGCGGGGGAACCCGACTGACAGCGACGGAGGCACGGCATGGCGCTGGACGCACTCGATGGCCCTTTTCGTCATCTCTACCTGACCCACGAGGCGCTGACGCGACAGCTCGAGGAGTGGGCCCAGGCCTTCCCGCAGCTGGCACGCCTGCAGAGCATCGCCACCACCCCGCAGGGGCGCGACATCTGGGTACTGACCATCGGCCCCGAGCCGGAGCGCCGACGTCCCGGGGTCTGGGTGGACGGCAACATGCACGGTACCGAGCTGGCCGGCTCCAGCGTCGCCCTGGCCGTGGCCGAGGCGGCCCTGGCCTTGCACCTCGCTCCCGAGGCCCTGCCCGGCGGCTGGCCGGAGCACCAGTGCCGCTTCCTGCGCGAGGTACTGTTCTACGTCTGTCCGCGCATCTCGCCGGACGGTGCCGAGCAGGTGCTCCGGCAGGGCGGTTTCGTGCGCTCCGCCCCGCGGCGCACCCCGGACAGCCCCGCCAGGCCCCACTGGCTCGCCCGAGACCTGGATGGCGACGGCCACTGCCGCTACCTGCGCCGGCACGACGAGGCCGGCGACTTCGTCGAGTCGCCCGACCACCCCGGCCTGATGCTGCCGCGCCGGGTGGAGGACCCGCCGCCCTACTGGCGACTCTACCCCGAGGGCGTGATCGAACACTGGGACGGCGTGACGATTCCCGAGCCCGACGCGCTGCGCGATACGCCGGACTTCAACCGCCACTTCCCCTGGGGCTGGCGGCCGGAGCCCGACCAGCTCGGCGCCGGCCACTGCCCCGGCGCCGAACCCGAGCCCCGTGCCGTCATCGATTTCGCCCTCGCCCACCCCAACCTCTTTGCCTGGCTGAACCTGCATACCTTCGGCGGCGTGTTCATCCGTCCACTCGCCGATGCCCATGACAATTGCATGGACCAGCACGACCTCGCGCTCTACCGGCAACTGGCCGCCTGGGGGCAGTCGCTGGTCGGCTACCCCACCGTCAGCGGCTTCGAGGAGTTCACCTACGAGCCGGACACCCCACTGCATGGCGACCTCACCGACTTCGCCTACCACCAGCGGGGCTGCGTGGCCCAAGTCTGCGAGCTCTGGGACCTCTTCCACCGGCTCGGCCGCCCCCGGCCCGAGCGCTTCATCGACCACTACACGGCCCTCGGCCGCGAGGAGATGGGGCGACTGGCACAGTGGGACCTCATCAACAATCGGCAGCGCCTGTTCCACCCCTGGCAACCCCTGGACCATCCGCAACTGGGGGCGGTCGAGGTCGGCGGGCTGGACCCGAGCATCGGCATCTGGAATCCGCCACCGGAGATCCTGCCGGCGATCTGCGACGGCCTCACCGCCTACTGGCTGCAGGTCGCCTCCCTCATGCCGCGGCTGGTGATCGAGGCGGTGCACTGCACGCCGCTGGGTGACGGCTACCGGGAGCTGGAGGTGACGGTCGCCAATCACGGCTACCTGCCTAGTCACGGGGTGCAGGCCGCCCGCGAACGGCCCTGGAACAGCGGCGTGGAGGCCACGGCCAGCGCCGTGGGCTGCCGGCTGCACGCCCCCGGCCAGGCCCGCCAGGTGCTGGGTCACCTGGACGGCTGGGGCCGCGGGCTGGGCGACACCGCCCATATGCCCTGGTTCCAGCGCTCACGCGGCAGCAGCCACCAGGCGCGGGCACGCTGGGTGATACAGGGCGAGGGAGAGGTACGAGTGAGGGTCTACAGCCCGCGGCTGGGGGAGGTGCACCAGACGATCGCGATCCCCGGGGAGTCCGGTGCACCGGGCCCCCGCTGAGCGGCCGCGACGCCTCTGCCCATGCGGCGGGTGATGCCCCCAAAAGGAGGAGCATACGATGGACATAGCACTGAAGGACGTCACCCGCGAGAACTTCGAGGCCGTCATTGCACTGGAGGTAGCGACATCGCAGCGTGACTATGTCGCTGACAACCTGTACTCCATTGCCGAATCGAGCTTCCATCCGACCTATCAGCCTCGCGCCATCTATTGCGACGGGGAAGTGGTCGGCTTTCTCATGTACGAATCCTTCGACCACGACGACCTGCCGCCTGCCTACAACATCTTCCGTCTCATGGTCGACCGACACCATCAGGGAAGAGGCATCGGGCACAGGGCCATGCAGTGCGTGCTGGATGAGATCAGGGCACAGGGCCCCTTCGAGCGGATCGCGATCTGCTATGTGCCCACCAACCAGATCGCCCGGGACTTCTACGCCAGCCTCGGCTTTCAGGAGACGGGGCTGAGCGAGGAGACCGGCGAGGTCATCGCCGAGATCCGGGGGTGACGAGGGGCGCCTCCTGCACGATCGCGATCCCGGGGGACGCCGCCTGGCAGCGGCGCGGGTCACCGGAGGCCCGGTCGAGGCTCCCCCGTCGCCGCCCCGGGCACGCGCCGACCTCAGTCGCCTTGGCCAACGGCAGTGAGCATGCCATCCAGCTCGCTCTCCTTGACGCCGAGCATCAGCAGGATCTGCCGTTGGGCGGCCTCGAGGATGTTCCGCCGCTCCTCTTCCTCGGGCAGGCTCTTGGCGATGGCGACGGCGCCCACCAGGGAGGCGAGGATGGCACGGGACTTCTCGGCGATGACCTGGCGGTCGGGCTCGAAGGGCAGTTTCTTCAGGCGGCTCAAGGCGATGAGCCGGGTTTCCAGCATCTTCCTCATGCGCTGGTAGGAGGCCTCGAACAGGGTCCTGATTTCGGCGTTCTCATTGCCTATCTCATTGAACAGCACCGTTTCCGGCCCCGGCTTGTGCTTGCGCTCCAGTTCCTGGAGGTTCCAGTAGTTGGCCACCAGGGCCGTCAGGTGCTTCACTGACAAGGGCCCCTTGACCAGTCGCGCTGCGCGGCTGCCCTCCAGGGTTTCATGGATGGAGGCATTGTAGAGGGCCTCCTTCGATGCGAAGTGGGCATAGAAGGCGCCATGGGTCATCTTCGCCAGCTTCATGATCTGCCCGATGGAGACCTTGTCGAAGCCATAGCGACAGAACAACTCGGTGGCGGACGTCAGGATGCGCTCCCGGGATCTCGCCTTGTGCGCTGCTGAATATGGCATGACCACCTCGCCGTCACGAGACTGAATATTATCTTGATCATATCTAGCCCGATGCTAGGTTGGCCGCGACCCTAGACCTTCAGGAGACACCATGGAATCACCGATCGTCATCACGGGCATGGGCATGATCAGTCCCCTCGGATGCGGCGTCAAGGCAGCATGGCGCCGCCTGCTCGAGGGGCGTTCGGGCATCGGCCCGATCACCCGCTTCGACACCGGCGATCTGCCGATCAAGATCGCGGGGCTGGTCCCCACGATCGGCGACGACACCGAGGCCGGCTTCGACCTCGACCGGGTCGCCGACAGCAAGGAGCGCCGCAAGCTGGAGCTGTTCAGCCTCTACGCCCTGGCCGCCGCCCAGCAGGCGCTGACCCAGGCCGGCTGGTTCCCCGAGGACGAGGCCGAACAGCGGGCCACCGCAACCATCGTGGGCACGGGAATCGGCGGCCTTCCCACCATCACCCAGGCGCAGGACACCCTGGTGCAGCGCGGCTACCGGCGCCTCTCCCCCTTCACCGTGCCGGCCTTCCTGGCCAACATGGCGGCGGGCAACCTCTCCATCCGGTACGGTTTCCGGGGGCCGCTGGGTTGCCCGGTGACGGCGTGCGCGGCGGGCCTCCAGGCCATCGGCGACGGCATGCGCCTGTTGCGCAGCGGCGAGGCCGATGTCGCCCTGGTCGGCGGCGCCGAGGCCTGTGTCGACCCGCTCTCGCTGGCCGGCTTCCACGCGCTGAAGGCGCTCTCCACCGAACGGGATGAGCCCACCCGCGCCTCGCGGCCCTTCGACCAGGCACGCAACGGCTTCGTGATCGGCGAGGGAGCGGGTCTGCTGGTGATCGAGACCCTGGCGCACGCCGAGGCGCGTGGTGCCACGCCGCTTGCGATCCTCAGCGGGTACGGCACCAGCGCCGACGCCTACCACATCACCGCCGGACCGGAAGACGGAGCCGGCGCCGCCGCGGCCATCCGCGCCGCCCTGCGCATGGCGCAGCTATCGCCCGAGGAGATCGGCTACATCAACGCCCACGCCACCTCGACGCCCGTGGGCGACCGTGCCGAGATCGCCTCGCTCAGGAGCGTGTTCGGAGATCGGCTCGCGGGCATCCCGATCTCCTCCACCAAGTCGGCCACCGGCCACCTGCTGGGCGCCGCCGGCGGGATCGAAAGCATCTTCTCCGGCCTGGCGGTGATGCACGACCGGCTCCCCCCGACCCTGAACCTGGAGACCCCCGACGCCGACATGCGGGACCTGGACTTCGTGCCCGGGGCGGCGCGTGACCAGGTCACCCGGCACGTCCTGTGCAACGGCTTTGGCTTCGGCGGGGTGAACGCCGCCCTGATCGTCAGCAAAGTATAGGGCCGCATCCGGGGAAGACGGCGCAGCGGCCCCGGGTCACGGGAGCCGCCCTTCCAGGGCGAGCCGCCGCCGCACCCAGCGGCGGTAGGCCCACTCCAGAATCGGCTTGAGGCCCGGCAGGCCAAGCAACCAGGCAAGCGGCTCGAGCCGTGGCACCCGTCGCATCAGCAGGATGTAGGCATCGATGCCATGCACGATTCGCCCCCGGTGGTCCTCCACGTGGAGCGACAGCAGCGCCTCGTCGGGATCGCCCCCTGCGGCACGCAGGGTGTCCTCGTTGGCGGTGACGTCGACCCACTCCACCGAACTCGCCGCGTCACCGGCCCAACGCTCATAGCGCGCCCGCTCCCGTCGGCAGATGGGGCAGACGGCGTCGTAGTAGACCTTGAGGCGGGGCCAGTCGCGCATGGGAACTCCGCTCGCCGGGGATCCTCGGTCGATGTCGACGTCTACCCCTCAGAGCGTACCATGGCGAAGCCGCTCGATGGCATCGGGCGTGACCACCCGGCGGTCGGCATCCAGTATCTGCCCGCCCAGATCGGCGACCGACTGCGTGAACCGGATCAGGGCCTCCGGATTGCGGGCCACGCGGCGCTTGTTGATGAACTTGACCAGTATCGACACGCCGCCGACGACGGGTTGCTCGCCCCCTTCGTGCAGCGGCGGCAGTGTACCGGGCGGCGAGGAGCTGGCGATGGTGAGCTGGTAGCCGGTCCGCGTCGCCGGAACCTGGTAGACCCCCAGCGTCGGGTCGTACTGGGCACCGGCATCCTGCAGCAGCCCGGCGAGCCCGCGGTTGGTCGCCTCCCCCGGCCTGTCAAGCACCACGAACAGGCACTGCTGCACGCCCCGGTCGGGCGTTGCCTGGAGCCGGAGCGCGCGCCCGGCCGGCCTGGATGGCGGCTGAACGGCAGGTCTTGACGGCGGCTGAACGGTCGGTGCCTCGATTACCGACCGCCCCGCGTCCCCGGACACCGCCTTCGCGACCGGGCGCTCCCGGAGCACCGTCTCCTTCTCCTGGGTGCCGGCGGGTCTACCCATGACATAGAGCAGCGCCACGCATGCCAGGGCGAGAAACAGCGCCAGGCCGGCGAGCAACACCACCCCGATGGTGAGATTCATCTGAACTTGCCTCCTTGCCAATCCCCCTGTTCGGGGGCGTCCACAAGGATATCGTCCAGCCGACACCATACTTTAGAAAACCCGGGGCAACGGGGCTTACCTCCCGCCTCTTGCCCCGGCGCGGCCATGCCCCGGGCGGCTCCCCGGCTAGACCTTCCAGGGCAGCGGCGGCGGCATGAGTCGCTCGCCGTCGAACCGCGGAATGCTGCCGAAGCGCTCGCTGCCGGCCTCCCAGTCGCGCTGGGCCTCGGCGATCTCCGCCTTGCTGTGGCCGACGAAGTTCCACCAGATCAGCACCTCCTCGCCGAGCGGTTCGCCGCCGACCAGGATGGCCCGCCCACCCGCCGGCAGGCCCAGTGTGACGTCATCGCGACCACGCCCCAGGTAGGCCAGCTCGTTGGGCACGAAGGTGTCGCCCTCGATCTCGAGCCCGCCCTCCAGGGGCAGCAGGCCATACTCGAACTCGTGACGCAGCGGCAGCCGTAGGGTGGCCGCGTCCCGGCTGGTCAGGTCCAGCCCCACCAGCGGCGAGAAGGCAAGCGTCGGCGCCCGATGGCCGGCGAACTCGCCGGTGAGTAGAGTCAGCTCGACGCTCGCCTGCCGCCAGTGGGGCAGCTCCGGGTAGTGGTCGAAGCGCGGGTCGGTATGACGGTCGGCCGCGGGCAAGGCGATCCACAGCTGGGCCGCATGCAGGTGGGTCTCGCCGGGTACCGACTCCTCGGTATGGCTGATGCCCCGCCCTGCGGTCATCAGGTTGACCTGGCCGGGGCGGATCACCTGCTCGTGGCCGAGGCTGTCGCGATGCAGCACCTCCCCCTCGATCATCCAGGTGAAGGTCTGCAGGCCGATATGGGGATGCGGCCCAACGCGCAGCCCCGCGGCACCGCCCTTGAAGACCGCGGGCCCGGCATGATCGAGGAAGCACCAGGCGCCCACCAGGCGGCGCTGTCGCGAGGGCAGCACCCGGTTGACGGGAATGCCGCCGACATCGGCGGAACGCGGCGCGACATGCTGCACCTGGCGCTGGCCATCGATGACCGGGCAGTCCCGGGAGGAGGCCAGGTCGCGCTCGTTGATGAGGGTGCTCATGAGGCACTCCTTCTGCGGTGGGTCAGGGGTGGGGCACGCCTTGAGCGTAGCCGAGGTCGGCGACGCCGGCCCGCCGATCTGCCCGAGCTGTTCCGCCGCCCCGAAATACGGATATCGTGGGGTAGTCGAGCACGAATCGATGTCCACCTCGGCCGGAAACGAGGGTCACCATGTCACTCAGACCGCACAAGCTCTGGCGCAGCCGCCTCAAGAATGGCCTGCAGACCCTGCTGATCATGGCCAGCCTGGCGCTGGTCATGTCCGTGCCGGGCTACTTCCTCTCCGGTGCCGCCGGCGTGATCATGGGCTTCGTGGCGGTGATGGTGGCCGTATATCTCAGCAGCTGGATGCCGGCCCGGATGATCCTGGCCAGCTCCAACGCCGGCCTGCTGCGCCGTCACCATGCCCCGCAACTCTACCGGGTTCTCGATGTTCTCTATCGGCGCGCCGGACTGGAGATGGCGCCCCAGCTCTACTACTCCCCGACGCGCGACCTCAACGCCTTCGCCGTCGGCACCCGCCGCGACGGCGGCATCGCCATCACCGACGGCCTGCTCAGGACGCTCGACCTGCGCCAGCTGGCCGGCGTGCTCGCCCACGAGGTGAGCCATCTGCAACACGACGACACCCGGGTGATGTCGCTGGCGGCCGCCATGACCCGGCTCACCCTCTGGATCACGACCGTGGTGCAGGTCAGCCTGCTGCTGATGCTGCCGCTGGTCATGGCGGGGGAGCTGGCCTTCCCCTGGCGGCCGCTGCTGCTGGTGGCGCTGGCCCCGACCCTCAGCACCCTGCTCCAGCTCGCGCTCTCGCGCAACCGCGAATACACCGCCGACCTGGAAGCTGCCGCCCTCACCGGCGACCCTCACGGCCTCGCCTCGGCCCTGGACATCCTGGAGCGCTACCACGGCAGTTGGCTGACGGCGATTTACGGCCACAACAACCCCGCCTGGCTCGACTGGCTACGCACCCACCCGCCGACCAGCGAGCGCATCCGCCGGCTGCTGGAAATCGGGGAGCACCCGCGCCGGCCCCATCCGATCATCCGGCTTCCCGCCGATGAACAGCCGATCATCAACGAGCGCCCCGGCCCGATGGGTGGGCGCTACTGGATATGGCGACGGTGATGCGACCTGGGATGGCAACGCCGGGGCGATGGGGTGAAGCCGATACGGAAGCAACCGGCGTGCCCTCCCTTGGCCTCCCTGTAGATGGTGCGTGACAGGCAGGTGATCGCCTCGTCCAAGAGGGGCGGTGCGGCATGATGGTGGCTTTATCCCGCCGGCCCCAACACCCGATCCAACGCCTCCGCCAGCACCGGCGCCATGGCGATGGCATTGCTCTCGTGGGCGATGCAGTCGGTGCTCCAGACCTCCCCCACGCCGGCGGCATCGATTACCGCCAGCGCATCGCCGGCGAACAGCGCGTGGGTGATGGCCACGTCGACCGAGGCGGCGCCGGCGGCGAGCACTTGCTCGGCGGCACGGGCGAGGGTGTGGCCGGAACTGGCGACGTCGTCCATCAGCACCACCTGGCGATCGGTAAGCGCCAGGTCGGGGAGCTGGATCTCCACCTCCCGGTCGCCGTGGCGCACCTTGCGGCATACGTCGTAGTCGAAGCCGGTGACCTCGGCGGCCCCCTGCACCCACTGCAGCGCCTCTTCGTCGGGGCCGATCAGCAGCGCCTCGTGGCGTTTGCTGGCGACCAGCTCGGCCAGGCGCGGTGCGCCGGAAAGCGCGATGGCATGCTCGATGGGGATCGCCTGGTCGAGACGGTCGATGCGGTGCAGGTGCGGGTCCACGGTGATCACGGCATCGAACAGCTCGGCGAGAAAGCCGCCGACGATGGTCTGGCTGACGATTTCGCCGGGGTGAAAGGCGATGTCCTGGCGCATGTAGGCCAGGTACGGCGCCACCAGCACCAGGCGGCGCACGCCCTGGCGGCGGGCATGGCGGGCGAGCAGCAACAGCTCGATCAGCTTGTCGTTGGGGCGGTCGAGGCTGCGGTAGATCACCAGGGTGTCGGGAAAGGTGCCGGCCTCGGCGAAGGGCAGAGTGAGCTTGAGCTCCTCGTCGGGGAAGCGGTGGCGGTCGACGGCGTGGGCGGGAAGGCCCGCCGCCTCGGCCAGGCGGGAGGCGGGGACCGCCTGGTCGGGGAAATGGAGCAGTACGGTGGTCATCAGAACTCCACGTTCAAGCGGGTGATCTCGTCGGCGCGGCCGAGGGTGATGCCGCTGTCGCGCTCGCTGGAGCGGTGGGCGAAGGCAAGCTCATTGCGGTAGGCGGCATAGACGCGGTAGAGCGGCTGGCCGGTCCCTACCGTATCGCCGATGCGCACGAACGCATCGATCCCGGCACCGGCGGCCATGGGGGCACCGGCCAGGTGGGCGATGCGCGCCAGCTTGAGGTTGTCGATGGCGATGACCACGCCGGCCGCGGGCGCCACGACCTCGTAGCTCTGGGGCGCCAGCGGCGGGTCGTCGGGGTCGAAGGGCTTCTCGCCCTGGGCGCGGATGATCGCCTGCATCTTCTCCAGTGCCCGGCCGGAATCGAGGATGTCCCGGGCGATGCCGAAACCGTCACCGCCGCGCACGTCGGGGTCGAACTCCAGCATCCGCCCCGCCAGGCGCAGCGACTTCTGGCGCAGATCCATGGGCGCCTCGGGGTGGTTGGCGAGCACGCGCATCACGTCGCGGGCCTCGAGCACCGGGCCGATGCCACGGCCGATCGGCTGACTGCCGTCGGTGATCACCACGTCCAGGGTCAGTCCCATGCACTTGGCGACGAACTCGAACAGCCGGCGCAGCTGCCGGGCTTCGGGCATCGAGCGCACCTTGGCGTGGGGCCCCACGGGGATGTCGAGCAGCAGATGGCTGGAGCCGGCGGCGGCCTTCTTGGAGAGGATCGAGGCGACCATCTGGCCGGGCGAGTCGATGGCCAGCGGCCGCTCCACCGAGATCAGCACATCGTCGGCGGGCGAGAGCTGGCTGGTGCCGCCCCAGGCCAGGCAGCCCCGATGGGTGCGCACGATGTCGCCCAGCTCATCGAAGGGCAGGTCGACGTTGGCCAGCACCTCCATGGTGTCGGCGGTGCCCGAAGGCGAGGTGATCGCCCGCGACGAGGTCTTGGGGCAGAGCAGGCCGTGGGCGGCGACGATGGGCACCACCAGCATGGAGGTACGGTTGCCGGGGATGCCGCCGATGCAGTGCTTGTCGACCACCGGGTGCTCGTGCCAGTCGAGCCGACGCCCGACCCGGCTCATGGCGTCGCTGAGGTAGAACACCTCCTCGCGGTCGAGTTCGCCGCGGTCACAGGCGACCACGAAGGCAGTCAGTTCGATCTTGGAATACCGCAGCTCGGCGATGTCGCGGATGATGTCGCGGAAGTCATCCCGGGAGAGCCGCTCACCGGCGAGCTTGCGATGCAGGGCGGGAATCGAGGCCGGCGGCTCGGCCTGGGCGACACTCACCGGTTGGCCCTCCGCCACCCCCAACGAGGCGTAGGCGTCCTCCGAGAGGCCGAGCTGGCCGCAGCCGACGATAGCGGTGTCGTCGACCACGTTGAGGCTCGCCAGGATGCGCTGGCCGTTGGCACGCACTTCGACCTTGGAGAGCGCCTGGAAGCCCTCGGCGCGATACAGCGCGCAGTCACGGTGCAGGTAGGCGACGTTCTCGCGATAGGTGTCGATGCCCACGCGTTTCAGCTTGAGCGGCGAGAGGGTGTCGTCCAGCGCATCGACATCGGGTCGGATCTTCTTCATGGCGCCTTCCAGGCAGCGGGAGCCGGCACGACGGCCGGCACCCTGTCACGGGCGTGACGGATGGCCCCATCCTAGCAGCGCCCCGACAAGGCGTCATTTGATCGGACGCAAGAGCGCAAGTCTCGTTCCCTGCCGAGGCGAAGGCGGGTCGTCTCAGGCCACGCGGCCCAGCAGGGTGCACCCATCGACAGATGCCGACCGACACGATCCGGGCTGTGTTCAGGCCTTCTTGACGAACTCGGACTTCAGCTTCATGGGGCCGATGCCGTCGACCTTGCAGTCGATGTCGTGGTCGCCCTCGATCAGGCGGATGTTCTTCACCTTGGTGCCGACCTTGACCACCGAGGAGGAACCCTTGACCTTGAGGTCCTTGATCACGGTGACGGTGTCGCCATCGGTCAGGACGTTGCCGTTGGCATCGCGCACCACCTTCTCGTCCTCGGCCGAGTCGCCGCCGGCCGCCTTCGACCACTCATGACCGCATTCCGGGCAGACGAACTGGATGCCGTCGTCGTAGGTGAATTCGGAGCCACAGGCCGGGCAGTGGGGCAGATCGCTCATGGAGGAGTCCTGATTGCGAAAGGATCGGAGGAAAGCCGGCAAGCCTACACCGCCGGGCGGGGCGGCACCAGCCGGGGGCCCCGATGCGAGACGCCGCGTTTGGCGTTAGGCTCCCTGAACGACAATGCAACCCGGAAGGACGGAACATGAGATTCGCGATCATGGGCAGTGGTGGTGTAGGCGGCTACTTCGGCTCACGCCTCGCCGCGGCCGGCGAGGAGGTCACCTTCATCGCCCGGGGCGCGCACCTGGCGGCCATTCGCCGCGACGGCCTGAGGGTCTCGAGCATCCAGGGCGACGTCACCATCGCCCCGGCCAGTGCCACCGACGACCCCGCCGCCGTGGGCGTGGTGGACTGCGTGTTGGTGGCGGTGAAGGCGTGGCAGGTACATGCGGCCGCCGAGGCCATCCAACCCATGGTCGGCCCCGAGACCGTGGTGGTACCGCTGGAGAACGGCGTCGAGGCGGCCGACACCCTGGCCGGGGTGCTGGGCAAGGAACCGGTGCTCGACGGCCTGTGCGGCATTCTCGCCTGGCGCGAGGGGCCCGGGCATATCCGCCATGCCGGCGTCGATCCCTTCGTGCGCTTCGGCGAGCGCGACAACCGGGCGAGCGAACGCACCGCCCGGCTCAAGGCCGCCTTCGACAGGGCCGAGGGGGTGAGTGCCGAGGTTCCCGACGATATCCAGGCGGGGGTGTGGAGCAAGTTCCTGTTCATCTGCGCCATGAGCGGTATCGGCAGCATCACCCGGGCGCCCATCGGTGAGACCCGCGCCCTGCCCGAGACCCGCGCCCTGATCGAACGGATACTGGCCGAGATCGAGGCCGTGGCCCGGGCCCGAGGGGTGGCACTGCCCGGCGACGCCGTGTCCCGGGCGATGAAGTTCATCGACGCCCTGCCTCCCGAGAGTACCGCCTCCATGCAGCGTGACATCATGGCCGGGCGCCCCTCCGAGCTGGAGTCCCAGAATGGCGCCGTGGTGCGGCTCGGGCGGCAGTACGGCGTGGCCACCCCGGTCAACGCAGTGATCCACGCCGCCCTGCTGCCTCAGGAGAGAAAGGCCCGAGAGAACGCATGACGCTCCGGCGTGACGGGCGGGCCGCGTCACGGCGACCAGCGTCCTAGCCGCGCTGGTAGGTTCCCACCAACCGGTTCATGCCCAGCAGGTGGGGCTCGATGTGCTTGAGCAGTTCGGCCAGCGACAGCCCTTCCGGCAGGTCGATGGCCTTGTCCAGCGCCAGCACCCAGAAGTAGTACTGGTGCACGCCGTGACCCTCCGGGGGCATGGGGCCACCGTAACGGGACTTGCCGAAGTCGTTCAGGCCACCGGTACCCGCCGTGGTGCCCTCCTCCAGCGAGGTGGTCGCTGCCGGCAGGTTGTAGAGCACCCAGTGCACGAAGCCGTAGCTGCCGTTCTGCACCAGGGGGGCATCCGGGTCATGGCAGATCACCGCGAACCCCTGGGTGCCCTCCGGTGCATCGCGCCAGGCCAATGCCGGCGAGACATCCTCGCCCTCGCCGGTGTGCTTCACCGGGATCGCGCCCTGGGCCTTGAAGGCGGGGCTTTCCAGCTGCATGGTCGAGAGTGCAAAGGCCATGACGATCAACCTCCTTGCTCGTTGAGTTGGCGGATTACGTGGGCGGGACAGTGCCGCCTCAGCGTCGGAGAAAGAGGGTAGACTGTCAATCATGAAACGCCTGCTGATCGTGGCCCATGCGCCCTCCCCCAATACGCTCAGGCTACGCGACGCCGCCGAGCGCGGCGCCCGCCATCCGGACATCGAGGCCGTCGAGGTGGTGGTCAAGCCACCGCTCGAGGCGGGCCCCGACGACGTGCGCACCTGCGACGCCATCCTGCTCGGCACCACCGAGAACCTCGGCTACATGAGCGGCGCCCTGAAGGACTTCTTCGACCGCAGCTACTACCCGGTGCTGGAGGAGAAGCAGGGGCTGCCCTGCGCGCTCTACATCCGCGCCGGCCGAGACGGCACCGGCACCCGCCGGGCGGTGGAGAGCATCGTCACCGGGCTGCGCTGGCGATGGGCACAGGAACCGCTCACCCTGCGCGGCGAATGGCGGGACGATTTCGTCGACCAGGTGGAGGAGCTCGGCCTCTACCTTGCCGCCGGGCTCGACAGCGGGATCCTGTGAGCCCCGCAGTCGAGTCGCTGGTACCCCACACGGCTGGAGAACGGCACCGTTCGGGGCAGGCGGCTATGCTTTCCTTGAGCGAGGCCATTCGGCTTCGCGCACCTTCACTGACGGCACGCCACACGCTGCCCAGCGGGCCAAGGATCTCAACGGAGGGACGCCATGCACCCCGACAGAACAGCACCTCCGTGCGCGCCTGCTCGTCTCGCCCGGGCCATCTTCCTGGCAGGCCTGCTGGCCGGGCTGCCGATCCCGGGAAGCCTCTTCGCCGACGAGGCGCGCATCATCATCGGCACGGCGAGCCCGGCCGGCGTCTACCACGTCACCGGGCGTACCCTCTGCCGGCTGCTGGAGGCGCCCTGCACCGCCCAGACCAGCGACGGTTCCGCCGCCAACCTCCAGGCGGTACGCCAGGGCGAGGTGACCATCGCCCTGGCACAGTCGGACCTCCAGCATTATGCCGTGTCGGGCATCGAAGGATTCAGCGATGTCGGGCCCGACGACTCACTGCGGTCGCTCTTCTCGGTGCATGGCGAACCCTTCACCCTGGTGGTCCGCCGCGATAGCGGGATCCGGGAGTTCGACGACCTGCGCCAGCGCGCCGTCAACGTCGGCAACCCCGGCTCGGGCCAGCGCGGCACCATGATGACGCTGCTCGAGGCCAAGGGCTGGACCCTCGATGACTTCAGCCTGGCCAACGACCTGCCCGCCGACCAGCAGTCGCTGGACCTGTGCCATGGCAATGTCGATGCCATGGTCTATACGGTGGGCCACCCCAATGATTCGATCGAGCAGGCGATCCGGCTCTGCGATGCCGCCATCATCGACGTCGGGGGCGAGGCGATCGACCGGCTGGTGGAGGAGACTCCCTACTTCACCCGGGCCACGATTCCCGCCGGCATCTACGCCCCCGACCAGCCGGCCGTCGAGACCTTCGGCGTGCGCGCCACCCTGGTCGCATCGGCGGCCACCGCCCCGGAGATCGTCCATACCATCGTCGCGGCGGTCTTCGACGATCTCGACCGCTTCAAGTCCTACCATCCGGCCTATGGCGAACTGACGGTCGAGTCGATGATCCACGAGGGCCTCTCGGCCCCGCTGCACGAGGGCGCCCTGCGTTACTACCGGGAGCGAGGCTGGATCGAGGACGAGAACGCCACGGAAGAGGAAACGTCGGACGAGAGGGATGACGAACACGAGGAGGCCGCGGAAAGTGCAGCCCCTGACGAGCCGGATGACATGAACGAAGACACCTGACCATCGTCGCTGCCACGAATGCCGACGGCACCCCGCGGGGTGCCGTCGGCGTCTGGTGGCCCGGCCGCTCGTCGTCGGCCGGCCACGCTACTTGAGGCGCTCGAAGACGGTGGCTACGCCCTGGCCCATGCCGATGCACATGGTGGCCAGGCCCAGGGTGGTGTCGCGCTGCTGCATGACGTTGAGCAGGGTGGTGCAGATACGCGCCCCGGAGCAGCCCAGCGGGTGACCCAGGGCGATGGCACCGCCGTTGAGGTTGACCTTGTCGTCCAGGGCGTCGAGGAACCCGAGATCCTTGAGCACCGGGATCCCCTGGGCGGCGAAGGCCTCGTTGAGCTCCACCGTCTGGATGTCGTCGCTGGTCAGACCCGCCGCCTTGAGCGCCTTCTGCGAGGCCGGCACCGGGCCGTAGCCCATGATCGAGGCGTCGCAGCCGGCCACGCCGGTGGAGAGCACCCGGGCGATCGGCGCGAGGCCCAGGGCCTGGGCGCGTTCGTAGCTCATCACCGCCATGCCGGCGGCACCCACGGAGAGCGCCGAGGAAGTCCCGGCGGTGACGGTGCCGCCCCGCGGGTCGAAGACCGGCTTGAGCTCGGCCATCTTCTCGAGGCTGGCGTCGGCACGGATCACCTCGTCGCGGTCGACCCGCACCTTGAAGCCACGCTGGTCGTGTCCCTCCACGCCGACGACCTCGTTGTCGAAGTACCCCTTCTCCATGGCGGCCTGGGCGCGCTGGTGGGAGCGCACGCCGAAGGCGTCCTGCTCCTCGCGGGAGACGCCATGCATCTTGCCCAGCAGTTCGGCTGTCAGGCCCATCATCATGGCGGCCTTGGCGGCATACTTGCTGGCGGCCGGGTTGACGTCGACGCCGTGCGTCATGGGCACATGCTCCATGTGCTCGACGCCACCGATGACATAGAAGTCGCCCATGCCGGCCTTGATGTTGGCCGCGGCGATATGCAGCGCGGTCATCGACGAGCCGCACAGGCGGTTGACCGTCTGGGCCGGCACGCTGCGCGGGATGCCGGTCATGATCGCCGCGTTGCGGGCGATGTTCATCGACTGCTCTAGGGTCTGGTTGACACAGCCCCAGATGACGTCGTCGACCTCGGCCGGGTCGAGCCCCGGGTTGCGCTCGAACAGCGCCTGCATCACCGTGGCAGAGAGGTTCTCGGCACGCACGTGGCGGAAGGCGCCATTCTTGGCCTTGGCCATGGCGGTACGCACGGCGTCGACCACCACGATGTCTCTCGGATTCAAACTCATTGCTCGCTACTCCTGTTCGTGGTGGGTTCAGCCCTGGGCCTGGCTGGAATAGAAACGCTCGTCGGACCGGGCCATCTCGCGCAGCCTGTCGGTGGGGGCATAGAGCGGCCCCAGTTCCTCGGCCAGGCCCTCGGCCAGCTCGACGAATGCCGCCACGCCCATGGCGTCGATATAACGCAGCGCGCCACCGCGGAACGGCGGGAAGCCGATGCCGTAGATCAGCGCCATATCGGCTTCTGCGGCGCTGCCCACGATGCCATCCTCGAGGCAGCGCACGGTCTCCAGGCACAGCGGCACCATCATGCGGGCGATGATCTCCTCGTCGCCGAACTCGCGGCGCTCCTTCGCCACGCTCTTGACCAGCTCGATGGCCGCCTCGTCGCTGACCTTCTTCGGCTTGCCCTTCCTGTCTTCCTCGTAGGCGTAGAAGCCCTTGTCGTTCTTCTGCCCCAGCCGCTCGTTCTCGACCATCAGCTGGATGGCGCTCTTGCCATTCCCGCCCGCCATGCTGGCCATGCGCTCCGGGAAGCCTTCGGCCATCACTTCGCCGGCGTGCACGGCGGTGTCCATGCCCACCACGTCGAGCAGATAGGCGGGTCCCATGGGCCAGCCGAACTTCTCCATCACCTTGTCGACCCGCTGGAAGTCGGCCCCCTGCTCGACCAGCTGGCTGAAGCCGCCGAAGTAGGGGAAGAGCACGCGGTTGACCAGGAACCCCGGGCAATCATTGACCACGATGGGCGTCTTTCCCATGGCGCGGGCGTAGGCCACGGTGGCCGCCACGGCGGCGTCACCGGTCTTCTCGCCGCGGATCACCTCGACCAGCGGCATGCGATGCACCGGGTTGAAGAAGTGCATGCCGCAGAAGTTCTCGGGACGCGACAGGTTCTGTGCCAGGCGAGTGATCGAGATGGTCGAGGTGTTGGAGGTGAGGATGGTCTCCTCGCCGACCAGGCCTTCCACTTCGGTCAGCACCGCATCCTTGACCCCGGGGTTCTCGACCACCGCCTCGACCACCAGGTCGACATTGCCGAAGTCGCCGTAGGAGAGTGTCGGGCGGATGTTGGTGAGCTTCTCGGCCATCTGCTCGGTGGTCAGCTTGCCTCGTTCGACCTGCTTGGCGAACAGCTTGCGAGACTCCTTGAGGCCGAGCTCGATGGCATCCTCCTTGATGTCCTTCATCAGGATCGGCGTGCCCCTGGAGGCGCTCTGGTAGGCGATGCCGCCCCCCATGATGCCGGCCCCGAGTACCGCGGCCTGCTTGACGGATCGGGCCTGCTTCTCGTACTGGCCGGCCTTCTTCTTGACCACCTGGTCGTTGAGGAACAATCCCACCAGGTTGTAGCAGACATCGGTCAGCGCCAGCTTGGCGAAGGCCTTGGCCTCGATGGCCTGGGCGCGGGCTCGCTCCTCGCCGGCCCCCTTCTGGATCACCTTGATCGCCTCGATGGGCGCCGGATAGTGCGGCCCGGCCTTGCCGGCCACGTAGCCCTTGGCGGTCTCGAAGGCCATCATCTGCTCGATGGGCCCCAGCTTCAGTGGGCCGGTCTTCTCGTCGCGGCGGGCCCGGTAGTCGAGCTCACCCCGATTGGCGCGGGCCAGGATGTCCTGCGCCGCCGCCTCGAGTGCCTCGCCCGGCACCACGGCGTCCACGGCGCCCATCTTCAGGGCCTCGGCCGCCTTGTTCTCGCCGCCGCCGGCGATCCACTCGATGGCGTTGTCGGCGCCGATCAGGCGCGGCAGGCGCACGCAGCCGCCCCAGCCCGGCAGGATGCCCAGCTTGGTCTCCGGCAGGCCGATCCTGGCGCCCTCGGCCATCACGCGGAAGTCGGTGGCCAGGGTCACCTCGCAGCCGCCCCCCAGCGCCAGGCCGTTGATGGCGGTGACGGTGGGGAACGGCAGGTCCTCGATGGCGTTGAAGATGTCGTGAACCCTCAGGTTCATCTCGACCAGGTACTCCTCGCCCTTCTCGAAGATGCCGTGGAATTCGGTGATGTCGGCACCGACGATGAAGACGTCCTTGGCACTGCCGATCACCAGCCCCTTGAGATCGTTCTCGACCTGGAGCGCCTTGACCGCGGCCTCCAGCTCGGTGACCACCGCACTGGAGAGCTTGTTGATGGACTCGCCCTTCAGGTCGAAGGTGAGCGTGGCGATAGCGTCGCCGCTGCGTGCCACCGTGATGGCATTGCCTTGATAGATCATCCGCGAATCTCCACGATTTCATACGGCCGTTTGAATGGCTACAGCTTGATCCACTCCGGCGACGACGTCAAGCCCCGATCGGGTGGCCCCGCGAGCGATGGCGATATGGCATATCCCCACCGCCCGGACCAAGCTGGTAGGATCCGAGTCTGGTCCTGATCAGGGTAGTCGACACGTCCATGCCCCCTCCTTCCGGTCTCACTCCAGCCCCGGCCGGCCGCGCCTCACCCCGGCTGCATCGACTGCACGCACGCATCGAGCGATTGATCGAGCGCGTCCATCCCTGGAGCTGGCTGTGGCCGCCGATCGCCTTTGCCGCCGGACTCGGCAGCTTCTTCCTCGTCGACCGTCAGCAGTGGCTGGGGGGGCTGCTCGCCCTGGGGATGCTGCTGGCCTGGCTGCTGCTGCTCTCGGAGAGCCTGATCGGCCGCCTCATGGCCAGCCGCGGCTATCCCACCCTGCCCCGCGGGGTCACCACCTTCATCGCCCAGTTGATCCACCAGGAGACCCTGTTCTTCTGTCTGCCGTTCCTGTTGGCCACCACGGTGTGGACCAGCGGCCAGGCCCTGTTCACCCTGCTGTTGCTGGCCATGGCGGTGCTCTCGATCCTCGACCCCCTCTATTACAAGCTGGCCGATCGACAGCGCTGGCTCTACTTCGCCTTCCACGCCCAGTGTGTCTTCCTGGTGGTGTTGGTGACCCTGCCGACCCTGCTGCACCTGACCACCGGCCAGAGCCTCAAGCTGGCCCTGGCCGCCATGGTACTCTTCAGCCTGCCGAGCCTGCTGCACCTGATCCGTCCCCGCCGGCTGCGTGGCTGGCTGGCGCTGCTCGCCCTCGTGGGCATGCTCGCCGCGCTGGCCTGGGTCGGCCGAGTCTGGGTGCCGCCCGCCAATCTGTGGATCACCGCCACGGCGCTGTCGCCCGGCTTCGATACCGAGGCCCGCGAGCCACGCGATACCCTGCGCCTGACGCCCGGGCCGCTTCAGGCGTCCGGCCTCTATGCCTATACCGCGATCCGCGCACCGCGCGGGCTGCGTGAAGAGATCTTCCACGTCTGGCGACACGAGGGCGAGGCGATCGATCGCATTCCGCTGGTGATCGAGGGCGGGCGCGACCAGGGCTACCGGGCCTGGAGTCACAAGCAGAACTTCCCCGAGCGCGTGGAGGGACGCTGGCGCATCGACGTGATGACCGACAGCGGCCAGCGCATCGGCGTGCTGCGCTTCACGGTGAGCGAGGAGAACGGGACCCTGGCCGATGGGCGAATCCAGTCGCCGCCCGGGCTGCCCGGGCTCGACTGGCGCCGGTTGATTCCGGGCCAGGGACAGGCGGCTTCGGCGACCGACGACGCCCCGAAGGAAGGGCGCAGCTCCACGGAGTCAACGCACGACGAGACCGATGGGGACACCCCCCGGGGGGAAGGCCCCGAAGAGGCTGTCGAGAGTCGGGCCAGCGAGCAAGACAGCGTGGCCAGGTCGACCGGGGAGGACGACCCGGCAACCGACGAACGGTAAGCGTGCTTGCATTACACGCTGGGTCTACGGACAATCCAGCGAAGCCAACCGGAACCCAGAGTCCCATGCATCAGAACATCGGCCTGCAGCTGACCCGAGTACCGCGTCTGTGGCGCGCCGTCATCGACCACCGCCTGGCGCCCCTGGGGTTGACCCAGACTCGCTGGATCACCCTCTATACGCTGTGGCGGCTCGGCGATGGCCAGCCCCAGTGCGACCTGGCCCGGTCCATCGGTGTCGAAGCCCCCTCCCTGGTGCGCACCCTGGACCAGCTTTCCGAGCAGGGGCTGATCGAGCGCTGTCCCTGCGACCAGGATCGCCGCACCAAGCGTGTCTTTCTCACCCCCGCCGCCACGCCACTGCTCGAGCGCATCGATGCCGTGGTGACCCAGGCCCGCTCCGAGATGCTGGCCGGCCTCGACGACGAGGACGTGGCGCAGCTCGCCAGCCTGCTTTCGCGCATCGAGGACAATGGCCTGGCCATTCAGGCTCGTGAGGCGGACGACTGACCCCCTTCACTCGCGACGGCTGCCGAGGAGATCGGTCACATCGGCCGCCTCGGGGACATCGGGACGTCCGGCCAGGCCGTCGCGCAGGGCCGTGAAGTCCTCCAGGTAGGTGGAGAAGCGCGCGAAGTCCTGAGACTCCCACCACCAGAGGGTCAGGGCCTGGCGACTCGACTCGATCACCAGGGCATCCTGAGGCAGACGCGACAGCAGCCCCTTGAAGCGCGTCTCGAGGGCCTCGGGCAACGGCCTCAGCGGCTCCCGTCGCCAGCGCCAGCCGTGGGCGAAGGGCCTGAGCGAAGCGCCGGACTCGCTGTCGCGCACCAGCACGAAGTCCGGCCCGGGGCGGCCCAGGGGGTAGTGCCAGCGGTAGGCCGGCATGGCGGTTCGGGTGTCGTGCAGCGGCGGCGTCTCCAGCTTGACCGAGAGACCGGTCTTCATGGCCTCGCTGCGCAGGCCGGCGACCCGTCGCTGACGTGGGCTCGGCCTGAGCCACATCACCGGCGAGATTACCAGCATCAGAACGAACAGTATGATCAGCCAGGTCATGCTTTCTCCCGAATGGCACTTGATGCGCAAATCTTGATGCAAGTCGTTGTCGTGGTTCGCCAGGCGTCCTAGAGTGGAAACATCATCAGTCGCTGGACGCCTGCCCGGAGAGCCACACCATGAGCAACGAGTATCGCCACGTCCTGGTCGCCGTCGACCTGACCAAGGACTCCCACAAGGTACTGGAACGCGCCGTACAGATCGCCGAGCGCAACCAGGCCAAGCTGTCGATCATGCACACCCTGGAGCCGCTGGGCTTCGCCTATGGCGGCGACATCCCGATGGATCTCACCAGCATCCAGGACCAGCTCGACGAACACGCCAAGCAACGCCTGGCCGAGATCGCCGACCCTCACGTCGCCAGACAGGACCAGCACGTCCTGGTGGGCATGCCCGACACCGAGATCCACCGTTTCGCCGAGGAACAGGGTGTCGACCTGATCGTGGTCGGCTCCCACGGCCGCCATGGCTTCGCCCTGCTGCTGGGCTCCACCTCCACCGGCGTGCTGCACGGCGCCCAGTGCGACGTGCTCGCCGTGCGCGTGGGCAAGAAGGGCGAAGAGAGCGCCGAATAGCGGAAACACTGATTGCCTGCTGCGCTCGACGACCCACTTGGATGTGGGAAGTGCGTTGGTTCGTCGGGAACGAACCTAGCCATCCTGGTCGCCGGCGGTGCTCGCAATCCTCATTGAGCACCAGTCAACTCCGGTAGCTGCGCTCCGGCGGCGACCAGCCTCTCTTCGCTCGCCACGTCAATCAGCGTTTCCTTGATCTGAATCTACACCCCTCTCACTCGCCGGCGGCCATCGCCTCCAGCTCCATCCACCGCTCCATGGCGGCATCCAGCTCGGCCTGCCGGTCACTCAGCGCCGCCAGGATCGCGGTGACGCTGTCGGCATCCTGCTGGTAGAAGGCCGGATCGCCTACCTTCGCCTCGAACTCGGCCACCTCGGCCTCGAGCCGTTCGATCTCGGCCGGCAGGCCGTCGAGCTCGCGCTGCAGCTTGTAGGAGAGCTTCGCCGGCTTCTTCGTCGCCGCCGACGCCTTCGGGGCCGGCCGCGCCGACTCGGCCATCTCCTCGTGAGTACGGGCCGGCTCGGCTCCCTGGCGCGCCGCGCCCTCCCAGGGGGCCGGCGGCAGCTTGCCGCCCTGACGCACCCAGTCGCTGTAGCCGCCCACGTACTCGCGTACCCGCCCCTGGCCCTCGAAGGCCAGCACGCTGGTCACCACGTTGTCCATGAAGGCGCGGTCGTGGGAGACCAGCAACAGGGTGCCGTCGAAGTCGAGCAGCAGCTCCTCGAGCAGTTCCAGGGTCTCGACGTCGAGGTCATTGGTCGGCTCGTCGAGCACCAGGACGTTGGCCGGCTGGGTGAACAGCTTGGCCAGCAGCAGGCGGTTGGACTCACCACCGGAGAGCGCCTTGACCGGCTGGCGCACCCGCTCCGGGGTGAACAGGAAGTCCTGCAGGTAGCTCATCACGTGGCGGTCGCGCCCCGCCACGGTGACCCGGTCGCTGCCCTGGGCCACGTTGTCGTAGACGCTCTTCTCGGGCTCGAGCCCGGCACGCAACTGGTCGAAGTAGGCCACCTTGAGGTTGGTACCGAGGCGCACCGTCCCGTCGCTGGGCTCGAGCTCGCCGAGCAGGATCTTCAACAGCGTGGTCTTGCCGGCGCCGTTGCGGCCGATGAAGCCGATGCGATCGCCACGCTGGATCTCCAGGCTCAGGTCGCGGATCACCGCCTCGTCGCCGAAATACCGGGAGACGCCCTTCAGCTCGACCACCCGCTTGCCGGTACGCTCGCCGCTGTCGACGGAGAGGTTTGCCCGGCCCTGGCGTTCGCGACGCTCGCCGCGTTCGCGGCGCAGTTGCTCCAGTGCCCGCACGCGGCCCTCGTTGCGGGTGCGCCGCGCCTTGATGCCCTGGCGGATCCACGCCTCCTCCTGGGCCAGCTTCTTGTCGAACTCGGCGTTCTCCCGCGCCTCGACCTCGAGTTCGTGGGCCTTGCGCGCCTGGTACTCGGCGTAGTCGCCGGGATAGCGCCCCAGCCGCCCGCGGTCGAGCTCTAGGATCGCCGTGGCCAGCTTCGACAGGAAGGTCCGGTCGTGGGTGATGAACAGCACCGCCCCGTTGAAGCTGGCGAGCTGTTCTTCCAGCCAGGCGATGGTGTCGAGGTCCAGGTGGTTGGTCGGCTCGTCGAGCAGCAGCAGGTCGGGCTCGGCGACCAGCGCCCGGGCCAGGGCCACCCGGCGGCGCCAGCCACCGGAGAGCGCGGCCATCTCGGCGTCGGCCGGCAGGCCGAGACGGGTCAGCACCACGTCGATGCGCTGGTGGAAAGTCCAGCCATCGATGGCCTCGAGCCGGGTCTGCAGCTGCTCCATGCGACGCATGTCCGGGGCGTCTTCATGAATCAGGTGGTGATACTCGGAGAGCAGCTTGCCGGCCTCGGGCAGGCCCTCGGCGACCACGTCGAAGATGGTCTGCCCGGTGGCCTCGGGCAGATCCTGGGCGAGCACGCCGATCTTCAGCCCCGGCGCGCGCCAGATGCTGCCCCCGTCGGGCAGGGTCTCGCCGGCGACCAGCTTGAGCAGGGTCGACTTGCCGGTACCGTTGCGCCCCACCAGCGCCAGACGCTCGCCCTTCTCCAGCACCAGGTCGGCGCCGTCGAGCAGCACATGGGTACCATAGGCCAGTTGCAGCCGTTCCAGACGTAGCAGGGTCACTCGCTCACCTCATCGCATACCGAAGGCGGCTAGTGTAACGCATGGCCGGCTCGCCGTGGTCCCGGTCTCCCGAGTACAATGCGGCGCGCCCCGACGCCCCGGCCTTCAAGTCCAGAGGAGTTCCACCTTGGTTGATCCGATCGAGACCTTCGACGATTTCCTGCCCGAGGCGCTGCGGCGGCGCTCGCCGGCGCCGCTGGTGGACATCGGCGCCAACCTGACCCACGCCAGCTTCGCCCGCGACCTCGAGGCGGTGCTGTCCCGCGCCCGGGCGGCCAACGTCACCACCCTGATCCTCACCGGCACCGACCGGGAGCATGCCGAGCAGGCGGTGGACCTCGCCCGCCGCCTTCCCGGCCTGTACGCCACCGCGGGGGTCCACCCCCACGACGCCAGCCGCTGGGATGCCGCGCTCGAGCGGGCCATGGGCGAGCTGCATCGCCAGCCCGAGGTGGTGGCGGTGGGCGAGTGCGGCCTGGATTTCAATCGCAACTTTTCCACCCCCGACGAGCAGGAGCGTGCCTTCGAGGCCCAGCTGGGCCTGGCGGCGCAGAACGGCAAGCCGCTGTTCCTCCATGAGCGGGATGCCGGCCGACGCATGCGCGAGATGCTGCACGCCTGGCGCGACGACCTCGCCGATGCCGTGGTGCACTGCTTCACGGCGGACCGCGCCACCCTCCACGGCTACCTCGATCTCGACCTGCACATCGGCCTGACCGGCTGGCTCTGCGACGAGCGCCGTGGCCATCACCTGCGCGAGCTGGTCGGCGAGATCCCGCTTGACCGCTTGATGGTGGAAACCGACTGCCCCTACCTGCTGCCGCGCCATTTACCTGCCAAACTCAAGGGTAGACGCCACGAGCCGGCACTGTTGCCGTGGATCGTGCGGGAGATCGCCCACTGGCGAGGCATCGCGGAACTCGAGCTGGCCCGCGCCACCACGACCACCGCGCGGGCCTTCTTCCGCCTGCCGGCCGACCAGACGCAACATGACGCTCAACCCGAGGAGCAATGACATGGATGAGGTGCCCGGCTTCATCGCCGTGGAAACCGGCGACGACGGAGGCCTGCCGCTGGCCGTCGCCTGGACGCTGCGTGATGGACGCATCAAGCACACCCTGATCCAGCCAGACGACACCTGGCTGGACGAGGAACTGATCTCGCTGGGCGGATACAGTCTCGAGGAGCTCAACAGCATCGGCGTGAGCCCGCTGGACGTGATTCGCGAACTGGAGAGCGACCACTTCAGCGAGACGCTCTACACCGCCGGTATCGGTGACGACGAGGCCGCCCTCTCGCGGCTCTTCGACACCTATGGCCTGGACCCCTTCGTCGAACTGGCCCCGGCGGAGACCCTCTATGCCGCCCTGGATCCCGGCGACTGGTCGAGGGCCCGGGGCGAGCTGTTCGGCGAACTCGGGCTGGAGCCGCTGCGGCCGGAGCACGAGGTCGAAGTGATGCTGCTACTCCACCGGCGCCTGGGGCTTCCCGACTAGGCGCCTAGCCGACCACCAGGGTCCGCTGCGCCTCGATGCCCATGCAGATCAGCAGCGGGGTCTCGTCCTGGCGGGCCTGGAAGTCCGCCTTGCTGTCCAGCCCCTGCCAGCCGAACTGGATCAGCGCCTGGGCCGTGGCACCGCCCAGGGAGGCCCCGGGGCCGGGAATCACGATGCGGTCCGGCGCGAACTCGCGCACCCCGACGCGCAGCGCCGCGGTGAAGTCATAGGGCGCCACCAGCTGTTCACCGAGGGTGTAGTCCCAGAGCGCCTGGGGGTCGCAGCTCCAGGGCGTCCAGACATGACCGCGGCCGTCGATCAACGGCACCCGCGGTGCCCGGAAGGGAGCAGCGGTGAGTCGCTCACGGGCGGCGTCCCTCACCGCCCGCTGCAAGGGCGTATGGAAGGCGGCGTGCTGATGCAACCGCAGGGGAAAACGCTCCCGTGGCGGCAGCGCCTCGCTCAGTGCGGCCAGCCCCGCTTCGTTGCCGCCGAATACCAGCATGCCGCCCAGCTCGATCGACAGGTAGAGTTCCCTGCCCTGCTCTCCATGCAGCCGCTCGATCAGCGCCAGCAGGTCGCGGCGCTGCGCCCATTGCGGCCGCCACTGCTCGTCCACCCAGGGGTAGAGCAGCTGACCACCGATCAGGGCGTCCTGCATCATCTGGCCCATGCTGCCGATCAGGTGGAAGGCGTCGTCATGCGCCAGGGCGCCCCCCGCCCCCAGGGCGATGTACCAGCCCATGGAGTTGCCGGTGACCGCGACGATCTCGTAGCGCCCGGGGTCGATGGCCAGCAGATCGGCCAGGGCGCAGGCGTGGATCAGCGGTGCGGCGTGCTCGCCACGCCCATGCAGGCTCTGGCGGAAGGGCATCTCGCCGTCCAGCTCGCTCAGGGTCGGCTGCCCCGCCTCGCGCCGCCGGGCGTCGAAGCGCGCCAGCCAGTCGCTGCCGGCGGCGTGCCGGGTCAGGGTGCCCCACTCACTGGCGCTGTAGGTGCCGCGTCCCGGACAGACGACCAGCAGCCGTTCTCGTGCCTCGCTCATGGCTCATCGCTCCCTGCCAACGTTCCCTGCGCCGCCTCGACGGCAACCGTTGCTCCCCTGTCGCCCGAGCTCACCAGGCGTCGCGCCCTGTCGATGATCGCCTCGCTCGACGGCAGGGTCGCCGTGGCGGCCCGGCCCAGCGGTATGAAGCTGTCCTCGGCGGTCAGGCGGTGCAGGCGGTGGCTCTCGACCCCGCGCTCGACCAGCGCGGCGATCAGTTCCTCGCTGACGGCGCCGCTACGGCGGCACTCGTCCACCACCAGCACCTGCGCGCAGTCGCTCACCCGGCGATGCACGGCATCGTGGTCGATGGCGGTGAGCCAGCGCAGGTCGACGATGCGCAGGCCGATGCCCTCGGCCTCGAGCCGCGCGGCGGCCTGGCGGGAGAGGTAGACCCCGTTGCCGTAGGTGACGATGGCGAGCTCGCGCCCCTCGCCCCAACAGCCGAGCTCGCCCACCGGCAGGCGGTGATCCGGCCCCGGGTCGGCGAAGCACCACCGCTGGTCGCCCTCCTCCAGCAGGTCACGGCTGTGGTAGAGGGCGATGGGCTCGAGCATGACCACCACGCGCTGCTCCTCGTCGGCCAGGCGCACCGCCTCCTGCAGCAGGCCCACGGCGTCGGCGGCGGTCGACGGGCACGCCACCAGCAGCCCGGGGATGTCGCGCAGCACGGCGATGGCGTTGTCGTTGTGGAAGTGGCCGCCGAAGCCCTTCTGGTAGCCGAGCCCGGCGATGCGCACCACCATGGGGTTGGTGTACTGGCCATTGGAGAAGAAGCTGAGGGTCGCGGCTTCGCCGCGCAGCTGGTCCTCGGCGTTGTGCAGGTAGGCGAGGAACTGGATCTCGAGGATCGGCACCAGGCCGTTGTGGCCAAGGCCGATGCCGAGCCCCAGGATGCTCTGCTCGTCGAGCAGGGTATCGATCACCCGGTGGGGGCCGAACTGCGCCTGCAGCCGCTGGGTGACGCCGTAGACGCCGCCCTTGCGGCCGATGTCCTCGCCGGCCATCACCAGGTGCGGGTGGCTGGCCATCAGGCGCTGCAGCGCCTGGTTGAGCAGCTTGGCCATGGGCGCGGGCGTGGCGTCGACCTCGCCCCGCCAGGGGCGCCGTCGGCCCGGCCGCGCGGGCGGCACGATGCTGGCCATGACCTGTTCGGCCGTCTCCAGTCGTGGACGGCGGATCGCCTGCTCGGCCACCTGGGCCACGCGCCCGCCCACCGACCGGTAGAGCGCCGCGATGCCATCGGTGTCGAGCACGCCGTGCTGCTGCAGCAGGCCGGCGCTGATCAACAGCGGGTCGCGGGCCTCGTCGGCCTTGATGCGCTGCGGCGTCATGTACGCCTGCTGGGCATCCGAGCCGGCGTGACCGAACAGGCGCACGCAGCGCATGTGCAGGAACACCGGCTGCTTGCGGACCCGGGCGATGCGCTCCGCCTCGCGGGCGGCACGCCAGGTGTCGAGCAGGTCGAGGCCGTCGCAGCTCAGGTAGTGGAAGCCCGGGCGGCCGCGCATGCTGGCCTCGATCCAGCCCTGGGGGGTGGCGGTCGAGATGCCGATGCCGTTGTCTTCGCAGATCATCACCAGCGGCACGGGCGTGCCCTGGTAGGCCGCCCAGCCGGCGGCGTTGAGAGCGCCCTGGGCGGTGGAGTGGTTGAAGGAGGCGTCACCGAAGCTGCACAGCACCACGCTGTCGGCCGGCCACTCGCCACCGCCGCCCAGGCGTCGCCACAGGCCGAGACCATAGGCCGCGCCCACCGCCTTGGGCAGGTGCGAGGCGATGGTGCTGGTCTGGGGCGGCACGTTGAGCGCCTTCGAGCCCAGCACCTTGTGCCGGCCGCCCGAAATGGGGTCGTCGGCCGAGGCGGCGAAACTCAGCAGCAGGTCCCACAGCGGCGTCTGTCCCGGCACGGCACGGCTGCGCTGGATCAGGAAGGCGGCGTCGCGATAGTGCAGGAAGGCGGGATCGGTGGTGCGGAAGGCCCGGGCGATGGCGGCGTTGCCCTCGTGGCCGGCGCTGCCGATGGTGTAGAAGGCCTCGCCCCGGGCCTGCAGCCGCCGGGCATGCAGGTCCAGGTGGCGACTCATGAGCTGCGACTCGAACAGTTCGGCCAGGCCGGCCGCGCTCAGGCCGACGTCGTCCAGCCGCCAGGCCCGATCGGGCCGGGGCCAGTCGCCGCCGTGCAGGGCGGTGTAGAAGCGCTCCTCCTGGGGCAGGCGGTCGCGGGGCGGGCTGTGAGGGGGCAAGGGGGCGGCCACGATAGAAGACTCCCGTCGGCGTGGTGTATTGCCCTTAGCCTAGCGCGCGAGCCTGGCAAAGGAATAATATCGATATCCTGCATCAGCTACAGGAATTGACTATGGATGTGCGCAGCCTGCGCTACTTCATCGCCGCCTTCGAGGGCGGCTCGATCAGCGCCGCTGCCCGGCGCTGCCACGTGGCCCAACCGTCGATCTCGGCGGCGCTGAGCCAACTCGAGGAACAACTCGGCACGCCGCTGTTCGAGCGGCATCGCCGTGGCATCACGCCCACCGAGGAGGGACAGCGTCTCTATCCGCTGGCGCAGAAGGTCAGCGAGGACCTGCAGACGATCACGCGACTGTTCCGCCGGCCCTCACCGGTCATGCCGGTACGCCTCGGACTGATGCGCTCGCTGGGCGCGAACCGCATGACGACGCTGCTCAAGGAGTACATCGGCCAGGGAGACAACCTGGCGCTGACCCTGGTCAACCCGGAAGAGCCATGCGACGCCCGCATCATCGGCGAGCAGGAGCTGGCCACGCAGGAGGCGTTTCAGCCGATCTGGTACGACAGCTACCGGCTGGCCCTGCCCGGCGGACACCCGCTACTGCTGAAGGGTCGGATAACGCTCGACGACCTCGAGGGGCTGCCCTTCATCTGGCGCCACCCCTGCGCCGCCATGGAACAGCTGGCCGACGCCCTCAACCAGGCCGGCGTGCGCTGCCAGGTCAGGGCGCGACTGCGCACCATCGAGTACACTCTGGGGTTGGTGGCCGCCGGCATCGGTGCCTCCCTGGTGCCGACCTGGCCGGAGATCCTCGCCCGTCACGACGTCCAGTGCCGGCCCCTGGAGGGCCTGGACATTCATCAGACCATCGGCGTGGCCTACCCGACCCGCGGCGCCACGCCGGCCCTGGCGCCACTGCTGGCGTTGGGTCAGCAGGCCTGGGAGGCAAAGGATCGGGGCGGCAGCGTCAGGTGACGGCACCCCGCCGCGACTGCCCCCGCCAGATCGAGCCCGTCGCGATAGTAGCCCTCGAGCGCCGTGCGGAAGGCCGCCGCCCGGGCCGGCAGGCCCTCGCGCTCGTAGCGGGCCGCCCGCGCCTCGACCCGGACGCGGAAAGCATCGTGGTCGACGTCCACCTCACCGCCCAGGTTGTCGACGCTGACGTGGAAGCGCAGCTCACAGGCACGCGAGAAGAGCAGCTCCAGGGCCTGGGGCGCCACCTCGACGGCCTCGAAGTCCTGTTGCTCGGCGGCGTCGCGGCCGTCGGGCAGGTACCAGTAGCCGTAGTCCTCCAGCCCGCGCCGCCGGGCTCCGGCGATGCACCAATGACTGACCTCGTGGAGCGCACTGGCGAAGAAGCCGCGGGCGAAGATCACCCGATGCCAGCGGCAGGCGTCATCGGCCGGCAGGTAGAGGGGTTCGTCGCCGCCGCGCACCAGCCGGGTGCCGAAGGGGCCCTGAAAGAGGCCGTCGAACAGCGCGATGACATCCTCGAGTCGATGGGTCACGCAAGCTCCCTGCAGGTGGAAACGGGCCATGGAAAGCGGGCCATTATAGAGGCGCGGCGGACGAGGCGAAAATCGGCAACGGCTGATAGACTACTCGGTTCGCCCCACGGTCGTCGTCGGGGCCGTCTCTCGACTCAAGCATGGAGCACTTCCCCTTGGCCCAGTTTGCCTCCCACCTTCTGGCCGCCAGTCGCAAGGAAACGCGCCCTCTGATCCACCTCGCCCTGCCCATCTGTGGCGCTCAGCTCGCCCAGGCCGGCATGAGCGTCGTCGACGTGATGATGACCGGCCGGTTGAGCGCCACCGACCTGGCCGCGGTGTCCGTGGGCTCCAGCCTGTGGTTGCCGCTGATGCTGTTCATGACCGGCACCCTGATGGGGCTCACCCCCACCGTCGCCCAACTGCTCGGCGGCGGACGCCTCGCCGGCATCCGCCCCAACGTCCATCAGGCGCTGTGGGTGGCGCTGGGGCTCGGTATCGCCGCTGCGGGGCTGCTGTGGTACTCGGTGATGCCGATCTTTCGCCTGATGGGCGTTCCCGGCGAGGTCGCCAGTGGCGCGGCCGCCTACCTCTCGGCAGTGGCCTTCGGCATGCCGGGGGTGGCACTGTTCCAGGCGCTGCGCGCCTTCTCCGACGGCGTCAACCATACCCGGCCGGCGCTGTGGATCAGCCTGATCGGGCTCGGCGTGAACATCCCCAGCAACTTCGTGCTGATCCATGGCGGAGCCGGCCTCAGCGGGTTGTTGGGCACCTGGCTGCCAGGCTGGATACAGTCACTGCCGGCGCTCGGCGCCCTGGGCTGCGGCATCGCCACGGCGCTCTCCATGTGGGTGATGGGCCTGGCGATGAGCGCCTATACGCACAAGAGTCCCGTCTATGGCGACATCGACCTCTGGCGCACGCCGACGCCGCCGCGCTGGCGCCTGATCGGCGAGCTGCTCTACGTGGGGGTGCCGATCGGCGTGGCGATCTTCGTCGAGGTGACGCTGTTCACGCTGATCGCCCTGTTCATCGCCAGCCTCGGCGAGGTCACGGTGGCGGCTCACCAGGTGGCGCTGAACTACACCTCGATCCTGTTCATGCTGCCGCTGTCGCTGAGCATGGCGCTGACCGTTCGCGTGGGTAACACCCTGGGCCAGGGCCGACCCGAGTTCGCCCGCCTGGTGGCCTGGAACGGCATCGTCATCGCGCTGCTGGTGGCGGGACTCAACAGCCTGCTGCTGTGGCTCACCGCCGAACCGGTGATCGCGCTCTACACCCACGACACGGCGGTGCAACGCCTGGCGCTTTCGCTGGTCATACTGGCCATGATCTTCCAGGTGTCGGATTCGCTGCAGGTCAACCTGGCCGGTGCCCTGCGTGGCTACAAGGACACCCGCGTGATCATGCTGATCACCCTGGTGGCCTACTGGCTGGTGGGCCTGGGAGGTGGGCACTGGCTGGGCATCCGGGGTCCGTTCGGCTGGGCCGAGCCGCTCGGGGTACACGGTTACTGGATCGGCCTGATCGCCGGATTGACCGTGGCGGCCCTGCTGCTGGGCGAACGCCTGCGGCGAATCGGCAAGGCGGTGACAGATGGGCGACTGGAACTCCCCCGGGATTGAGCGACGCCCCCGTCGCTGGCGGGCACTGTCGCTGGTCGCCGTCCTGCTGGCCGGCTGCGGTGGTAGCGACGGCGGCGAGAGCGATGACCTGTTGACCGATTACCAGCAGCGCCTCGCCGCCAGCCTCGGGCTCGAGGCTCCGACCCCCGGCGCCCCCGACAACATCGGCAGCTTCCCCGACAGGCGCGAACGCCTGCTCGAGATCCCCGAGACCCGTGGCGGCCTGCTCAATGTCTATGCCCTGCGCGAATGTCATATCACCAACCTGGTGGCCGAACGCAACAATCAACTGGGCCGGGTGGCGCCCGCCAGCCAGCGCTGGCTCTACGAGCTGGAGCTGTGGCGCCGCCTCGACGCCTGCTGGAACAGCGAGGTGCCCGCAGCCCTCGCCGAGAGCGACCGCGAGCGTCTGGCACGCCTCATCGAGACCAAGGCCGAGCAGTTGCCCCGGGTCAGCTGGAACGCCCTGTTCGACTCCAGTGAGTGGGCCGGCAGCTTCTCCCGGGCCAGTTCGCCACTCTCGCCGGAGGAGACCCGCCCCCAAGACGGCCAGCTCGCGGCCCTGGCCTACCTGCGCGATGCCACCCTCCACCAGTTCGACCCCGACTGGCAACCCGATTCGGCGACCCTGGAAGGACACCTCAAGACACTGCAGGCTCGGCCCTTTTCCGCCGAGCTGCTGCGGACCCTGTTGCTGGCCGAACAGCGCCTGGAGGAAGCCAGCGATCTGCTCGAGCAGGCCCTGGAACGCAGCTGTTCCCGCGTGACCGGATTCATCGATGAGCTTCATCAGGCGCCCGAGCATCAGCGGCTGGAAGCCTGGCTCACGCGGCTCGAGGAGACCGCCGGGGAGTGGTTCGATGCCATCGACGCGCTGCTCGAGGCACAAGTCGAAGGCCCCGAGGCGGTCACCGACTATCGCCGACGCTGGCTCTCGCTGGAAGCGCCGGAGGCCCCTCTGCCGGCGTTCGACGCGGCCCGCGGAAGGCACGCGGTACTCAGGGAGACCCTGGCCCGAGACTGTCGTTGACCCGTGGGGCTTAACCTCCGAGGGTGACTGTGCTATTGGTTGTGCAACGAGTGACGCAGTGCGCTACCGTCCGGCCGCGAGGCCGATGCCGTGAACACGCAGCACGTGGAGGGACATCATGGGTATCCCGCTGTCACCCCGCCCGGCCCGGGTCATCGACCTGGAGCTCATGCGCCAGCGTCAGCGCGCCAGGCGTCGCCTGATCCGCCTGGCTCCCGAGCTCGATAGCCTGGAGATGGTCTATCGGCTCGCTTCCAATCCCGACACCCTCTATGGCATGCCACTGCTTGCCTGGGGGCTCCGCGAAGACGGCGAGGTGGTCGGGCTGGTGCCGTGGATGGAAGCACTGACCCCCTGCCACCGCCTGGACGATCCCGACCACGGCAGCTTCGTCGGATATCGCGATCCGGAGACCGAAGAGCTCTTCGAATCGGCGCCCGAGCACAAGGTACTCGAACTCGAACATGCCGCGGCCTACTTCGACTACGAAGATACCAGCGAGACCACCCTCATCCAGCAGCTCCCCGAGACCCAGGGCACCCATGCGCTGTGCATGGACGAGGGTGATGCCCCCTGGCAACTCAAGCAGGTATTCGGCTGGCGGCTTTACAACGACGGTTCGGTGGAAGCGTTGCTGGCCGACGAGCGGCTGGTGGAATCGACGCCGATTCTCCCCGGCGATGCCTGCCTCTACCCCGGCCACAGTCGTCACCGGGTGGTCTACTTCTTCCAGCGCCAGATCGCCAACCGCATTCGCCACGAGGACCCTGTCACCCTGGAGGCACTGGCGTTGATGGTGATGCCCGACGACGAGACCGATCGAGCGCTGGACTGACAGAGGCCGCCGTTTACCCCAATCGGATGAAGTAGAGATAGCTGCCATCGAGCTCCTGCTGGTGAACCAGCTCGTGTCCGAGGAAGCTGCAGAACTTGGGCACGTCACGGGTGGTCGCGGGATCGCTGGCGACCACCTTGAGCACCTCACCGGCATGCATGTCACGCACCTTGTTGTGCATCAGCATGATCGGCTCGGGGCAGTAGAGTCCGGTGGTATCGAGTTCTGCTTGATAATCGGGCTGGGACGCTGCGGAATCAACCATCGATGACCTCTTCGAGGGAAGCAATCAGTAGGGAGCAACTAGATGATCAAGATCATTATCGAACGTCGCATCATGCCCGGACTCGAGGAGGAATACGAGCAAGCCGCTCGTGAAGCCATGCGCCACTCCCTGGGCGCACGCGGCTTCGTGGGCGGCGAGAGCCTCGTCGAGCTCGGGCACAGCGACCGACGCCTGATGATCACCAAGTGGCGCGACATGCGCGCCTGGAAGGAATGGTACACCAGTGAGGCGCGTAGCCGGGTGATGCAGCGCCTCCTGCCCCTGCTGACCGAGGACGAGCGCATCCGGATCTACGAGCCCACCCGGTAATCGAGACGGCATCCGCCTCACGTGCGGATCAGTCCTTGATTCGCACGTGCACCGTCACCTCCTCACGATCGTGATAGAGGTGACGGCAGCCGATCTCTGCCGCTATCCCCGCCCCCACCAACGCCTGCTCGAGTCGTTCGAGACAGGACGCCACCTCGGGCCAGCGCCGCCGCATCGGCAGCTTGAGATTGAAGACCGCCTCACGGCACCAGCGCCGCACCAGCCAGCGCTCCATCATCGCCTCCACCCGGGCCGGCTTGTCGACGATGTCGCAGACCAGCCAATCCAGGCGATACGGCGGTTCCCAGACAAAGCCATCCTCGCGCAGGTGCTCTACCAGCCCCGTGGCCATCAGGGCCCTGTCCATGGGACCGTTGTCGATGGCATAGACGTGCATCCCACGCCTCACCAGCTGCCAGGTCCAGCCGCCGGGGGCGGCGCCCAGATCGGCGGCCTGCATGCCTTCGGCCAACCGCGCGTCCCACTGCTCGCGGGGCACGAACTCATGCCAGGCCTCCTCGAGCTTCAGGGTCGAGCGACTCGGGGCACCGTGGGGGAAACGCAGCCGGCGGATCCCGCCGGGCACCTCACTACGATTCCCGGGAAAGCTCATGCCCAGCTGTACCCGATCACCTGCGCTCCACAACAGGTGCAGGCGCCGCCCACCGGCCTTGCGACGCAACGCCTTGCGCTTCTTCAGCACCGATTCCAGCGGGCGACTCAGCGCCTTGATCAGGCCAGAAAGCGCCTTGCCGTCATTGGTATCGGGGGTCTCCTGCCACAGCGACTCGAAGCTCCAGCCACTGGCCACGACCTGTTCGACGATGGGGGTCAGACGGTCCTCGCGGGCGAGTGACAGCGGCGGCAGTGCCACCAGACTCTGCCGCGCGAATACCAGCGAGGCCAGTGGCAGCGCGCGGTGAAGGGCATTCGCCGGCTCTTCCCCTGCCACCGTGAAGCGCACGAACCCCGAGTTCGCGGTGAAGCGGCTCTCGCCATGCCAGCCCGCCACAGCGGCCTTGTCCTCGATCTCGGCGGCGAGGTCGGGCTCGAACCCGGGACGACAGTAGAGCAGCAGGTCACACGGCGGGGTCACGAACAGGCTCCTAGAGGGAAACAGAGCGCGCATCATAACAGCCCACCCGGAGACGAGCGACTCGTCTTGCCAATCCCCATCGTTGAACCATCATCTTTTATTTTTTTCTAATGCTTATTATTGGTGCAGATGTTCTTCGTATTTACAAGCATTTTCGGCGCATATCTACGCCATATCTCGGCATGACTCATGCTCTTGCTGCATAATGGTGCATTGCTTTATATTGTTTCGATGCTGGAAGCGATTTTCAGGCAGCGCCTCTTCAGAGCGCCTCGGCCTCACATATCCACCCTCACAGGATGCCGCCATGCCCTACGTTCATGACACCCTGGAACGCCTCAGGAAGAGTAGCCCTGCTCAGTTCGAGTTCTATCAGGCCGCCGAAGAGGTGCTGGAGTGCCTGCGCCCCCTGCTCGATCGCACCCCCCGCTATCACGGGCACAGCATCATCGAGCGGATCGTCGAGCCGGAACGCCAGATCATGTTTCGCGTCTGCTGGACCGATGACACCGGCAGGGTCCAGGTCAACAAGGGGTATCGGGTCCAGTTCAACTCCGCGCTAGGACCCTACAAGGGCGGCCTGCGTTTTCACCCCAGCGTGAACTCGGGCATCATCAAGTTCCTGGGCTTCGAGCAGATCTTCAAGAATGCCCTGACCGGCCTGCCCATCGGCGGCGGCAAGGGCGGCTCCGACTTCGATCCCAAGGGCAAGTCCGACGGCGAGATCATGCGCTTCTGCCAGTCGTTCATGAGCGAACTGTACCGCCATATCGGCCCGACGATCGACGTGCCGGCCGGCGATATCGGCGTGGGGGCTCGCGAGATCGGCTACCTCTATGGCCAGCACAAGCGCCTGACAACCCGCTATGAAGGCGTCCTTACCGGCAAGGGCCTCAGCTGGGGTGGCTCCATCGGCCGCAAGGAAGCCACCGGCTACGGCGCCGTCTATTTTGCCCAGAACATGCTCGAGGCACGCGGCGAGGCCATCGAGGGCAAGACCTGCCTCGTGTCGGGTGCCGGTAACGTGGCGATCTATACCGTCGAGAAGCTCTATCACCTGGGCGCCCTACCCGTGACCTGCTCGGACTCCCGCGGCACGATCCACCACCCCGAAGGGATCGATCTCGACACGCTCAAGGGGCTCAAGGAGGTCAAGCGCACCTCGTTGCGCGAGTACATCGAGCACCACCCGGAGGCTCACTACATCGATGCCGCGGACTACCCCGCCGATGGACATGCCGTGTGGCGCATCAAGGGTGACGTGGCCTTCCCCAGCGCCACCCAGAACGAAGTGACCGAGGCGGACGCCATCGCGCTGCTTCAGAATGGCGTCCACTGCATCAGCGAGGGCTCGAACATGTCCTCCACCGCCGAGGCCGTTGACCGCTTTCTTGAGGCAGGGATTGCATACGGCCCCGGAAAGGCTGCCAATGCCGGCGGCGTTGCCACCAGCCAGCTCGAGATGGCACAGAATAGCAGCATGCAGCAGTGGACCTTGGACAAGGTCGATACCAAGCTGCAGGCCATCATGGCGGATATCCACCACCAATGTGCCAGCACCGCTGCTGAATTCGATGCCCCCACCAACCTGGTGCTGGGCGCCAACATCGCCGGCTTCCGCAAGGTGGCCGATGCCATGATCGATCAGGGCGTTGTATAGCCAACGTTCGTCGGCTCGTCACTGCCGCCATGAGCGACCATGAATGCAAGAGCCCCAGCTCTCATGAGCTGGGGCTCTTGCTGGCAATGCATATGGCCTGCCCCAAGCCAACTGAATCCTGCTACGCGGCCAGTTTCAGGCCCACCAGCCCAGCGAGAATCAGCACGAGGCTTATCAAGCGCAGCGATGATGCGCTATCGCCATGAATCAGAATGCCCAGCAGCACGGTACCGACTGCCCCAATCCCTACCCAGATGGCATAGGCCGTGCCTACCGGCAGCACCTTCATGGCCTGAGCCAGCAGGTAAAAGCTGCCCACCATGGCCACGATCGTGAACAGGCTGGGAAGCGGTCGTGAGAAACCTTCAGACGCCTTCAGACCCAAGGCCCAGGCAATCTCGAGAAGGCCAGCAACGATTAACAAGAACCATGCCATGAGAACTTCTTCCATCATTGGCCGAGGTCGTCCCCGGATGAAAGAACGTGTAGCGGGTCGTCCCGGTCACGGTTGGCTCTCAGTAAGAAAGCACATGAATTAAACGGCAAAAACCCCGAGCTCTTTCGAACTCGGGGTTTTCTGAAGAGGTGCCTGACGATGACCTACTCTCGCATGGGGAGACCCCACACTACCATCGGCGCTGAGCGGTTTCACTACTGAGTTCGGCATGGGATCAGGTGGTG
>NZ_JASCQN010000024.1:0-21725 GCF_030010475.1 Halomonas kalidii | reverse complement strand
AGCCAAGCTCCCACCAGGCAGGGAATCTACCTCCCTGTGGGAGCCACGCTCTGCGGGGCGATGGCGGCGCGAAGCGGCGCTGGGGGTATCGGCCACGTAAGCGGCATCCGCCGGGGCGCCTATCGGTGCCAATCGCTCGGCGCAGCCAAGCTCCCACCAGGCAGGGAATCTACCTCCCTGTGGGAGCCACGCTCTGCGGGGCGATGGCGGCGCGAAGCGGCGCTGGGCAGTCATCCACCAGGTTAGAAGCCACCGCCGGGGCGCCTATCGGCGCCAATCGCTCGGCGCAGCCAAGCTCCCACAGGGGATGGTGGGTACCGGCCACGCTGGAGGCCACCGCCGGGGCGCCTGACGGCGCCAATCGCGCAGAAGCCCTGCGCTGCCACAGGGGCGATGCGCCGCACGGCGGCGCCGGGTGGCTAGCTAACGCGTATCAGGCGATGTGTCCCAGGGACTGCAGCGTCTGCAAGAGGTGGCTGACGCTCTCGGCGGGCTGGGCGTATTCACTCATCAGCGTCTTGAGGCGCTGCTCGAAGGCCTGCTGGCGGGCCTGCTCGTCGTCCTGCTCCCGCTCTTCCAGGGAACGGACCGGCGGCCCGGTGGGAATATCGAGCTTGCTGTCGGGGCTTTCGAGCTCACGAAGCGCTTCGGCGAAGGCGTCGTCGAGTTCGCGGAACTTGCGCAATTTCTCACGCTCGTCCATGGGCTTTCGAGAAGTCTGCTGTTTCATTCGCTACCAGTGGTGTCAGGAGGTCGACGGGGTGGGAAGGAACGCTGGGTCGACGCTCACGCATGATGATCTACCCTGAGTATACCGCCATTGGCGCTCGTGGCGAAGTGGCATTCTCCCCGCGCCGCGGTTCGCACCGGTCATCAGCGGCCACCCACGTCGCCCCTGCGCCCCTGTACTGTGCCCAATCGATCATCACGCAGCCTCGAACTTGCCTTTGGTCCGCTATAACAAGCATAAAGAACTAATGAAATGGAAGAAGGCAACGGCCCCGGGACCGGCTGCCGGCGCATAGCCGTTCGGGGCCATTGCGGACTGCGACAGGCGGGGGATACCTGTCGGCGGGCTCGGCAAGAGGCCGGCCCGGGAACGTCATCTCAAGGGATAAGGCCAGGCAATGTTCAACGAAATGATGCGAGCAGAGATCTGGCTGCAGGAAACCCTGGAGAGCCAGTTGGGCATCGAGGATCTGGCCCAGCGACTCGGCTACTCCTCCTCCCAGGTCCGGCGCCGCTTCCGCCAGAGCTTCGGCATGTCACCCGGCGCCTACCGCGACATGCTGCGCCTCGAGAAGGCCGCCCGGCTGCTGGTGCACACTCCCCATGACATCGGGCAGATCGCCGAGCGATGCGGGTATCGCAACCACTCGGCGTTCAGTCGCGCCTTCCAGCGCCGCTACCGGCGTTCGCCACGCGACTACCGCCGGGCCGAGCGGCTGCACCTGCGCAAGGCCGGGCCGGCCGCGGATCGGGCCTTTCCCGTCGAGCTTCGCCGCACCCCCCCGCGGGAAGCCGTCGTGACCCGGCTCTACACGCCGAGCACGGCGATCGATGCCCCCAGCGAGTGGCGGCAGCACCTGGACGGCAACGACATGCTGCCCAACCGCCTGGGCGAGGCCACGCCCATCGCCATCCTCCACGACCAGCCCCTGGCCAGCGACATGCCGCGCACCGACCTCGGCGTTCAGGTGGCGCATGGCACCACCATCGACATGGCCCTGCCGCTGCCCTTCCGCCTGATCGAACTGCCGGCCAGGCGTTGTGCCTGCGTCACCATCGGCGACATGGAGCAACTGCCCGGGGCCATGCACTTCCTGGTCGGCCACTCGCTGCCCCGGCGGGGCGAGCATCTCAATGGCGAGGCCGCCCGCCTGCTGCATACGCCGGCGGGCCTGGAGCTTCAACTGCCGCTGCTGGAATCCGACGACGCCACGGCCTGACACGACAGCGCCGCCTCGTGGGCGGCGCTGGATGCCTTGCGGGCGGGGCGGAGGATTACTCCTCGACGCGCACCAGCCAGGACTCGACGGTGTCGTTGCCGTGCTCGTCCTTCCAGGCCTTGAGGGTCTTCTGATTACCACCGCGAGTCTCGACGACTTCACCGGTCTTGGGGTTCTTGTAGATCTTCAGCTTGCGCTTGCGACGACCACCGGCCGCCACGGCCTTCGGTGCGGCACTCTTGGCAGACTTGGGATCGAGCAGGGTAATCACATCGGCGGCGCTCTTGTCGAACTCACGCATCAGCGCCTCGAGTTTTTCCTTGAACTCGAGTTCGGCCTTGAGACGCTTGTCGTTCTGCAGCTTCTCCATGTTGTCCTGGAGTTGCTTGAGCTGCTGTTCCATCTGCATGTATTCGCTGAGCAGTGACATATAGTTCTTCCTTCTACGGGTTTCAGGATGCGAGAGCGATTATGAACGCTTGATTGGTTCATGACAATAGTGTGGAGTCGGACGGGTTTAATATCAAGAATCAAGTCATGAACATCAAGGAAAACTTATCCTCGGTAGCGACTCACTCGAAGTAGTGTTAATGATGAAGCCATCACCACAAGTGCAAGATTTAACCGCGGCGATAAATCGGCACGCAAAAAAACGCCGCCCCGGGGGGCGGCGTCTTTCATGGCTGGCAAATGAACCGGAAGCCGGCGTGCGCCTGGCTGCCGCGCCCGTTGCTCAGTCCTGACCCATCTGCTGCTTGATGAGGTCGCCGATGGTGGTCGGACCACCGCTCTCGGGGCTCTCTTCGCGCAGCTTCTTGAGGTTCTGGCGCGTATCGTCCTGGTCCTTGGCCTTGATGGACAGGGCGATCTGGCGGTTCTTGCGATCGACACCGATGATGCGGGCCTCGACACTGTCGCCTTCGCTCAGGACGTTGCGGGCGTCCTCGACACGGTCGGCGCTGATCTCGGAGGCCTTGAGCACGGCGACGACATCGGTCGCCAGCTCGACGTGGGCTTCCTTGGCGTCGACCTCGACCACGCGGCCGGTGACGATGGTGCCCTTGTCGTTGACGGCCAGGAACTCGGCGACCGGATCGGTATCGAGCTGCTTGACGCCCAGGGAGATGCGCTCACGCTCCGGATCGATGGAGAGGATCACGGCCTCGGCCTCGTCGCCCTTCTTGAAGCCGCGCACGGCCTCTTCGCCGGTCTCGGTCCAGGAGATGTCGGAGAGGTGCACCAGGCCATCGATGCCGCCTTCCAGGCCGATGAAGATACCGAAGTCGGTGATCGACTTGATGGTACCGGAGACACGGTCGCCCTTGTTGTACTCGGCGTTGAAGGTCTCCCACGGGTTGGCGGTGCACTGCTTGATACCCAGGGAGATACGACGACGCTCCTCGTCGATGTCGAGGATCATGACGTCGACATCGTCGCCGACCTGCACCACCTTGGACGGGTGGATGTTCTTGTTGGTCCAGTCCATCTCGGAGACGTGGACCAGGCCCTCGACACCCTCTTCGAGCTCGGCGAAGCAGCCGTAGTCGGTGAGGTTGGTGACGGTGGCGTGCACCTTGGTGCCTTCCGGATAGCGATCCTTGATGTTGACCCAGGGATCCTCGCCCAGCTGCTTCAGGCCCAGGGAAACGCGGTTGCGCTCGCGGTCGAACTTGAGCACCTTGACGTTGATCTCGTCGCCCACGGCGACGATCTCGCTGGGGTGCTTGATGCGCTTCCAGGCCATGTCGGTGATGTGCAGCAGGCCGTCGACGCCACCGAGGTCGACGAAGGCGCCGTAGTCGGTGAGGTTCTTGACGATACCGGTGATCTGCTGGCCTTCCTGCAGGGTGGCGAGCAGGGCCTCACGCTCGGCGCTGTTCTCGGCCTCGAGCACGGCGCGACGGGACACGACGACGTTGTTGCGCTTCGGGTCGAGCTTGATGACCTTGAAGTCGAGTTCCTTGTTCTCGAGGTGCGCGGTGTCGCGTACCGGGCGCACGTCGACCAGCGAACCCGGGAGGAAGGCACGGATGGAGTCGACGTCGACGGTGAAGCCGCCCTTGACCTTGCCGTTGATCACGCCCTTGACGATCTCGTCCTTTTCGAAGGCCGCTTCCAGAATCTTCCACGCTTCGGCACGCTTGGCCTTCTCGCGGGACAGGCGGGTCTCGCCGAAACCGTCCTCGACGGCTTCCAGGGCGACGTGGACCTCGTCGCCGACGGCGATGTTCAGCTCGCCGTTGTCGTCGCGGAACTGCGCCGCGGGGATCTGACCTTCAGACTTCAGGCCGGCATTGACGGTGACCCAGTCACCATCGATGTCGACGACGGTAGCCGCGACGATGGCGCCCGGCTCCATGTTGATGTCCTGGAGAGACTGTTCAAACAGTTCAGCAAAGCTTTCGCTCATGATGTTCCTACGTGATCAACGTTGAGTACGGCGTTGCCGCCTTCTCCGCACCACCAGCGAGTGCGGGCCTTATTCACCATGCCTCCGGAGATGTTAACGCTGGTTCGACCTGGCCAGGCTCACGGAAAGTCGAAGTGCCGGACCACGTCATCACATCCTGCCGGAGGCGCCGCAAGGGAGTGTCAGGTGGCGGTTGCCAGACCGCGTTCGGTCAGCAGCTCCGTCAGCCGATCCACCACTTCCGGTATCGTCAGGCGCGTGGTGTCAAGCGTGATGGCGTCATCGGCCGGCTTGAGCGGTGCCACGCTGCGCTGCATGTCGCGCGCATCGCGTGCCTGAATCTCCTTCAAAAGACTCGATAGATTAGCATTCACCCCGGCCTCCTGCAACTGGAGGTGACGCCGCCGGGCACGCTCGGAGGCCGAAGCGGTGAGGAAGATCTTCAGCGGCGCATCCACGAACACCACCGTGCCCATGTCGCGGCCGTCGGCGACCAACCCGGGGGCCTTCTGGAAGGCGCGCTGACGCTGCAGCAGCGCCTGCCGCACCGCCGGCAGCGCGGCGACCTGGGAGGCCGCGTCGCCGATCTGCTCGGTGCGAATGGTGGTGGTGGCGTCGCGCCCTTCCAGCAGCACGGTGGTGGTTTCGCCCTCGGCGACGAAGACCACGTCGAGGTCGCGCGCCACCTCGGCCAGGCCGGCCTCGTCGTCCAGGGCCACCTCGTGCTTGGCGGCGGCCAGGGCGGTGAGGCGATAGAGGGCGCCGGAGTCGAGCAGGTGCCAGCCGAGCCGCTCGGCGATCAGCCGGCTGATGGTGCCCTTGCCGGCCCCGCCGGGTCCGTCGATGGTGACGACCGGGGCCGCGTTCGGCGAGGTCGTGCTCATGCGCCCTCCCCGTTGGCCTGCTCCTCCGCGAGGCTCATGCCGACCCGGCGCGCCAGGTCGATGAAGCCCGGGAAGGAGGTGGCGACGTTGGCGCAGTCGTCGATGACGATCTCGCCGCCGGCGCGCAGCGCGGCCACGGCGAAGGCCATGGCGATGCGGTGATCGCCCAGGCTGTCGATCCGGCCGCCGCCGTAGCTCACGCCTTCGTCGCCACTGCCGACGATATCGATGCCGTCCGGATACAGGGTGTTCTCGACCCCCAGGGCGGTGAGGCCGTCGGCCATGGCCTGCAGGCGGTCGGACTCCTTGACGCGCAGCTCGGAGGCCTCCCGCAGCCGGGTCGTGCCTGCGGCGTTGGCGGCGGCGACGAACAGCGCCGGAAACTCGTCGATGGCCAGCGGCACCTGGTCGACGGGGATCTCGATGCCCTTGAGCGGCGCGTAGCGAATGTGCAGGTCGGCCACCGGCTCGCCGCCCACCTCGCGCTCGTTCGCGAGGCGCAGGTCGGCGCCCATCAGCGTGAGGATGTTGATCACGCCGATGCGGGTCGGGTTGATGCCGACGTGCTCGAGCACCAGGTCCGAGCCCGGGGTGATCGCCGCGGCGACCAGGAAGAAGGTCGCCGAGGAGATGTCGGAGGGCACGTCGATGGGCGCGCTGGTGAGCTTGCCGCCACCCGACAGCCAGCAGGTATCGCCCTCGCGGTGCACCGCATAGCCGAAGCCGGCGAGCATGCGCTCGGTGTGGTCGCGGGTCGGTGCCGGCTCGCGCACCCGGGTCTCGCCCTCGGCGTAGAGCCCGGCGAGCAGCAGGCAGGACTTCACCTGGGCACTGGCCATGGGCATGTCGTAGACGATGCCGGTGAGCGTCTTGCCGCCCTTGATCCTGAGCGGCGGGCGGCCGCCCTCGGCGGTGTCGATCTCGGCCCCCATCAGCCGCAGCGGGTCGGCCACCCGGCCCATGGGGCGCTTGGTCAGCGAGGCGTCGCCGGTGAGCTCGGTGTCGAAGGCCTGGCCGGCCAGCAGCCCGGCGAACAGCCGCATGGCGGTGCCGGCGTTGCCCACGTAGAGGGGCCCGGCGGGCGCCTGGAGGCCGTGCATGCCGACCCCGTGGATGGTCACCCGGCCCTGGTGCGGGCCCTCGATGGCCACGCCCATCTCGCGGAAGGCCTGCAGGGTGGCCAGGCTGTCCTCGCCCTCGAGGAAGCCCTTGACCTCGGTGACGCCCTCGGCGAGCGCACCGAGCATGATCGAGCGGTGGGAGATCGACTTGTCGCCGGGCACGCGGATGCGGCCGGTGACGCCGCCGCCGGGGGCGACCCGGTAGCGCAGCTTCTTGCCTTGTGCTTGCATCTGGTATTCCGCCTGATAACTGGTCTGGTTGAGCAGGGACTCGAAATAGTGTCGAGCATGGCTGGCGCGGTCGAAGATCGCCAGCATGGCATCGGTGTCGCCGGCCTCGACGGCACGCCTGAGCCGGGCCACGCCGGCCTCGAAGTCGTCGAGCGAGGCGAGCACGGCGTCGCGGTTGGCGACGAAGATATCGCGCCACATCACCGGGTCGCTGCCGGCGATGCGGGTGAAGTCGCGAAAGCCGCCGGCGGCGTAGCGGAAGATGTCGAGGCGCTCGTCCTGGCGCGCCAGGGTATCCACCAGCGAGAAGGCCAGCAGGTGCGGCAGGTGGCTGGTGCGGGCGAGCACCTGGTCGTGGCGGGCCACGTCCATCTCCAGCACCTCGGCGTCGCAGGCCGCCCACAGCGCCCGCACCCGGGCCAGGGCCGCGGGATCGGTGTCCGGCTCGGGGGTGAGGATCACCTTGTGGTTGGCGTAGAGGCACGGGTCGGCGGCGGCCACGCCGCTCTTCTCGGAGCCGGCGATGGGATGGCCGAGCACCAGGTTGGCGGGCACCCGGCCGAAGGCGTCGACCGCGCAGTCGCGGATGGCGGCCTTGGTGCTGCCCACGTCGGTGATCGCCACGCCCGGCGCGGCCGTGCCGAGGCACCCGGCGAGCTCGCGCATCACCGGCCCCATGGCCAGCACCGGCACCGCCAGCACGATCAGCGAGGCGCCCTCGACCAGCGGCGCGAGCCGGGTGTCGCCGCGGTCGATCAGGCCCATCTCGATGCCCAGGGCGATTTCGTCCGGGCTGGGGTCGCAGGCGACGATCTCGGCTCTCTTCACCGGCCCGCCCCCGCCGGCATCGTCGCTATCGCGACGACCGAAGCCTGCCTGTCGCAGGGCCGCGGCCAGCGAGCCGCCGATCAACCCCAGGCCGACGATCAGGATCCGCGATTCATTGAGCTTCATGCCTGACGTCTGCCCCATGCCTAGAGCACGCCCACCGGGTAGGAGCCGAGCACCTTGACCTCGGCGGCACGCAGCTGGACTTCCTCCAGCACGGCGGCGACCCGAGGTTCATCGCGGTGGCCCTTGAAGTCGATGAAGAAGACGTAGTTCCACACCCCGCTGCGCGACGGCCGGGTCTCCAGGCGCGTCAGGTCGATCTGGTGGCGATGGAAGGGCTCGAGCAGGTCGTGCAGGGCACCGGGCTGGTTGCGCATGGCGACGACGATGGAGGTCTTGTCCTCGCCGGACATGGGCACGTCCTGGTAGCCGATGATCAGGAAGCGCGTGGAGTTGTCCGGGCGGTCCTCGATCTTCTCGGCGAGCCGGGTCAGACCGTAGAGCTTGGCGGCCATGTCGCCGGCGATGGCCGCACTGTGCCACTCGGTCTTGACCAGGCGGGCGGCCTCGGCGTTGGACGACACCGGCACCCGCTCGGCATGGGGAAAATGGGCATCGAGCCACTTGCGGCACTGGGCGAAGGACTGCGGGTGCGAGTAGATCCGCGAGACCTTGTCCTGGCGGGTGGTCTCGGCCACCAGCAGGTGGTGATGGATGCGCAGCACCACCTCGCCGCAGATGCGCATCGAGGAGTCCATGAAGGAGTCGAGGGTGTGGTTGACCACGCCCTCGGTGGAGTTCTCCACCGGCACCACGCCGTAGTTGACCGCCCCCGCCTCGACCTCGCGGAACACCTCGTCGATGGCGGCCATGGGCATGCTCTGGGCGCTCTCGCCGAAGTGCTTGAGCGCGGCCTGCTGGGTGAAGGTGCCCTCGGGGCCGAGATAGGCCACCTTGATCGGCTGCTCCAGCGCCAGGCAGGCGGACATGATCTCGCGGAACAGCCGCGCCATCTCCTCGCTGTCGAGCGGGCCCTGGTTGAGCGCCATGATCCGGCGCAGCACCTGGGCCTCGCGCTCGGGGCGATAGAAGACCGCCCCGGGGTCCTCGGCGGTCTTGACCTGGGCGACCCGCTGGGCGCAGGCCGCGCGCTCGCTGATCAGCCGCAGGATATCGCCGTCCAGCTCATCGATGCGCTGCCGCAGCGCCTCGAGATCGATGGGGGTGTCGGTCATGCGTTGTCCCCTGAGTTATCGTTTGGTGTCCAGGAATCCGTCCAGCGCCGAGATCTGAATCTGACCCCGCGCCCCCTGTGGGAGCTTGGCTCCGCCGAGCGATTGGCGCCGCCAGGCGCCCCAGCGGTGGCCACCCATCTGACGGATGACCACCAGCGCCGCTTCGCGCCGCATCGCCCCTGTGGGAGCGCAGATTTTCTGCGCGATTGGCGCCGCAGGCGCCCCGGCAGTGTCTCCACCCTACCCCCGCCGCTGCTCGAAATCGGCCATGAAGGCGATCAGCGCGTCCACGGCTTCCTCGGGCACGGCGTTGTAGAGGCTGGCGCGCATGCCGCCCACGCTGCGGTGGCCCTGGAGGTTGAGCAGGCCGGCCTCCTCGGCCTCGGCCAGGAACGGCTTGTCGAGGCGGTCGTCGGCGAGCACGAAGGGCACGTTCATCCGCGAGCGGTTGCGCAGCACGATCGGGTTGGCGTAGAGGCCGCTGCCGTCGATGGCGGCATAGAGTTTCTCGGCCTTGCGGGCGTTGATGGCGTCCATGGCGGCCAGGCCACCGATGTCCTCCTTCAGCCACTGGAACACCAGGCCGGCCAGGTACCAGCTGTAGGTGGCCGGGGTGTTGATCATGGAACCGGCATCGCTCAGCGCCTTGTAGCCGAACAGCGAAGGCATGTCGGGCCGGGCCCGCTCGAGCAGGTCCTCGCGCACGATCACCACCACCAGGCCGGCGGGGCCGATGTTCTTCTGGGCGCCGGCGTAGATGACCCCGAACCTGGACACGTCCAGCGGACCCGAGAGGATCGACGAGGACATGTCGCAGACCAGCGGCACCTCGCTGCCGTCGGGCCGCACCGCCTCGGGGATGTAGTCGAACTCCAGCCCGCCGATGGTCTCGTTGGCGGTGTAGTGCAGGTAGGCGGCGTCGGCCGAGAGGGCGATGGCCGACGGCCGCGGCACGGCGCTGTGGCCGTTCTCCTCGCTGCTCGCGGCGATATGGGCGCCCCCGAACAGGTGGCGCGCCTCCCCGATCGCCTTCTTGCCCCAGATGCCGGTGTAGAGGAAGTTGGCCGTGCCGCCGGCGCCGAGCAGATTGTAGGGCACCGCGGCGAACTGCAGGGTGGCCCCGCCCTGGGTGAACAACACCTTGTAGTTGGCCGGAATGGCCAGCAGCTCGCGCAGGTCGGCCTCGGCCTGCTCGGCGATGGCGACGTAGTCCGCGGCCCGGTGGCTCATCTCCATCACCGAGAGCCCGCGCCCGCGGTAGTCGAGCAGTTCCTCGCGGGCCCGTTCCAGCACCCTGGTGGGCAGCGCGGCCGGGCCGGCGCAGAAGTTGTAGTGGCGTGTCATCAGCGTCGTATTCCTAAGCATCCTGTGGGGTCAGACCCCAAAGTATTCTGAGGGGTCTGACCCCATTCTATTCTTCGGTGCCCTCGGGGCCCGCCTCGCCGTCGCCCTCACCCTCGGCATCGACCACCTCCTCGATGCCCTCGGGCTCGTCGACGCGCACCGTCTTGACCAGCTTCTCGTCGTTGCCCAGGCGGATCAGCATCACGCCCTGGGTGTTGCGCGAGGTGATCGAGACCTCGTCGACGCGGGTGCGCACCAGGGTGCCGCGGTCGGTGATCAGCATCATCTCGTCAGAGGAGTAGACCTGCATGGCGGCGACCAGCGAGCCGTTGCGCTCGCTGGTCTGCATGGCGATGACGCCCTGGCCGCCGCGGCCGCGCAGCGGGAACTCCTCCAGGCGGGTACGCTTGCCGTAGCCGTTCTCGCTGGCGGTGAGGATATAGATCTGGCCGCCGTTGCCGTTTCCATTGCCGTTGCCGGCCGGGAGGGCGGTGCCCTCCTCGTCCTCGGCCTCGAGATCGGCCTCGGCGTCGATCTGCTGGCTCTGGGGAATGATCAGGCTGATCACCTCGGCGCCACCGAGCAGGCGCATGCCGCGCACGCCGCGGGCGGTACGGCCCATGGCGCGCACGTTGCCCTCCTCGAAGCGGATCGCCTTGCCGTTGGACGACAGCAGCATGACGTGGTCGGTGCCCGTGGTGATGGCGGCGCCCACCAGGCGGTCGCCCTCCTCCAGGTCGATGGCGATCAGGCCGACGCTGCGCGGCCGCGAGAACTGCTCGAGGCTGGTGCGCTTGACGGTGCCGCGGGAGGTGGCGAAGAAGATGTAGCTCTCCGGGTCGTAGTCGCGCACCGGCAGGATGGCGTTGATCGCCTCGCCCTCGTCCAGCGGCAGCAGGTTGACCAGCGGCTTGCCCCGCGAGCCGCGGCTGGCGTTGGGCATCTCGTAGACCTTGAGCCAGTAGACCTTGCCCTTGTTGGAGAACAGCAGCACGGTGTCGTGGGTCGAGGCCACCAGCAGGTGCTCGATGACGTCCTCGTCCTTCATGGCGGTGGCGGACTTGCCGCGGCCGCCACGACGCTGGGCCTGGTAGTCGGAGAGCGGCTGGGTCTTGGCGTAGCCCGAGCGCGACACGGTGACCACCATGTCCTCCTCGGCGATCAGGTCCTCGAGGCGCAGGTCGAGGTGGCTGGCCTGGATCTCGGTGCGGCGCGGGTCGCCGAACTGGTCGCGCACGGCGGTCAGCTCCTCGCGGATCACCTCGAGCAGGCGGTCGGCGGAGGCCAGGATGGCGGTGAGCTCGGCGATCTGCTCGAGGATCTTCAAGTACTCGTCGAGCAGCTTCTCGGTCTCGAGGCCGGTCAGGCGGTGCAGGCGCAGCTCGAGGATGGCCTGGGCCTGGGCCGGCGAGAGGCGGTACTGGCTGCCGGCCTGGTCGAGACCGAAGCCCTCCTCGAGCTCCTCGGGCTTGCAGGAGGTGGCGCCGGCGCGCTCGAGCATGCCGGTGACCTGCCCCGGCGGCCAGGTGCGGGCCAGCAGCTTCTCCTTGGCCTCGGCGGCATTCGGCGAGGCCTTGATCAGCTCGATCACCTCGTCGATGTTGGAGATGGCGACGGTCAGGCCCTCGAGGATATGGCCACGCTCGCGGGCCTTCTTCAGCTCGAACAGGGTGCGCCGGGTCACGACCTCGCGGCGGTGACGGATGAAGGCCTCGAGGATCTCCTTGAGGTTCATGATCTTCGGCTGGCCGTCCTCGATGGCGACCATGTTGATGCCGAAGACGTTCTGCAACTGGGTCTGGGCGAAGAGGTTGTTAACCACCACCTCGCCGCTCTCGCCACGCTTGACCTCGATCACCACGCGCAGGCCGTCCTTGTCGGATTCGTCGCGCAGCTCGGCGATGCCGTCGATCTTCTTGTCCTTGACCAGCTCGGCGATCTTCTCGATCAGCCGCGCCTTGTTCACCTGGTAGGGCAGCTCGCTGACGATGATGTGGTCGCGGCCGCTCTTGTGGTCATGCTCGATGGTGTGGCAGGCACGCACATAGACCCTGCCGCGCCCGGTGCGGTAGGCCTCGAGGATGCCGGCACGCCCGTTGATGATGCCCCCGGTGGGGAAGTCGGGCCCCGGGATATGCTCCATCAGGTCGTCGACGCTGAGGGTGTAGTCGTCGATCAGTGCCAGGCAGGCGTTGATCACCTCGACCATGTTGTGCGGCGGAATATTGGTCGCCATGCCCACGGCGATGCCCGAGGAGCCGTTGATCAGCAGGTTGGGCACCTTGGTCGGCAGCACGTCGGGGATGCGTTCGGTGCCGTCGTAGTTGTCGACCCAGTCGACGGTGTCCTTCTCGAGGTCGGCCAGCAGCTCGTGGGCGAGCCGCGCCATGCGCACCTCGGTGTAACGCATGGCGGCGGCGCTGTCGCCGTCGATGGAACCGAAGTTGCCCTGGCCGTCGACCAGCACATGGCGCATGGAGAAGTCCTGGGCCATGCGCACGATGGTGTCGTAGACGGCACTGTCACCGTGGGGGTGATACTTACCGATGACATCGCCCACCACACGGGCTGACTTCTTGTAGGCCTTGTTCCAATCGTTGCCGAGCTCGTGCATGGCAAACAGCACGCGCCGGTGGACCGGCTTGAGGCCATCGCGCACGTCGGGCAGCGCACGGCCGATGATCACGCTCATCGCGTAATCGAGGTACGACTGCTTGAGTTCGTCCTCGATGTTGACTGGCAGAATCTCTCTGGCGATGTCACCCATGGGTCGTCGAATCCTTTGCACTGCAACGGGTTGGCGCCGCGGCCCGCCTCGGCGGGGGGCACCACAACAGCCTCACATCATATCACCGTGGGCCGCGCAAAGGCAGCTCGGGGAGCGCGGGCTTTCACTGGCACCCCCGCCTCCCTTTGTCCATAATGTGCCTCCTTTTCGCTCGAGAAATGCTTCATGTGGTTCAAGCACTTGCACCTATACCGTCTACACGGCGCGCCGGCGCTCGACGCGGCCGCCCTGGAAGCCGCCCTGTCCGAGCAGGCGTTTCGCCCCCTGGGCGGCAGCGAGCCGCGCCGCCTGGGCTGGTGTGCCCCCGCCGGCCGTGCCGGCACCCAGTTGCTCCATGAGCTGCAGGGCCAGCGGCTGATCACCGCCCTGCGCCAGGAACGCCTGTTGCCCGCCTCGGTGGTGCGCGAGGAGGTCGAGGAGCGCAGCGCCGAACTCGAGGCCCGCGAGGGGCGCAAGCTGCGCCGCCAGGAGAAGCTCGGCATCAAGGAGCAGGTCTATGAGGAGCTGCTGCCGCGGGCCTTCGTGCGCACCCAGAAGGTCGACCTGTGGTGGGACACCCGCCGCGGCCTGATCGGCGTGAACACGAGTTCGCGCAAGCGTGCCGAGGAGGTGCTGGACCTGCTGCGCGAGACCCTGGGCAGCCTCAAGGTCACCCCGCTCTCGAGCCAGACCCTGCCGATGCGGGCGATGACCGGCTGGCTGGTCGAGCCCGGCGAGCGCCCGGCCGACATGGTGCTGGGCGACCAGGTGGAGCTCAAGGCCAAGGGTGACGACGGCGTGCTGCGCGCCCGCCAGGTCGACCTCGACAGCGACGAGATCCAGCGACTGCTGGAGAGCGGCCGTCAGGCGAGCAAGCTGGCACTGGAGATCGAGGGCCGGTTAAGCTTCGTGCTGCACGACGACCTCGCCCTCAAGTCGCTGCGCTTCGGCGATGCGCTGATCGACGAGGCCACCAACAGCGACGACGGCGACGATGCCCTGGTACGCCTGGAGACCGACTTCCTGCTGATGTCGCAGGCACTCGGCGAGAACGTCGATCGGCTGATCGACTGGCTCGGTGGCGAGGCCGGCACCACGAGCGACCAGAGGGTCGCATGACCGTGTCCGGCGATCCCCCCACTGGCGACACGCCCGACCATGTTCCCGACAACCACCACCACAAGCGCATGACCGAACCCCGAACCGACGAGCAGCAGACCGATCCGTGGGCCGAGATTCGCCCCTATCACGACGACGAGGTCGCCGAGGTACTGGCGCGGCTGGCCCACGATCCCGAGCTGCTGGACGCCCTGACCCGTTTTCGGCTGCCGCGGCTGTCGCGCTTCATGCCGCGCCTGTCCCGTACCCTGGCCAGCATCGTGATCCGCCGCGAGGTGCGCGACGTGACCAGCGTGCGCGACTTCCAGCAGCGCATCGCCGGCTACATGGAGCGCATGATCCGCACCACCACCGACGACTTCCGGGTCGACGGGCTGGAGGCGCTCGACCATGACACCGCCTACCTGTTCATCGGCAACCACCGCGACATCTCGCTCGACCCGGCCTTCGTCAACTATGCGCTGTATCTCGCCGGGCGCGACACGGTGCGCATCGCCATCGGCGACAACCTGCTCAAGAAGCCCTACGTCACCGACCTGATGCGGCTCAACAAGAGCTTCATCGTGCCGCGCAGCGCCCGCGGCAAGCGCGCCATGCTGGCGGCGTACCACAACCTTTCCGCCTATATTCACCACTCCATCATCGAGGACAACCACTCGATCTGGATGGCCCAGCGGGAAGGCCGCGCCAAGGACGGCATCGATCGCACCGATCCCGCCATCATCAAGATGATGACCATGTCGCGACGCTCGCGGGACCGCGACCTGCCGGTCGGCGAGGCGATCCGCGAGCTGCGCCTGGTACCGGTCTCGATCAGCTACGAGTACGACCCCTGCGACGTGCAGAAGGCCCGCGAGCTGCATGCCGTGCACGCCAGCGGCAACTACGAGAAGAGCGAGTTCGAGGACATCATGTCGATCGTCGCCGGCATCACCGGCCACAAGGGGCGGGTGCACCTGCGCTTCGGCGCGCCGCTGGCGGCGGACTTCGACAGCGCCGATGAGGTGGCCGCGGAGATCGACCGCCAGGTGCTCGAGGGCTACCACCTCTTCCCCAGCCACTACCTGGCCCTGGAAACGCTGGGCGATGCCCCGGAGCTGGTCGACCTCTCGGAGGTCACCGATGCCGACAGGGCGACCTTCCAGGCCCGGTTGCAGCAGGTGCCGGCCGAGCTGCGCGAGTGGTGGCTGGCCCAGTACGCCAACCCGGTGCGCAACCGGGCGGGCAGAGTAGGCGACTAGCCGGCCGCCATCTGGCGCCGCTTCGCGCCGCATCGCCCCGCACAGCGTGGCTCCCACAGGGAGGCAGATCCCCGCCCCTGTGGGAGCTTGGCTCCGCCGAGCGATTGGCGCCGCAGGCGCCCCGGTGGAGGCCGCCAAGGTGGCCGATACCTGGCCCGGCGCTGCCGGTCTCCCATATCAACTGGATGATGACCACCATGGGCCACTCCCACGCACCTCACCCCCCCCTGCCGCCGGATCGCGGCGCCCAGACCCGCGAGGCCCACAAGGTCACGCTGATCGGGGCGCTGATCGACTTCGTGGTCGGGGTGGCGAAGATGGTCACCGGCTTCATGGTCGGTTCGGCGGCCCTGGTGGCCGACGGCATCCACTCCTTCTCGGACATCGTCACCGACGTCTTCGTGATCGCGGCGACCCACTTCGGCCGCCAGGAACCCGACAGCAACCACCCCTACGGTCACGGCCGCATCGAGACCCTGGCCACCCTGTGGCTCGGCAGCGTGCTGATCTTCGTCGCCGGCGGTATCGCCTGGGCCAGCCTGTCCCGGCTGATCGGCGGCGACCCCATTCCCGCGCCCGGCCTATGGGCCATCGGCATCGCGGTGGTGGCCCTGCTCGCCAAGGAGTGGATCTACCGCTACACCCTGCGCGTGGCCAAACGGATCAACTCGCGCCTGCTCGAGGCCAACGCCTGGCACTCCCGCTCGGATGCGCTCTCCACCGTGGTGGTGCTGATCGGCCTGGTGGCCGCCCAGTTCGGGGTCGGCTGGATGGACGCGGTGGCGGCGACCGTGGTCGGCGTGATGGTCGGCCAGGTGGGCGGTCGCCTGCTGTGGGAGTCGAGCCAGGAGCTGATCGATACCGCCCTGCCGGCGGGGGATCGTGACCGGATGCAGCAGATCGCCGAGCGGGTGCCCGGCGTCAACGGCGTACACGACCTGCGCACGCGTACCCTGGGCAGCCACGCCCTTCTCGACCTGCATATCGTGGTGCCGCCGCGGGTCACGGTGTCCGAGGCCCACGAGATCGGCAACGAGGTCAGCCGCCGGCTGCGCGAGGCCTTCCCCAACCTCGCCGACGTGACGTTCCATATCGACCCGGAGGACGACTCCGGCGAGACCGAGCACAGCCTGCGCCCCGGCATGCCGCTGCGCGGCGACGTCGAGGGGATGCTCGACGATATCTGGGGCGACATTCGGGTCTGGAACGCCCGGGTGGCACTCGACCTGCACTACCTGGACAATCAGGTGGACGTGTCGATCTATGTCGACGAATTGCCCACCGGCCAGAGCCTCGACGAGGCCGCCGACGACCTGCGCCAGGCGGCGCGCGGCCTGGCGTGGATCGGCCGCTTGCGGGTCTGGAAGGGCCCGGGCAAGGGCTGAGCTTCGTTGATGTCAGGCTTCTCATATCCCTCGCATTAGAGAGTTCATCCCCCTAAACTTGAGCGATTACTCATCCTGTCTCGAGTCACGATGCCCAAGCCTCGCCACCGGACCCTCGCCGCGCCCGGGCGCCGCCGCTTCCTGGCGGGCCTGGGCTCCCTGGTGCTGGCCGCCGGCCTGGGGCTGCAGGCATCGGGCGTCGGTGCCAACCTGGACCCGCCGCGACTGCGCGAGAACATGCAGCGCCTCTACGGCTCGCGGGGGCTGGCCGTGCTCGAGGAGTGGTTCGCGCTGCTCGATCGCCTCGCCGGGGCGGAGCTCAACACCCAGCTCCGCGACGTCAACGATTTCTTCAATCGCCGCGTGCTGTGGGTGGATGACATCGACATCTGGGGACGCGAGGACTTCTGGGCAACGCCGCTGGAGACCATGGGCCAGGGCCGGGGCGATTGCGAGGACTACTCCATCGCCAAGTACGTGACCCTCAAGCAACTGGGCGTGCCCGGCGCGCGGCTGCGCATGATCTATGTCCGCGCGCGCATCGGCCGCAGCCGGATCACCCAGGCGCACATGGTGCTGGGCTACTACGCAACACCTGCCGCCGAGCCACTGCTGCTCGACAATCTGGTGCCATCGATCACCCCGGCCTCGCAGCGCACCGACCTCGATCCCTTGTTCAGCTTCAACAGCAGCGGGCTCTGGGCCGGTGGCTCCACCGAGTCGCGGGCCGACCCGCTGGCCCGGCTGTCGCGCTGGCGCAACGTGATCGACCGCATGCAACAGCAGGGATTCATCTGATTCGGGTCTTGAACCCATGGGGGGAACACCGAGATGTCGCTCATCAAGCAGCTCTGGCTGACCATCGTGGTACTGCTGCTGCTGGCCTTCGTCGGCAGCCTGTTCATCGGTGTGAGCACCAGCCGGCATTACATCGAGCAGGAAGTGCGCATCAAGAACGCCGACAACGCCAATGCCCTGGCGCTCTCGATGAGCCAGCTCGACAAGGACCCGGTCACCATCGAGCTGCTGATGGCGGCCCAGTACGACACCGGCCACTATCAACTGATCGAGTTGCGCGCCCCGGACGGCGAGATCATCGAGCGGCGCGGGAACAGCGAGCACATCGGGGATCTCCCCGGCTGGTTCGTCGACCTGGTGCGTTTCGAGGTCCCGCCCGGCCAGGCGGTGGTGCAGGACGGCTGGCGCCAGTACGGCACCCTGACCCTGCAGAGCCATCACAGCTTCGCCTACCGTTCGCTGTGGCATAGCGCCCGCAACCTGGCGGGCTGGTTCGCCGTGGCCGGCGCGATCAGCCTGCTGATGGCCTGGTGGATCGTGCGCACCATCCGCCAGCCGCTCCTCTCTGTGGTCGCCCAGGCCCGCGACATCGGCGTTCGACGCTTCACCACCTCCAGGGAGCCCCGTACCCGGGAACTGCGCGAGGTGGTGCAGGCCATGAACCAGCTGTCGGGTACGGTGCAGGAGATGCTGAGCCAGGAGAGCGAAAAGCTCGACCTGCTGCGCCGCCGCCTGCAGCACGACCCGCTGACCGGCGTGCTGGACCGCGATGCCTTCCTCGCCCAGCTGCGGGCCAGCCTGGGGAGCAACGGACACCGGGCCAGCGGCAGCCTGGCCATGGTGCGCCTCGCTCGGCTCACCGAGGTGAACCAGCGGCTGGGGCGTCCACGCACCGACGCCCTGCTCAAGGAGCTGGCCCACAGCCTCGACCAGCTCGGCAAGGTACGCGGTGGCGGCCTGGTCGGGCGCCTGAACGGCAGCGACTTCGCCCTCCTGCTGCCGGGCAGCAGCGACCTCGAGGAGCTCGGCCACGAGCTCTCGCAGCGGCTCCAGGCCCTGCAGGAAGAGGAGAAGGCAGCGACGCTCGGCCTGCCCTCGGCGTTGCTCGACTACGCCCAGGGCGACCACCTCAACGAGCTGCTGGCGAGCCTGGACGGCGCCCTGGCCGGCGCCGAGGCCAAGGGCGACCGCGGCCAGTCCATCGCCCAGGGCGCCGCGCGCGAGACCCTCTACGCCAGCCATGCCGACTGGCGGGAGGCCCTCCACCAGGCCATGGCGCAAGGCGTCTACCTGGGCCACTATCCGGTGCTCGATGCCCAGGACAGGCTGTTGCACCACGAATGCCCTGCCCGGCTACGCCTGAAGGGGGAGTGGCGGCCGGCGGGGGTCTTCCTGCCCTGGATCTCGCGCCTGGAACTCGATACCGAACTGGACCTGGCGGTGGCCCGCGCCGCGATCAAGGACATCGCCCAGCGGGGCAAGCCGGTCGGCATCAACCTGTCGCCGGCCTCGATCCGCGACTCGCGCTTCGTGCTGGACCTGCGCGCCCTGCTGCGCTCACACCCCGAAGCCGCCGAGAAACTCTGGCTGGAACTGCCCGAATCGATGGCGATTCACAACCTGGCGGGCTTCCGCAGCCTGTGTCGCGAGCTGCAGCCACTCGGCTGCCGGATCGGCCTGGAGCACGTGGGCGCCGAGTTCAACCACATCGCCGACCTGCACGACCTGGGGCTCGCCTACCTCAAGATCGACGACTCCCTGGTCAAGGGGGTCGATACCAGTGCCGAGCAGCAGACCATCCTGCGCGGCATGGCCACGCTCTGCCACTCGCTGGGCATCCTGGCCATCGCCGAGGGGGTCGACCGCGTCGCGGAGACCCGGGTGCTGTTCGAGCTGGGCCTCGATGGCGTTACCGGCCCCGGCGTTCGCCAGCACGACAAGCCCGCCTGAGAAGGCGGGCCGACGGCGAATGACAGCGGGACTCGGGAAACGCCGGGCGATCGGCTCGCGGCCTGCGCCTAGATCACCCCTCCACTCTCGTCGTCCGAGCCCGACACCAGGTTCAGGCCATTGAGCCGGCGACGCAGCGACTGACGCTCCATGACCTTCTGCTGGGCCGCCTCGGGCAGGTCGGTGAAGCTGATCACGCCCTTGTCCATGAGCAGTTCGATCACGTCCTCCAGCACGCGGACGAAGGCCAGGTCCGAGGCCTGGAAATGCGCAGCCCCTTCGCCGCCCTCGCCCTCCATCAGGAAGGCCAGCAGCTCCGGTGCATTCGCCGGCATGAACTCCTTGCAGTCCGGCGTCGCCTCGCGGCTGACCAGTTCGATGTGGCCATCGTCGTTGCGCTTGATGTACATGGCAGTGGCCTCAAGAATCGCATGGCGTGCATTTAACGTCAGAATAGCAAGCGCCCCACCCGGTGTCGTCAGGTGGGGCGCCAGTGGCTCTCGGCGAGGCCGAAGGTTACTGGTCGATATTCAGCTGATCGTTGGTTAGCAATTGCTGGATGAAGTCTTCGGATGACAGGTCACCCATGTCATGGTTCTCCAGCACGATCTTCTGATCCGCATTGGCACCTCCCGCGTCGAGGCCTCCATCATGCTTGATGTAGAGCGTCGTGTTGTCTCCATCCTGCTCGGCAAAGATGAAGTCGTTGATATCACCGGACTCCTCACCCTGCAGGAGATCGGCGAGATCGAGGACATTCTGGCCTTCGCCGAAGTCCTTGACAATGTCGGTGGCCGGAGCATTCTCTGCCCCCTGGTCACCGAGGTTCCACTTGAAGACGTCATCGCCGAACCCGCCTATCAGGATGTCGTTAACGCCCCCCCCGGCCAGGATATCATTGCCGGCACCACCGTCGAGGATGTCGTCGCTGCCGTTGCCCTGAATGATGTCATTGCCGTCGGTGCCCTGCAGCACATCACCATCCGCGTCCAGGGTGAAGTCCCAACTGGTCGTCGCCTGATCGCCGTCGCCATCGGTAATGGTTGCAGAGAGCTGCAGATGCTGGTCCGTACCCTCGATGCTGGTGACGATTTCGGCCGAGGCCACGCCGAAGCCATTGCCGGTATCGTTCAAGGCGCTGATGTAGACCGTATCGAAGGCCTCGTCGGACGTTACGGTCCAGGTGCCATCACCATTATCGTGGGCCTCGAATGCCTCCGTCTGGCCACTATCTTTCCAGAAGGTTGGCACTTCGCCGGCATCGAGCCCCCAGAAGCTGAAGTTAATGCTGTAAACCGCCAGGGGGTCCGCTCCGCCAGCGGGCTCGTTTATGGTCTTGCCGCCGGGCCCCGATGTCGACCAGCCTTCACCATCGTAGAAGGTGAGGGCCAGTGTCTCGGAGGGATCGTCGATCGTGGAGCCTTGTGAAACCCCCAGCCCGTTGTTGTTGTAGTTGACTGTATTGCTGCCATTGGCCTGGGCCTTGATAAAGATGGAACCAGTCTCGCCTACGGTGTCGGCGTTCGTGAAATAGGCCGCACCGTTATTGCCTCCCCCAAAGCCGCTGGAGAACCCCACCAGCAACGAGGACTGGGAGCCATCCAAGTGACCCAGCTGTGTCAATGTATAGGAGCCATCTCCATTGTAGGCAACGGTGAATATGGTGATCTCGTTGTTCGCATCGTCGAGGTAATAGGCGTCCAGCGAGCCATCATCGTTTTCCCGGTAGAGCAGATTATTTCCCTCGGAACTCATGCGCTGCCCGGTTTCCGGGTTGAGCCAGTAAGTGCCATCATTGCTACCCGACAGGATCACGCTAGCGCCTTGCTGATCGGCCCCGAATGAGAACGGAATCTCGTCAGTGAGAGACACTCCTTGCTGGTTAGCCATCAATGCCGTGCGAACAGGAGCAATCTGAGGGACATCATCGATGATGTCGATGGTCAGGGTGCCGGTGGCGCTACTGCCGCCCACCCCGTCGACTTGTAGCGCGACCGTATCGGCCAGGCTCGTGTCATCGTCTGGTTGCTCGTGAGTCTGGGCGGCCTTCAGGGTATAGGTGTAGTCAATGGTCGCCGTCTTGTTGCCGTCCGCACTGTGATAGCCGGTCAACTGCAGCATCCCTTCTCCCGTATCGATCACGGCGGAAGGTGATGACGCTGACAGCGCCTGGAGCTGTGCCAGAGTGAAGGTCTGCCCCCCTACGGTGACACTGGCTACTCCATCACTGGCCGAGACCTGGAAGCTACCGGTGTCGGTCTCGCTGTCACTGTCCGCGTTACTTCCGTTGACCAGCCCGGCCTCGTAGACGGTGCTATCGGCTCCCTCGGCACTTACCGTGACACCGGCAGTATCGGTGGCGCCGTTGATGGTGAGGGTCAGGGTGGCGGTGCTGGTGTCACCGTCGGCGTCGGTCAGCGTGTAGTCGAAGGTCTCGGTGAGGGTCTCGCCGTCGTCGAG
>NZ_JASCQN010000023.1:0-30960 GCF_030010475.1 Halomonas kalidii | reverse complement strand
CGGCGGTGATCGCGCGGGCGCCGTCCCAGAAGGTCAGGTTGGAGGGCGCCAGGTCGGCGCTGCCGCCGAGCAGCTCGGGCAGCTGCGGGCCGAGCTCATTGAGGCAGCCCAGCGAGGCCTTGCGCGAGGCGACGCTCGCGCCCTTGGCCTGGGCCTGCTCGATCAGCGCCTCGCTGGTGATCTCGCTGGGCAGCTGGCCCTTCTGGCGGCGCTGGAACTCGCGGGCCAGCTCGGGGTGCGCCTCGGCGTAGCGGTCGAAGCGCGCCTGCCACTCGGCCTGGCGGGCCTGGCCCTGCTCCTGGGCGTCCCAGCCGCGGTAGATCTCCTCGGGGATGTGGAAGGGGGCGTGGGGCCAGTCGAGTTGCACGCGCGCCGCGGCGACCTCGTCCTCGCCCAGCGCCGCGCCGTGGCACTCCTCCTTGCCCTGCTTGTTGGGGGCACCGAAGCCGATCACGGTCTTGCAGACGATCAGGCTGGGCTTGTCGGCGTGGGTCTTGGCCAGCTCGATGGCGGCCTTGACCGCGTCGGGGTCGTGGCCGTCGACGTTGGGCACCACGTGCCAGCCGTAGGCCGCGAAGCGCTGGGCGGTGTCGTCGGTGAACCAGCCCTCGACCTCGCCGTCGATGGAGATGCCGTTGTCGTCGTAGAAGGTGATCAGCTTGCCGAGCCGCTGGGTGCCGGCCAGCGAGGCGACCTCGTGGGAGATGCCCTCCATCAGGCAGCCGTCGCCGACGAAGCACCAGGTGTGGTGGTCGACGACGGTATGGCCGGGGCGGTTGAACTGGGCGGCCAGGGTGCGCTCGGCGATGGCCATGCCCACGGCGTTGGCGAGCCCCTGGCCGAGCGGGCCGGTGGTGGTCTCGATGCCCGGGGCATAGCCGAACTCGGGGTGGCCGGCGGTCTTCGAATGCAGCTGGCGGAAGTTCTGCAGCTGCTCGAGGTCGAGCTCGTAGCCGGTGAGGTGCAGCAGCGAGTAGAGCAGCATGGAGCCGTGGCCGTTGGAGAGCACGAAGCGGTCACGATCGGGCCAGGCCGGGTCGGCCGGGTTGTGCTTGAGGTAGTCGTTCCACAGCACCTCGGCGATGTCGGCCATGCCCATGGGCGCGCCGGGGTGGCCGGAGTTGGCCTTCTGGACGGCATCCATGGAGAGGGCACGAATGGCATTGGCCAGTTCGAAACGGGACGGCATGGGGAAGCTCCTCGCCTGCGGCAGAATAAGCAATGGCGCTGCCGGGCCAAGGGGGCTGGCCGGGCGCGCGCTCTGGCTGGGTGACGCCGCGGGACGGGGCGGCGTGCTCGAAATCGGGCGCCTATTGTCGCCGACTTGACGTTCGGCATCAAATGGCGGGTGTCAGCAGATAAAGGTAGGGTGTAGACTTCGCGACTGCCTATTGCCGTTAATTGCCGTTACAAGAAGGGTCGAGGACGCCATGAGCGATTACTCCCTGTTCACTTCCGAGTCCGTTTCCGAGGGCCACCCGGACAAGATCGCCGACCAGATCTCCGATGCGGTGCTCGACGCCATCATCGCCCGCGACAAGCACGCCCGGGTGGCCTGCGAGACACTCGTGAAGACCGGCGTGGCCATCGTCGCCGGCGAGATCAGCACTTCGGCCTGGGTCGATCTCGAGGAACTGGTGCGCCAGGTGATCCTGGACATCGGCTACACCTCATCGGATGTCGGCTTCGACGGCGAGACCTGCGGCGTGCTCAACCTGATCGGCAAGCAGAGCATGGACATCGCCCAGGGCGTGGACCGGGCCACGCCAGAGGACCAGGGCGCCGGCGACCAGGGCCTGATGTTCGGCTATGCCACCAACGAGACCGACTCCTACATGCCGGCGCCGATCCACTATGCCCACCGGCTGGTGGAGCGCCAGGCCGAGCTGCGCAAGCACGGCCTGCTGCCGTGGCTGCGTCCGGACGCCAAGAGCCAGGTGACCTTTCGCTACGACGCGAACGGCAAGCCCTGCGGCGTGGACGCCGTGGTGCTCTCCACCCAGCACGATCCGGGCATCGACCAGGAGGAGCTGCGGCTGATGGTCAAGCGCGAGATCATCGAGCAGGTGATCCCCGAGGCGTGGCTCTCCGAATCGACCCAGTACCACATCAACCCCACCGGCAAGTTCGTCATCGGTGGCCCGGTGGGCGACTGCGGGCTGACCGGTCGCAAGATCATCGTCGACACCTACGGCGGCATGGCGCGCCACGGCGGGGGGGCCTTCTCCGGCAAGGACCCGTCCAAGGTCGACCGCAGCGCCGCCTACGCCGGTCGCTACGTGGCCAAGAACCTGGTCGCCGCGGGGCTGGCCGAGAAGTGCGAGATCCAGGTCTCCTACGCCATCGGCGTGGCCGAGCCCACCTCGGTGTCGATCAACACCTTCGGTACCGGCCGCATCGACGACGAACGCATCATCGAGCTGGTGCGCGAGCACTTCGACCTGCGGCCCAACGCCATCACCCGCATGCTCGACCTGCTGCATCCGATGTATCGCCTGACCGCGGCCTATGGTCACTTCGGCCGTGAGCCCTTCGAGACCAGCTACACCTGGACCGATACCCAGGGCCAGGAGCAGACCGAGACCTTCACCGCCTTCCCCTGGGAGAAGATCGACAAGGCTCAGGCCCTGCGCGAGGCCGCCGGTCTGTAGGCGATCGCCTACAGCAAATGACAGGCCCCGCCGGCTTCGCCGCGCGGGGCCTGCTGCTATGGTCAGGGCATCGTCTCGCCGAGGATGCCCGCCATGCCTGTCCTGCTGAGTCTTGTCGTCTGGCTGCTGGCCATGCCGGCGGCCGCATCGGGCCCGGCCGATGCCTGCCCAGACTGGCCTGCGGCGCGCGCCGAGCGCGAGATGGCGCTCCTGGCACAGCGCCTGGCCGAATGGGACGACGCCTACTACCGCCGCGGTGAGTCGTCGGTCAGCGATGACCTCTACGACCAGGCGCGGGGCCGTTTCGACCTCTGGCGCCGCTGTTTCCCCGAGGTGTCACCGGCCGCCACGGCCGAGCCACCCCGGGAGGGCGGCGAGCTCCGCCATCCGGTGGCCCAGACGGGGTTGGCCAAGCTGACGGACGAGAGCGCGGTGCGCGGCTGGCTGGCGCGCCGCGACGACGCCTGGATCCAGCCCAAGGTGGACGGGGTGGCGGTGACCCTGGTCTACGAGGAGGGCCGGCTGGTTCGGGCGATCAGTCGCGGCGATGGCCGCCATGGCCAGGACTGGACCGCGCAGGTGCGGCGGATCCCGGCCGTGCCGGAGCGGCTGGCGGCGCATGGCTCGCCGCTACTCCAGGGCGAGCTCTACCTCCGTCGGGACGCCCATGTGCAGGCCGAGCAGGGCAGTACCGGGGCGCGCAGTGCGGTGGCCGGGCTGATGGCCAGGGATACCCTCGACGACACCGATGCCGCCCGTATCGGGCTCTTCGTCTGGGACTGGCCGAACGGCCCGGCGGCCATGGCCGAACGTCTCGAGGGGCTGGCCGCCATGGGGTTCACCGACAGCGCGGCGTTGACCCATCCGGTTGGTGACCTCGACGAGGTCCGGCGCTGGCGGGAGGCCTGGTACCGAGGGGCGCTCCCCTTCGCCACCGACGGCGTGGTGCTGCGCCAGGGCAGCCGCCCGGTGGGTGGCCAGTGGCGAGCCGAGCCGCCCGACTGGGCCGTGGCCTGGAAACACCCTCCCCGGGAGGCCCTGGCCGCGGTGCGTGGTGTCGAGTTCCGGGTCGGCCGCACGGGACGCATCACGCCGCTGCTGCACCTGGTACCCGCCCAACTGGACGATCGCGTCATCCGCCGGGTCGGTGTCGGCTCGCTCGCGCGCTGGCGGGAGCTGGACATTCGCCCCGGTGACCGGGTGGCCATCGCCCTGGCGGGCCTGACGATTCCGCGTCTCGAGGGCGTGGTCTGGCGGGGGAGTGAGCGATTGGCAGTGACGCCGCCCGACGACACGAGGTTCCATGCGCTGAGCTGCTGGCGGCCGACCCCGGGCTGCGAAGGGCAGTTCCTCGAGCGGCTGGCCTGGCTCGGCGGCCGGCAGGGGCTCGACCTGCCGGGCGTCGGGCCCGGTACCTGGCAGGCGCTGTTCGACGCCGGCCTGCTCGATGGCCTGCTGGCCTGGATGACGCTCGACCGCGCGGCGCTGGTCGAGGTGCCGGGCATCGGCGAGGCCCGAGCCCGGCGCCTGGCGGCGGCCTTCCACGGGGCCCGGAAGCGCCCCTTCGCCGATTGGCTGGTGGCCCTCGGACCACCACCGGGGCTCGAGTCCGAGGAGGAAACGCACTGGGTCGGGCTGGCCGAACGCCGCGAGGCGCACTGGCTCGCGCTGCCGGGAGTCGGGCCGGAACGGGCCCGGGCACTCGCCGACTTCTTCGCCCATCCCGAGGTGCAGCGCCTGGCGGGCCGGCTCGGCGAGGCCGGCATCGAGGGCTTTGCGCGTTGATTGTCGGTGCCTGCGTTCCCTGCCTATAGTGAAGGTCTCGCTTTTCGCACGAGATGAGGTGACGCATGAGTCAGTCCGCCGTATCCGCCTTGCAGGCCCAGGACCACAAGGTGGCCGATATCGGCCTCGCCGACTGGGGCCGACGCGAGATCCGTATCGCCGAGACCGAGATGCCGGCGCTGATGACGATCCGCGAGAAGTATCGCGAGCAGCAGCCGCTGGCCGGCGCACGCATCGCTGGCTGCATCCACATGACCATCCAGACCGCGGTGCTGATCGAGACCCTGATCGACCTGGGCGCGACGGTGCGCTGGTCGTCGTGCAACATCTTCTCCACCCAGGACCACGCCGCCGCCGCCATCGCCGCCGCCGGCATCCCGGTGTTCGCCTGGAAAGGCGAGACCGAGGAGGAGTTCTGGTGGTGCATCGAACAGACGGTGGAGGGCCTCGACGGCTGGGCGCCCAACCTGGTGCTCGACGACGGCGGCGACCTGACGGCGCTGCTGCACGACAAGCGCCCGGAGCTGCTCGAGGCCATCCACGGCATCTCCGAGGAGACCACCACCGGGGTGCATCGCCTGCAGGAGATGCTGCGCGACGGTACCCTCAGGGTCCCGGCGATCAACGTCAACGACGCCGTGACCAAGTCGAAGAACGACAACAAGTACGGCTGCCGCCACTCGCTCAACGACGCCATCAAGCGCGGCCTCGACCACCTGCTGGCCGGCAAGCAGGCGCTGGTGGTGGGCTACGGCGACGTGGGCAAGGGCTCGGCGGCCTCGCTGCGCCAGGAGGGCATGATCGTCAAGGTCGCCGAGATCGACCCGATCTGTGCCATGCAGGCCTGCATGGACGGCTTCGAGGTGGTCTCGCCCTATCTCGACGGCATCAACTGCGGGGCGCAGAGCGTCGACCGCGGCCTGCTGGCCAGGATCGACCTGGTGGTCACCGCCACCGGCAATATCGACGCCTGCGACGCCGCGATGCTCGAGGCACTGAAGAAGGGCGCTGTGGTGTGCAACATCGGCCACTTCGACAGCGAGATCGACACCGCCCACATGCGCCGCCACTGGCACTGGGAGGAGGTCAAGCCACAGGTGCACAAGATCTACCGCGACAGCACCCCGGGCGACTTCGACCCCACCAGCGACGACTACCTGATCCTGCTCTCCGAGGGTCGCCTGGTGAACCTGGGCAACGCCACCGGCCATCCGTCGCGGGTCATGGACGGCTCCTTCGCCAACCAGGTGCTGGCGCAGCTCCACCTCTTCGAGCGGCGCTTCGCCGAGCTGCCCGCGGACGACAAGCGCACGGCGTTAGCGGTCACCGTGCTGCCGCGTCATCTCGACGAGGAGGTCGCCCGCTACATGGTCGAGGGCTTCGGCGGGGTGATCACCCGCATGACCGAGGCTCAGGAGCGCTACACCGGCGTGCCGGCCCAGGGGCCCTTCAAGCCCGATTCCTACCGTTACTAGGGGCTCAGACGAAGGCGAGGAAGCGTCCCGCCGCCAGGGCGGCGAACCACAGCCCCAGCGACAGCCCTCCGGCGAGGCGCAGCCGCCGGGGCGCGGCGCCGGCAAGCCCCGGGCCCAGGTTGAGGGCGAGCGCATTGGCGACGGCCAGGCCGACCAGTGTCAGCTTGAGAAGGAACAGCGGCGTGGCGGCATAGCCAGCGGGGTCGGCGAGGAACAGCAGCGCGCCGGTGGTCAGCGCCAGCAGCAGCCCGGCGATGGCCACCGGTTGCAGCGCTTGCCCCAGCGCCGTCAGCGGTAACCGGCGCCGCCACCCCAGCAGACGCAGGTCGAGGGGCACGATGGCGCCCACCAGCAGGGCGATGCCCAGCACGTGTAGCGCATTGACGCCGGCATAGCCCCAGCGCGACAGCCGCATCCACTCGGCGAGCGAGGTGGCTGCCAGCCGGGCGAGCAGCTCTTCCACCTGCGGGGCTCAGATACGCCCCGGGTAGAGCACGTAGTGGGTGTCACCGATCCACAGCTGCTCGGCCTTCATCAGCCGTTCGCCGGCGTGCTCGCCCGAGACCCGGATCTCGACGCCTTCGGCGAGGTCGCCGTCCTCCAGGCCGGCCCGCGCATTGCGCCAGGGCTGGCCCACCTCCACCGTCCACTGCTCGCCCTCCACGTCGAGGGTCAGCTCGCCGTGGGGGTTGCCCAGGCGCGCCGCGGTGATGGTGCCGGTCAGTTCGATGGTCTCGCCGCCGGTCCAGCCGTGGTGGGCCTGGGCCGGGGCGATGGCCAGCAGCAGGGCGCTCAGGGCCGCCAGCAACAAGGATCGCCGTCGCATGCTCGATTCCTCCGTTTGTGGGTGTTCCTTCAGGCTAGCCGCACCCGGGTGAGCTGCAAGGCGGGCCCAGGACTATCGCTGTTAGTTTGCACTCGGCGCCTCTCGTCATGTCCAACTGCGATTGCCCTGCCGGGATGTCCCATGGGGCGCCTTCGTCGGTGAGCTGTGCCAGAATAAGGCGGTGGGTGCCACATGGTGCCCGTTGTTTTCTCGTTCGGCCGATCATTAAAGGGTTGCCCCATGAGCGTGGCTCGCCCCGTCATCGAGACGCGCGCCTACCCCGACCGCGTGCTGACCGATCGCCACGCCTTCCACCAGTTGCTGCTGGGGCTGGAGGGGGGCGTGGAGCTCGAGGTCGGCGGTCGTGGCGTGCGGGTCGAGCCGGGGGTGCTGGCCCCCATCGGCGCGGGCGACGAGCATCACTACCTGGCGCCGCGCGACAACGCCACCCTGGTGCTGGACCTGCCGGTGGCCTGGTGCGAGACACTGCGGCTGGAGGCGCTGTTCGAGGGTCGGCCGCGGCGGTTACCGGCGACGCTGGTGACCCGGGGGCGGCACCTGGGGGCCACCGACGCCCCGGCGCTGGTGGGTTGGCTGAGCGAGGTGCTGTGCGAGGCGGCACCGTTCGTGCACGAGCCGCGGCTGCGGCTCGTGCGGCTGCTGCCCGAGATCGAGGCCGACCTGGCCCGGCCCTGGCGGGTTCGCGACTGGGCGGCCCGCTGTCACCTGGCCGAGGCCGCCTTCGCCCGCCAGTTCCGCGCGCTCACCGGTCGTTCACCGCATGCCTGGCTGGTGGAGCGGCGGCTGGGGCGGGCGCGGGAACTGATGCGCGAGTCGACCGCCAGTCTCACCGAGATCGCCCTGGCCTGCGGCTTCGCCGATGCGGCGCATTTCTCGCGGGTCTTCCGCGCGCGACATGGGTTCTCCCCGCGGCAGTGGCGACGCCTTCATTGCAGGCCGGTGAGCCGGAGCAGCCCCGCCAGGTAGAGCGGGATCAGCAGCGGCGCGGCGAGGGTGGTCAGGAGCACGGCGATGGCGCCCTTCTCCGGGCGGATCGCGAGCTCCATGGCCACCACCACCACGTTGGCGGCCATCGGCACCACGCCGACCAGCAGCAGCGCCAGGGCCAGCTCCGCAGAGATGCCGAGGGTGGCCTGCAGGGCGAGTACCGCGACGCCGGCGAGCAGCGGCCACAGGCCATAGCGCACGACCACGCAGGCGCCGATGAAGCGCATGTCGAACTCCCTGATGGAGACCCGGCCCAGCGTCATGCCGATGATCATCATGCCCAGCAGGGTGTAGGTCGACGGGAAGACGTCGAGGCCACCCATCACCGCCGCCGGCACCGTCAGTCCGAGGCCACTGACCAGCAGCGCCGCCAGGAAGGCATAGATCAGCGGCAGGCGGAGGATCTTGACCAGGCTCTGGCGTACCGAGAACTGCCCCCGGGCGCTGAGGTAGAAGCCCACCGTGAATTCATAGAGGGTGATGCCCAGCAGGCAGAACAGGTACTGGGTCACGCCCTCCGCCGGCAGCAGCACCATGGCGATGGGCAGCCCGAAGTAGCCGGTATTGCCGGTGCCGGCGGAAAAGGCCAGCACGGCGGCCTCCTGGGCAGGGAAGACGGGCCTCGCCAGGCGGCCGACCGCGATGGCGATCAGGCTGGCCGTCGCGAACAGCCCCAGGGTCAGCAGCAGGTAGCCAGGCGTGGGCCCGCCCAGGGTCAGGCCACGGAAGAAGGTCAGCGGGGCGACGATGTAGATCAGCAGGGTGGCGATGGGCCGCGGATCGATGGCCAACTGCCGCGCGCACAGCCAGCCCAGGCCGACGAAGGCGAGCAGCATCCACAGGGGGCCCAGCAGGGTGGCGCCGAGGTCGAGTTCCACGATCGCAATTCTCTCATGTAAAGAGGCCCATCATGCCTGCTGGCGGCCACGCTGTCAGGGTGTAGACAGCGGTCAGGATTCGACAAGTCCCGTCGTATCGCGCCTGGCAGGCTGTGTTCTTCACTGCCTGACGCACGATGCCCCCATGACCACGACCAGCGTCCCCGTTCCCGACTCCCGTGCCACCGCCATCGGCGCCACTACCGTGCTCAACTGGGCCCTGCTGGCGACGCTGACCCAGCTCGCCGGTCCGGTGCCGCCCTTCCTGCTCACCGCCCTGGCCTTTGCCATCGCCTTCGCCTGCTTCGCGGTGTGGCTCGGGCTGCGCGGCGAGTCGCTGGTGGCGCCGCTCAGGCAGCCGCCGGCGGTCTGGGCGCTGGGCGTGGGCGGGCTATTCGGCTATCACGCGCTCTATTTCGTCGCCCAGCAGAACGCGCCACCGGCCAACGCCGGGCTGATCAGCTACCTGTGGCCGCTGCTGATCGTGATCTTCGTGGCGCTGCTGCCCGGCGAGCGCTTGAAGGCGATTCATCTCGTCGGCGCGCTGCTGGGCTTCGCCGGGGCGGCGCTGCTGGTCGGTGGCGATGTCGATGTCGGCGGCAGCACGCTGGGCTACGTTGCGGCCTTCGCCTGTGCCTTCGTGTGGAGCGGCTACTCGGTGCTGTCGCGGGCCACGCGTAGCGTGCCGACCGCGGCGGTGGGCGGCTTCTGCCTGGCCACGGCGCTGCTGGCGGCGCTGTGCCACCTGCTCTTCGAGCCGAGCCGCTGGCCGCAGGGCATCGGTTGGCTGGGGGTGATCGGCCTCGGCCTGGGGCCGGTGGGCAGTGCCTTCTTTACCTGGGACCTGGGCGTGAAACATGGCGATCTGCGCTTGCTGGGGCTGCTGGCCTATTTCACGCCGCTGCTCTCGACCCTGGTGTTGATCGCGGCGGGCTATGCCACGGCCTCGCCGCTGCTGGCGCTGGCGGCGATACTGATCACCCTGGGGATGCTGGTCGGTAGCGGATGGTTGCGTTGGCCGCGGGCCGGCTGAAGGCCTTCTGGCCGGCTGTATGAATGAAATCGATACAGCCGCCCGGAAACTTTCATTGGCCGGGGGGACGCCCGGTCGGCACAATGCGACCCTATCACCTATCAATGACAGAGCAGCGTTGCCCGAGACCGGCGACCGACGAGGGTTGAATCGATGAGTGCACAAGAGCATCCGCTGGGTATCAGCTTCGAGTTCTTTCCGCCCAACACCGAGGCCGGGCGCGACAAGCTGATGGGGGTGCGCGATGCCCTGGCCGAGCGGCATCCTCGATTCTTCTCGGTCACCTATGGTGCCGGTGGCTCCACCCAGGAGCGCACCCTGCATACCGTGCAGGCCGTACGCCAGTCGGGCATCACCACCGCGCCCCATCTGTCGTGCATCGGCAGCGAAAAGGCGCGGCTGCGTGAGTTGCTTGTCCGCTACCGTGAGGCGGGCATCGACAGCCTGGTGGCGCTGCGCGGCGACCTGCCCTCGGGCATGGGCGGCATCGGCGAGCTGCGCTACGCCAACGAGCTGGTCGAGTTCATTCGCGAGGAGACCGGCGACCACTTCGAGATCGCCGTGGCCGCCTACCCGGAGTCGCACCCCCAGGCGCCGAGTCTCGAGCACGACCTCACGAACTTCGCGCGCAAGATGAAGGCCGGGGCCGACTTCGCCGTCACCCAGTACTTCTTCAGCGCCGACGCCTACTTCCACTTCGTGGAGCGTGCCCGTGCCCTGGGGGTGGAGGCGCCGATCGTGCCCGGCATCATGCCGATCACCAACTACACCAAGCTGGCGCGCTTCTCCGATGCCTGTGGCGCCGAGATCCCGCGCTGGATCCGCAAGCAGCTCGAGGCCTACGGCGACGACAGCGAGGCCATCGCCGACTTCGGCGAGGAGGTCGTGTCGCGGTTGTGCCAGCGGCTGCTCGATGGCGGTGCCCCGGGCCTGCACTTCTATACCCTCAACCAGGCCAGGCCGACCCTGCGGGTGCTGGATAACATCTGTGGCTGACCCAGGCGTGGCCGGGCGTGCAGTCCGGCTGCACTTCCCTCTTTACACCGGCCTCAACCAGGTCAGGCCGACCCTGCGGGTGCTGGATAACATCTGTGGCTGACCCTGAGGGTCCTCGACAACCTGAGCCGATCCTCTCCTGGCGGCCTCAGGCGTCAGTGTCTAGCCTTGTCCCTGCCTATCCATGGAATCGGAAACAGGAGACGCTAGATGCGCCATGCCATTCTTTCGGGAGTCGTCGCCGCCTCCCTCTCGCTGGCGGCCGCGGCCAGCCATGCCGATGACCCCCTCGAGGTCGAGATGCATCGGGTCAGTGCCGATGGCATCGAGGAGGCCGTCGGCACCATTACCCTGCAGGACAGCGACCACGGCCTGCTGTTGACGCCCGACCTGAGCGAGTTGCCCCCCGGCATCCATGGCTTCCACGTCCACGCGAACGCCAGCTGCGAGCCGGGTGAGAACGACTCCGGTGACGTCGTCGCCGCCCAGCAGGCCGGTGGCCATTACGACCCCGACGAGGCCGGCAGCCACCTGGGGCCCTACGGTGACGGCCACCTGGGCGACCTGCCGGTGTTGATCGTCAACGAGGAGGGCGAGGCAGTCCTGCCGGTGCTGGCGCCACGACTCGGCGTCGACGACATGAACGGGCGCAGCCTGATGCTTCATGAAGGGGGCGACAATTACGCCGACGACCCCGAACCACTGGGCGGCGGCGGTGGGCGCCTGGCATGCGGCGTGGTCGAGTTCTGAGGCTCGCCGACTCCCCAGATCGGGAGCGGCGCCAAGGCAAGCGAAGAGAAGGGCCCTGCCGGTGGCGGGGCCCTTCTTGTGGTGCTGGAGGTCGTGCGGGACGTCGCCCGGGTCAGCCGGAGGCGACCGGTTTGGCGCCGCCGCCGTGGCTACCGCGCTGCAGCATGAACAGCCCGCCACCGATGGCCAGTCCCGCGATATCGGTATAGATACCGCCATAGATCATGAACATGGCGCCGAGGAGCATCACCAGGCGCATCCACACCTTGACCGGCCCGAAGAACCAGGCCTGGACGGTGGCCGCCAGCAGCACGATGCCCAGGGTGGCGGTCACGCCGACGCGCAGGATCTGCATCCAGCTGCCTTCCATCAGCATTGCCGGGCTGTAGTAGAACATGAAGGGCACGATGAAGGCGGCGAGACCGATCTTGAAGGAGGCCACCGAGGTACCCATGGCGTTGTCGCCGGAGATGCCCGCCGCCGCGTAGGAGGCCAGGGCCACCGGCGGGGTGATCGCCGACACGACCGCGAAGTAGAACACGAAGAAGTGCGCCACCAGCGGTTGGATGCCGATATTGATCAGGCCCGGAGCCACCACCGAGGCGGCCACGGCATAGGCCGCCGTAGTGGGCATGCCCATGCCGAGCAGGATCGAGATACACATGGCGAAGAACAGCGCCAGCAGCTGGCTGACGCCGGCCACGCCCAGCAGCAGCGACGAGAAGCGCGCCCCGACGCCGGTCAGCGAGATGACGCCGACGATCAGGCCGGCACAGGCGCACACGGCGATGATCTGGATCGACATGTTGCCGGCCAGTTGCAGCGCCTTGAGGATCTCGCGGATGCCCATCTTGTTGGGCGAGATCCAGCTCACCACGGCGGCGGAGGCGGTGGCCAGGGTGCCGGCGCGGATCACCGAATAGCCCATGAACAGGGCGGCGATCAGGATGATGATCGGGGCGAACAGGTAGACCTGCTTGACCAGTTTCGAGAACAGCGGGATCTCGTCCTTGCGCATGCCGCGCATGCCCTTGCGGGCCGCCTCGAAGTCCACCATGCAGTAGACCGAGAGGAAGTAGAGGATTGCCGGGATCAAGGCCGATACGGCGATCTCGGTATAGGGAATGCCGGTCACCTCGGCCATGATGAAGGCACCCGCGCCCATGATCGGCGGCATGATCTGGCCGCCGGTGGAGGCGGCGGCCTCGATGGCGCCGGCGCTGCGTCCCGGGTAGCCCACCTTCTTCATCAGCGGGATGGTCAGCGAGCCGGTGGAAACCACGTTGCCGGCCGACGTGCCGTTGATCATGCCCATCAGGCCGGAGGCGAAGATCGACACCTTGGCGGGGCCGCCACGGGTGCGGCCGGCCGCAGCGAAAGCGAAGTTGACGAAGTAGTCGCCGACCTTCGAGGCCTGCAGGAAGGCGGCGAAGATGATGAACAGGATGATGTAGGTGGAGGAGACCGCGGTGGTCGGACCGAGGATGCCGGCGTCGGTGTAGACCTGGCTGAAGAAGCGGTTGAACGACAGCCCCGGGTAGCCCAGGAAGCCCGGCAGGTAGGGGCCGGCGAACACATAGGTCAGGAACAGCGCGGAAATGATCACCAGCGCCAGGCCGGCGACGCGGCGCGTCAGTTCGAGGATCAGCAGCGAGCCGGCCAGGGCGGCATAGGAGATGCCGATGGGCGCGAAGGCGGTGCCGGTGGAGGCGCGCAGCGGGGTGTTGTAGATCAGGATCAGGTAGCCGGCCACGGCCAGGGCGCAGACCATCAGTACCAGGTCGGCGGGCGGCAGCTTCTCGCGCACCTGGCGATAGCCCCAGGAGATCAGGATGGCCGCGGTGGTGGCGAAGATCAGCGGATAGCCGAAGTGCCAGGCCTCGATGTTCGGTTCGATGCGCATGGCCCCGCCGCCGATCGCCTGCTGCATCAGGAAGACCTGCACCAGGGCGTAGCCGGCGGGGATCAGCAGCGCGTAGCAGACCCAGTCCAGCCAGGCCGGGGAGCGGGTGGTGTCGCCTTCACCGGCGAAACGGGTGCCGGCGAAGAGGCCGTAGCCGAGGATCAGGGCGCCGGCGATATGCACGATGCGAAACGACCAAGTCTCCATCGGATAGACGTTGAGAGAGACCAGGTGGAAGGTGGCGTAGACGATGGCCAGGGTGGCGAACAGCAGCCACTGCCAGCCGGTAAAGAGGCGTCGGTTGGATTCTACGACTTCCTCGTCGACGCCTGCGGCGATGGTCTCCGGCGCCTTGTCGATCAGTTCGTCCTCGCCACTGGGGCGGGTGTCGGGTGTATTGCTCATGGGGGATCACCCTTGAGTGTCGTCATGCGGAGGGGTGCGGGGCATGCCCCGTACCGGTAAGGCCGGTACGGGGCGCTCATGGCAGGAGCGGTGACACGGCTTACTTGATCAGGGACGGATCGATCTCGTGGCCGTTCTCCTCGTACCAGCGTGCGGCACCCGGATGGAAGGGCAGCACTTTGTTGTGCACGATGTTTTCCGGAATGGTGGTCTCGGCACTGCGGTGCACGTTACGCATCTTGTCGTTGTTCTCCATGGTGACCTTGGTCACTTCATAGACGAAGTCTTCCGGCAGGTCGCAGCCGGCGATGGCGAAGTTCCACATGGAGACGGCGCGGGCGTCCTCTTCCAGGGTGGAGTAGGTGCTGGCCGGGATCGTGAAGTCGGCGACCGGGAAGGCTTCGATCACCTGGGCCTGCTCCTCCTCGGTAAACTCGATGATGTTGACGTCGGTCTGCACCTCGAGCTGGCTGACCGCCGGGATCGGGATACCGGCGGCGAAGGCGATGACGTCGAGCAGGCCGTCCTGCAACTGGCCGCCGAGGTCGTTCCAGCCACCGTTGCGGCGCTCGAAGTTCACCCCCAGCTCCTCGAGGATCGCCGGGAAGTAGGTGTCGGAAGTGGAGGCCGCGGGGCCGAAGCCGATCTTGGCGCCATCCGGAATCTCGGAGATCGAGGTGATGCCGGAGCTGGACAGCGCGGCGATCGAGAACGGCGTCTCGTACATCGGGAAGAGCGCACAGACGTTATCCATGGGCACGCCCGGGGCCAGCGGGCTCTCGCCCTTCACCGCGTCGGAGGCGGGACCCATGGTGGTCAGTCCGAAGGCCACATCACCGCCGTGGACCAGCGCCAGGTTCTGGGTCGGACCACCGGTCACTTCGCCGCCGCCGGAGATGTCGAGCTCGTCGGCGATCAGGTTGGCCCAGCCGGAGCCATAGACGAAATAGGTGCCGCCCTGGCTGGCGGTGCCCACGGTGAAATTGCTCGGCCACTCGGAGCGGTCGGCGTGGGCCGAGGCCGCGACCAGCAGGGCGCTGGCCAGGGTACCGGTGAGCACTTTGGTGGTGACATTACGCATGGCGTATCTCCCGTTGCGGTTGTGGTTATTCGTCCGATCGACAGACGTTGGAGCATGGTCAGTGTGGCAGGTGTCTCCCCCGGCTGCCTCGATCCAGACAAGGTGCGGCATTCAACGTCTTTAACTATAGCAAGGGGCGGGCCGTCCGCTAGGGAATCTCTTTATCGTCAGTATGTTGGCGGTGTGTTGTGCGACGAAGGTCGAAGGGCGGGAAGGGCACGATGGCTGGAACCCCGCACGCAGCTGGCGGAGGGGTGTGCGGAAATCCGCACGGGGAGGGAGGGCCGACCAGAGCGGCCGTCATCCGGCTGGCTTCCTGGCCGGACGCCTCAGCGTCTCTTGGGGTCGAGGATCTTCACCGGCTGGAAGTCCTGCCGGGCCTGATCGTCACGGGGGCGGCTGACCCGGGTCTCGAGCTCGGGCAGTGCCTCGTCCTCGATCGGCAGCTGTTCGAAGAAGTCGCAACTGACGCACTCCCGGTAGCGGATACCGTTCTGCTCCCAGGCACGGATGCGGTCCATCTCGGCGCAGCGCGGGCAGATGGCACCGGCGATGAAACGTTTCTGAACGGCCATGAGGCCTCCTGATGACGGCCGCCGGGAGACGTCCCCGGCGGCGCAGTGGCGGTGGAGCGGGGTTTCAGGCCGCACGGATGCCGCTGTGACGCAGCAGCGGTTCGACGCTGGGTTCGCGGCCACGGAAGGCGCGGAACAGTTCGGCGGCGTCGCGGGAGCCGCCCCGCTCGAGGATCTCGGTGCGGAAGCGTCGCCCGGTCTCGGGGTCGAAGATCCCGGCTTCCTCGAAGGCGCTCCAGGCATCGGCGGAGAGCACTTCGGCCCACTTGTAACTGTAGTAGCCCGCGGCATAGCCCCCGGCGAAGATGTGGCCGAAGCCGTTCTGGAAGCGGTTGAAGTCGGAGCGGGGCACCACGGCGACGGCATCGCGTACCGCGTCGAGCAGTGCCTGGATCTCGGCGGCGGAAGGCGCCGCGAGCTCATGGTGCAGGCGGAAGTCGAACAGCGAGAACTCCAGCTGGCGCACCATGCCCATGGCCGACTGGAAGTTCTTGGCCGCCTGCAGCTTCTCGAGCAGCTCGGCGGGAAGCCCCTCGCCGCTCTCCACGTGGCCGGCGATCAGGTCGAGCCCCTCGCGCTCCCAGCAGTAGTTCTCCATGAACTGGCTGGGCAGCTCCACGGCGTCCCAGGCCACGCCGTTGATGCCGGAGATATCGGCGACGGTCTGTCGGGTCAGCATGTGATGCAGGCCGTGGCCGAACTCGTGGAACAGGGTGGTGACCTCGTCGTGGGTCAGCAGCGCCGGCTGGTTGCCCACCGGGCGAGTGAAGTTGCAGGTGAGGTAGGCCACCGGCAGCTGCAGTTCGCCCTGTTCGAGGCGGCGCACCCGGCACTCGTCCATCCAGGCGCCGCCGCGCTTGCCCTCGCGGGCGTAGAGGTCGAGGTAGAAGCCGGCGATGGGCGCCGCGTCCTCCATGATGCGGAAGTAGCGCACGTCGGGGTGATAGCGCGGCGCACTGGTGTCCTCCTCGAAGGTCACGCCGTAGAGGCGTTCGACCACCCGGAACAGGCCGTCGACTACCCGGGGGGCAGGGAAGTAGGGGCGCAGCTGCTCCTGGGAGATGGCGTGACGCGCCTCGCGCAGCTTCTCGCTGGCGTAGCCCACGTCCCAGGGGGCGAGTTCGCCCATGCCCAGCTCTTCCCGCGCATAGGTCTCGAGTTCGGCGTACTCCTCGCGGGCCTGGGGCACGGCGCGTCGGGCCAGGTCCTCGAGGAAGTCGAGCACCTCGCGGGGCGTCTCGGCCATCTTGGTGGCCAGCGAGTAGTCCGCGTAGGTGGCGAAGCCCAGCAGCCCGGCGAGCTCATGGCGCAGGGCCAGGGTCTCCGCCATGAGCGGGGCGTTGTCGAACTGCCCGGCGTGGGGCCCCTGGTCGGAGGCGCGGGTGACGAAGGCGGTATAGACCTCGCGGCGCAGCTCGCGATCCTCGGCATAGGTCATCACCGGGAAGAAGCTGGGGAAGTCCAGGGTGATGCGGTAACCCGTGCGGCCCTTGGCCTCGGCATTGGCCTTGAGCATGGCCAGCGCGCTCTCGGGCAGGCCGGCCAGGCGGCCGTCGTCGGCGAGATCGAGGTGCCAGGCCTGGGTGGCGTCGAGCAGCTGGTTGGAGAAGGCGTTGCCGAGTTCGGAGAGGCGGGCGCGGATCTCGCCGTAACGCTGCTTCTGCCCTGTCGGCAGGTCGACCCCGGCCAGTCGGAAGTCGCGCAGGGTGTTGTCTACCGCCTGGCGCCGTCCCTCGTCGAGATCGGCCCAGGCGGGGCCGTCCTTCAGCGCCTGCCAGGCGCGGAACAGCCCCTCGTGCTGGCCAAGCCAGGTGCTGTAGTCGGAGAGCTTGGCGAGACAGGTCTGGTAGGCCTGGCGCAGGGCCTCGTTGTTCATGGTGCCGTTGAGGTGCGAGACCGGCGACCAGGCCCGGGAGAGGCGGTCGTTGAGCGCCTCCAGCGGTGCGGCCAGGCTGTCCCAGGTGGGGGGTCGCTCGCCCTGCTCGGCCTCGGCGACGAGCCGCTCGACGGCGGTGCGGTTCTCCGCCAGCAGCTCGTCGATGGCGGGCACCACGTGCTCGGGCCGGATCTCGGCGAAGGGGGGCAGGACATGGGGATCGAGCAGCGGGTTGCGGGACATGCGCACCTCGGGGTCAGGAGAGTGATCGTGACCTTAGATGCGGGCGCCGGGCCAGGGTTTCAATGTCGCTCCGGGGCGGGAAGCGTTTGGCCCCCATCGAGCGGCCTGCTAGTCTTGCTGGCTTTGTCGGGCCCGCGGAGCGGGAGAGGACACCATGAACGAGACGCTGGAGCGCTGGACCACCAGGCGCGCCTTCATTCTGGCCGTGACCGGGGCCGCCGTGGGGCTGGGCAACATCTGGCGCTTCCCCTACATCGCCGGCGAGAACGGCGGAGCCGTCTTCCTGCTGCTCTACGTGACCTTCGTGCTGCTGCTGGGGCTGCCGGTGATGATGGCCGAGATCATGATCGGCCGGGCCGGACGCAGAAGCCCGATGCAATCGCTGGGGCATCTGGCCGCCCTGGCCGGGGGCAGTCGTCACTGGCGCTGGCTGGGACTGTTCGGCGCCTTTACGGTGTTCTGCATCCTGTCGTTCTACTCGGTGGTGTCGGGCTGGTCCATCGAGTTCCTGGTCGCGTCGGTCAACGGCAATTTCGTCGGCGCCAGCCCGGCCGAGATCGGTGCCGGTTTCGAGGCCTTCCTCGCCGACCCCGGGCGGATGACCCTCAACCACACCTTCTTCCTGTTCATGACCATGTCGGTGGTGGCCGCCGGGGTCGCCAAGGGGCTGGAGAAACTCAACAACCTGCTGATGCCGCTGCTCTACCTGCTGCTGCTGATGCTGGCCGGCTATGCCGCCACCACCGACGGTTTCGGCCAGGCGCTGGCCTGGCTGTTCATGCCGGACGTCGCGGCGGTGACGCCGCTGGTGGTGCTGCACGCCATGGGCCATGCCTTCTTCACCCTGGCGGTGGGGGCCTGCGCGCTGATGGCCTACGGCGCCTACATGCCGGACCACCAGAGCCTGCCCCGGGCCGCCGGGGCGGTCGCCCTGCTGGACATCGGCGTGGCACTGCTGGCCGGGATCGCGATCTTCTCGGTGGTCTTCGCCCAGGGCATGGACCCCGGCGAGGGGCCCGGACTGATGTTCGTGACCCTGCCGATCGCCTTCGCCGAGCTGCCCTGGGGGGCGCTGTGGCTGAGCGTCTTCTTCCTGCTGCTGCTGCTCGCCACCTGGACCTCGTCGATCAACCTGGCCGAGCCCATGGTCGCCACCCTGCAGGGCATCGGCTTCAAGCGCGGCCCTGCCACGGCAGTGATCGCCGTGGCGGTGTGGCTGGTGGGACTGCTCTCGGTGTTCTCCTTCTCGACCCTGGCCGCATGGCGACCGCTGGCCGGCATGAACTTCTTCGACCTGGTGACCACGGTGCCTACCGAGATCTTCCTGCCCGTCGGCGGGCTCGCGATCGCCGTCTTCGCCGCCTGGGTGATGCCCGAGCAGAGCGCGCTGCGGGCGCTCGATGCCGGGCCGGCGGGGTTCCGCGCCTGGCGCGTTCTGGTGCGCTGGGTGTCGATTCCCCTGACGCTGGTAGTATTGGTGGCGGGCCTGTTGTGAAGCGCCTATCTGACGACCGGAGGTGAGCGATGAGTGAGGCAGTCGAGAGTCGGGCCGGGGCGATCCGGTCCTGGAAGGGGGTGACCCCGCAGCTGGGGGAGCGGGTCTACATCGATCCGGCGTGCATGGTGCTGGGCGACGTGGTGCTGGGCGACGACTGCTCGGTATGGCCCATGGCGGTGATCCGCGGCGACATGCATCGGATCCGCATCGGCGCCCGCACCAGCGTGCAGGACGGCAGCGTGCTGCATATCACCCACGCCAGTGACTTCAACCCCGAGGGCTTCCCGTTGACCATCGGCGAGGAGGTGACCATCGGCCACAAGGCGATCCTGCATGGCTGTACGCTGGGCAATCGTATCCTGGTGGGCATGGGCGCCATCGTCATGGACGGCGCGGTGGTCGAGGACGAGGTGATCATCGCCGCCGGCGCCGTGGTGACGCCGGGCAAGCGGCTGGAGAGCGGCCATGTCTATGCCGGCAACCCGGCCAAGGCGCTGCGCCCGCTCAAGGAGCAGGAGCGTGCCTTCTTCCCCTATACCGCCGGCAACTACGTCAGGCTCAAGGACGACTACCTGTCCGCCTGAGCCTGTCGCCAATTGGCAACTATTTGTTTTTTCAGGCCATGTTGCGCATAATCTGGATTTTCATCCAGTATTCGACGGGTCTCGACACATGGCCGACTTTCGTACCCACCTCGGCGTCGCCGTGGCCGGTGGCGCGCTGCTTGGTTTCGCTGGCTGGCAGGCCACCGAGCTGTCGGCCACCGAAGCCGCTTCATTGGCCGTGCTGACCGCCGTCGGCGGGATACTGCCGGATATCGACGCCGACAACTCCCATGCCATCCGCTTGATCTTCAACCTGTTTGCCGTGCTGACGGTGGTGGGTGGCGCACTGCTGTTGCAGGGGCGGCTCAGCCCCGGGGCGATCGTCGTCGCCTGCGGCGGGCTGTATATCGGCGTGCGCTATGCGCTGAGTGGGCTATTCAAGCACTTCTCCGTGCATCGCGGGATCTGGCATTCGTTGCTGGCATCGCTGCTGTGCGGGCTGGCGACCACGGCGGCCAGCTATCAGTGGTTCTCGCAGAGCGCCTGGCTGGCCTGGGCCCAGGGCCTGGCGCTGATCCTGGGTACGCTGATTCACCTGCTGCTCGACGAGCTCTACAGCGTCGATCTCACCGGAGCGCGGCTCAAGCGCTCCTTCGGCACGGCGTTCAAGCTGTTCGACTATCGCGAGCCGCTCAATTCGGTGCTCATGCTGGCGTTCACCGCCGCCCTGATGCCGTGGCTGCCACCCTGGCCGCCGCTGCGCGAGCTGCTCGCTCAGGGCTCGGCGCTCTGGCGGTAGTCCTCGGCCTTGAGCCCGTACTTCTTCAGCTTGTCGTAGAGGGTCTTGCGCGGTAGCCCGAGCTGCTCGCAGATCTCGCCGATGCAACCGCGGTGACGGGCCAGCGACTGGCTGATCAGGCTCTTCTCGAACAGCTCGACCTGCTGGGGCAGGGTCATGTCGCCGGTGTCGCTCTCGACCCCCTCGAGCAGGGCATCGAGGCGATAGTCGCAGGTGGCCCCGAGCAGCACATAACGCTCGGCCAGGTTGCGCAGCTCGCGCACGTTGCCCGGCCAGTGGTGGGCCAGCAGCGCCGAGATGCCGGCGGCATCCAGCGGCGGGCACTCCAGCTCGCTGCGGTTGGCGGCGACCACGGCGAAGTGCTGGAACAGCAGCGGGATGTCCTCGCGCCGCTCGCGGAGGGCGGGAATCGGCAGGGTGACGACGTTGAGTCGGTAGTAGAGATCCTCGCGGAAGCGTCCCGCCTCGGCGGCGACCTTGAGGTCGACCTTGGTGGCGGCGATCACGCGGATGTCCAGGGGTACCGGCTCGTTGGAGCCGAGGCGCTCGACACAGCGCTCCTGCAGCACCCGCAGCAGTTTGACCTGCAGCGCCAGCGGCATCGACTCGATCTCGTCGAGGAAGACGGTGCCGCCCTCGGCATGCTCGAACTTGCCGATGCGACGCTCCACGGCGCCGGTGAAGGCGCCCTTCTCGTGGCCGAACAGCTCCGACTCGATGATGCTCTCGGGCACGGCGCCGCAGTTGATGGCGACGAAGGGGCGGCCACCGCGACGGCTGCGTTCGTGGATGGCGCGGGCCACCAGGTCCTTGCCGGCGCCGGTCTCGCCGAACAGCAGCACGTCGGTCTCCACCTGGCTGATGCGCTGGACCATCGAGGCGAGGCGTTGCATCGTCTCGGTGCGGCCGACCAGGCGGGGCCCCGGGGCATTCTGCTGGGCTTCGAGTTCGGCCTTGAGGCAGCGGTTCTCGAGGCTCAGGCGGCGTTTCTCGACGCCGCGTCGTACCACCTCCACCAGCCGCTCGCCGGCGAAGGGCTTCTCGAGGAAGTCCCAGGCGCCGTCACGCATCGCCTCCACGGCGGTGGAGATGTCGCCGTGGCCGGTGATCAGGATCACCGGCAGGTCCGGGTCGCGGCTTCGCACCTCGCGCAGCAGCGTCATGCCGTCCATGCCGGGCATGCGGATATCGCTGACCACCACGCCGGGAAAGTCGGGGGTGAGGCTCTCCAGGGCCGCCTCGGCACTGGCATGGGGAACGGGTGCGTAGCCGGCCAGCTCCAGGGTCTGGCCGGCGGTGATGCGCAGATGGGGTTCGTCATCGATGATCATCACCGGCGTGGCCGCCTGGTCATGCATGGGATGAACTCTCCTGGTCGTGGGTCCGGTCGGTGTCATGGGCGCCCCTGTCGCGGGGCAGGATAATGGTGAACTGGGCGCCGCCGCCAGGGCGGTTGTCGGCGCTGAGGCGCCCGCCCAGGTCGTCGATGATGCGCGAGGAGATCGACAGCCCCAACCCCAGGCCGCTGCCCGGTGACTTGGTGGTGAAGAACGGCTCGAAGATGCGGGCCAGGTTCTCGTCGGCGATGCCGGGGCCTTTGTCGGCCACGCCGATGGTAACGCGTTCGGCATCCTGGTCGATGGAGAGGGTCAGCCGCGGGTCGGGGGCCTCGCTCATCGCCTGCAGGGCGTTGCCGATCAGGTTGACCAGCACCTGCTCGAGCCGGACCAGGTCGGCCCGTACCCAGACGTCGCCCTCGGGCCAGTGGCGCTCCACCTCGACCCCGGCGTCGCGCAGCCGGGCCTGGAAGAGCCGCAGGGCGTAGTCGAAGCAGGAGGGGACCGAGACGGCGGTCAGGCTGTCGCCACATTTGCGCGAGAATTGTCGCAACTGGGAGCTGATCTCCGCCATGCGGGCGGTCAGCTCGATGATCTGCTCCAGGTTGCTGCTCGCCGCCTCGAGGCGCTGGCGCTCGAGGAAGGCGCGGGCGTTCTCGGCATAGGCGCGGATCGCCGCCAGCGGCTGGTTGAGCTCGTGGTTGATGCCGGCGGCCAGCTGGCCGAGCACGGCGAGCTTGGCCGCCTGGATCAGCTCGTCACGGGTCTGGCGCAGGTTGGCCTCGGCACGGCGGCGCTCCTCGATCTCGCCGGAGAGGCGCCGGTTGGTCTCGACCAGGTCGCGGGTACGACGCTCGACGTTGCGCTCGAGCTCGTCCCGGGCGCTGGCCAGGGTGCGTCGCTCGCGCTCGGCGAACTGTTCCCGCTCGCGACGCAGGCGCAGGCGCTGCCAGCCGATGCCGCCGCCGAGGACTACCACGCCGTAGAGCCCGCCGGCGAGCAGGGCCGACAGCCACTGGGCGCGGATCACCGGGGTCAGGGGCTTGAGGATGTGCATCTCCCAGCCGAGGTCCTCGAGAGGGCGCGACAGGCTGAGGTAGCTGCCCTCGGCCAAGGGGCCCCGGGCGAAACTCACCAGCCGACTCTGGTCGCCGCGGGTCTCGAGGACCTCGATGCCCGAGGGCGACAATGGCTCGTCGGCATAGCGGCGGGTCTCGAGCAGGGCCTGGCGCTCCTCGTCCGAGAGCGGGTGGAGGGCGGCCATGCGCAGCTCCGGGCGGCTGGCCATGAAGATGATGTCGTCCTCGTCGGTGACCAGCAGTTCGGCATCCTGGTCGGCCCAGCTCTCCTCCACGGCGTCGAGCAGCACCTTGACCACCATCACCCCGTCCGGGGTGGCGTCGGGGGAGATGTCGTCGAGCCACACCGGGGCGGAGAAGTAATAGCCGCGCTCGAGGGACTGCACGCCGAGGCCGTAGAAGCGTCCCTGGCCGCCGGCGATGGCGTCCTGGTAGTAGCTGCGGAAGGCGTAGTTCTGGCCGATGAAGGTGTTGGGCAGATGCCAGTTGCTGGCGGCCAGGGTATTGGCGTCGCGGTCGAGGAGGTAGACGTCGGAGACGTCGGCGGTGGCGCGGAAGCGGTCGAGCAGCCGGTTGAGCGGCATGGCATCCTGGCTTCGCGGGGAGCTCAGGAAGCGTTGCACGCCCTCGCGGGATGCCAGCAGCCGTGGCAGGTAATCATGCCGTGAGAGGTGGCCCTCGAGCCCCGCCGCCGACAGGCGGAGCTCGTTCTCCGCCTCGCGGACCAGACTCTGCAGGGCCTGCTCGCGGGCCAGCTGGGCGGCCTGCCACATGCTCAGGGCGAGCCCCAGGGGCACCAGCAGGATCAGCAGGCGCCGCCAGGCCCGGGAGAGCCGCGGTGGCCGTGTGCGGGCCTTCATCTCACCGGGTCCCGCTGCGGGGAGGGCATCCCCTGGGCCCGGCGCAGGGCGCGCTGGGCACGGGTTTCGGCCCGCTCCAGTTCCAGCAGGTTCTCCTCCACGAACACCAGGTGCTCGTGGGACCGAGCCCTGGCGTCCTCGGCGCGGCCCTCGAGGATGGCGTCGAGCAGGGCGCGGTGCTGCTGCATCAGCAGGGGCCGGGAGTCGGGCTTCTCGAACAGGTGGGCGAGGTTGTCGACGATACTTCGCTCCAGCAGGTGGAAGATGCCGCGGATGGTGTGCAGCAGCAGCACGTTGTGAGCCGCCTCGGCGATGGCCATGTGGAAGGCGGCGTCGGCCTTGGCCTCGAGCCTCGGATCACGGCCCTGGAAGCAGGCCTCGAGTTCCTCGAAGCGATTGATCAGCATCGCCTTGTCGGTGGGGGTGGAGCGCAGGGCGGCATAGTAGGCGGAGATGCCTTCCATGGCGTCGCGAAATTCGAGCAGGTCGAGGTTGAACTCGCCATGGCGGGCGAGCATCTCCAGTAACGGATCGCTGTAACTGTTGTTGAGCTCCTGGGTGATGAAGGTACCGCCGCCCTGGCGGCTCGTCAGCAGGCCGCGGGCCGCCAGCTTCTGGATCGCCTCGCGCAACGAGGGGCGCGAGACGCCGAAGCGCTCCGCCAGCTCTCGCTCCGGGGGGAGGCGTTGGCCGGGCTTGAGGCTCCCTTCCAGAATCAGGGCCTCGAGGCGTTCGATGATCACGTCGGCGAGGCGGGGCTGCCGGACGGGTTGGTAGGCCATGGTTGCCTCCTGGGAGCATGAAGCGGACATCATGGTAACGCCACTTAATTGGTATTACCAATATCGGCGAGCTACCCTGGTCAGTGAGAGTTCCTGAATTGCCAGCATGATCAAGGGGTTGCTGTCGTCATTCGTGATGCCCTACCAAAGTATAGCAACGATGGATGAGAAAAAACCGGGGCCGGGTTTGACACTGTGAGGGGCGCCTCCTAAGGTGCGGCAACATTGCTGCTGTAAATTGGTTTTACCAATTTACCAGACTGAACGACAACCATCCCGATGCCTTCGCCGGACATGGCCCCTGGCATCGTCGAGGATCCTGCCGATGACGCCAGTCAAGTGTTACCCGTCGAAACCGGAGAAGGTCTACTTCTTCGGCACCTGTCTGATCGACCTGTTCTACCCCGAAGCGGGGCTGGATGGCATTCGCCTTCTGGAGCGGGAGGGCATCGAGGTGGTCTTCCCCGAGGATCAGACCTGCTGTGGCCAGCCCGCCTACACCTCGGGCTACCAGCAGGAGGCCCGGACGGTGGCGGCAGCACAGCTCGATCTCTTTCCCGAGCCCTGGCCGATCGTGGTGCCGTCCGGCTCCTGCGGGGGAATGATGCGTACCCACTACCCCCAGCTGTTTGCCGGCAGCGAGCGTGAAGCCCTGGCGAAGGCGGTAGCCGGTCGGGTCTTCGAGCTCACCGAGTTCCTGGTGCATGTCTGTCATCTCAGGCTCGAGGATCGTGGCGAGCCCGAGAAGGTGGCCATGCACACCTCCTGCAGTGCCCGTCGCGAGATGGGGCTGGCCGACACCGGCCCAGCGCTGCTGGCCAGGCTCGACCAGGTCGAGCTGGTGGAGCAGGCCCGGGCGGCCGAGTGCTGCGGCTTCGGTGGCACCTTCGCGGTGCGCCATCCCGAGGTCTCCGCCGCCATGGTCGAGGACAAGACCCAGGCCATCGAGGCCACCGGTGCGCGCCGCTTCGTCACCTCCGACTGCGGCTGCATGATGAACATCAGCGGGCGCTTCGCACATCAGAAGAAGTCGGTCAAGGGCGAGCATATCGCCAGCTACCTGTGGCGGAGGACCTCATGAGCGTACAAACCTACAGCCCCCGCGAGTTCCACCGCCAGGCCCATGATGCCCTGGGCAATCCGCAGATCCGTGCCAATTTCCGCAAGGCCATGGATGGCCTGATGACCAAGCGGCGCGACAGCTTCGGCGACTGGGACCTGGAGGTCCTGCGTGAGCTGGGCGCCAACATCCGGCTGAGGGCGCTGGCCAAGCTGCCCGACCTGCTCGAGCAGCTGGAGGCCAACTGTGAGGCCAACGGCATCCGGGTGCACTGGGCAGAGGACGGTGACCAGGCGTGCCGCATCATCCGCGAGCTGTGCGAGAGCCACGATGCCAGGTCGGTGATCAAGGGCAAGTCGATGGTCTCCGAAGAGATGCACCTCAATGCCCACCTGGAAGAGGCCGGCATCGAGGCGCTGGAGTCGGACCTGGGCGAGTACCTGGTGCAGCTCAACGAGCAGACGCCCTCGCATATCATCATGCCGGCGATCCATCTCAATACAGATGAGATATCCGAGATCATGCACGACAAGACCGGCACCGAGCGCACCCGCGACGTCGACTACATGACCGCGGCGGCCAGGCAGCAGCTGCGCGAGCGCTTTATGGCCGCCGACGTGGGGGTCTCCGGGGTCAACTTCGCGGTGGCCGAGACCGGCACCCTGTGCCTGGTGGAGAACGAGGGCAACGGCCGCATGACCACCACGGTGCCGCCGGTCCACATCGCGGTGACCGGCATCGAGAAGGTCGTCGAACACCTGCGCGACGTGCCGCCCCTCTATGCCCTGCTGACCCGCTCGGCCACCGGTCAGCACGTCACCACCTACTTCAATATGATCTCGGGGCCCAGAAAACCCGAAGAGCACGATGGGCCGAAGGAGGTGCACCTGGTCCTGGTGGACAGCGGCCGGTCCAGCATCTACCAGGACGACGAGCTACTCGACACTCTGCGCTGTATCCGCTGCGGCGCCTGCATGAACCACTGCCCGGTCTATACCCGGGTGGGCGGCCATACCTATGGCACCACCTATCCCGGCCCCATCGGCAGCATCCTGATGCCGCACATGCTGGGGCTGGGGGACACCAGGGATCTGCCCACCGCCTCCAGCCTGTGCGGGGCCTGCGGCGAGGTCTGCCCGGTGAAGATCCCGATTCCCGACCTGCTGGTGCGCCTGCGCCGTGAGGCAGTGGGCGAGGGGCGCGGCAACGTGCCCGGTGCCGGGGTCAAGCGTACGAAGAAGGAGGTCGCTGCCTGGAAGGGCTTCCAGTGGCTGGCGACTCACCCGCGTGCCTGGCGCAGCGGCACGGCCATCGCCGGCAAGCTCAGGGCGCTGACGCCCTCGCGACTGGGCGCCTGGACCGACTATCGCAGCGCACCGAAGCCGGCCGGCACCACCCTGCATGCGCTGGTGAAACAGCACGAGGCCAAGCGCCACCAGACCGAGAAGACCGTAGAGGAGAAGCGCCCATGAGTGCCCGTGACGCCATTCTCAAGCGGCTGCGCCAGCGGGCCGACGGCCCGCTGACCGCCCCCGAGAGTGACTTCGCCGTGGTGACGAACCGCGGCTGGAGCCCCGAGGAGCGCCTGGTCAACTTCGAGCGCTGGATCACCTCGGTGCACGGCGAGGTGGTGCATGTCGCCCGGGATGACTGGGCCCGGGGGCTGGCGCAGTTACTGGCCGACAAGGGTGTGAGGCGCCTGGCGCTGGGTCGCGAGCACCCGGTGGCCGCCGAGGCGCGGCGGGCCCTGGCCGACGCCGATGTCGAGCTGGTCGACGTCAACCGTGATATCGAGGGCTGGCAGCGCGAGCAGTTCGAGCGCGTCGATGCCGGCCTGACCTCGACGGGAGGGGGGATTGCCGAGACGGGCAGCCTGTGGCTCTGGCCCACTCCCGACGAGCCGCGCCTGATCAGCCTGGTGCCACCGATCCATATCGCCGTGCTGGACGCCGACACGATAGAGGACACCTTCTTCGATCTCGTCGAGGCCCAGGGCTGGGCAGGCGGCATGCCCACCAACGCCCTGCTGGTCTCCGGCCCGAGCAAGACCGCCGATATCGAGCAGACCCTGGCCTACGGCGTGCATGGCCCCCGCGAACTGGTGGTGCTGGTGCGCCATGTCGGCGGGGCGGCGGGGACAGGCGCATGACGGCCCCGACCCCATGGCAGGAGCTCAAGGCGGTGCTGGCCGTCACGATTCCCGCCGAACGGCTGATCGATGATCCGCTGCGGACCCTGGCCTACGGCACCGACGCCAGCTTCTATCGGCTGATCCCGCGGCTGGTGGTGCGTCCGGAAAACGAGCAAGAGCTGCGCCTGACCCTGGCCGAGTGCCGGACGCGCGGCCTGCCGGTGACCTTTCGCGCGGCCGGCACCTCGCTCTCCGGCCAGGCGGTCACCGACTCGGTGCTGATCCAGCTCGGACGCGGCTGGCGCGACCACGAGATCCTCGACGAGGGCCGTGGCATCCGCCTGGAGCCCGGCGTGATCGGCGCCCGAGCCAACGCCCTGCTCGCTCCCTTCGGGCGCAAGATCGGCCCGGATCCGGCCTCCATCGCGAGCTGCATGATCGGTGGCATCGCCGCCAACAACGCCTCGGGCATGTGCTGCGGCACGGCCCAGAACAGCTATCGCACGGTACGCGACATCCGCGTGATCCTGGCCGATGGCAGCCTGCTGGATACCGCGGACCCCGACAGCGTGGTCGCCTTCCGTCGCTCCCACGGCGACCTGGTCGAGGGGCTCGAGGGCCTCTCGGCCGAGACCCGGGGCAATGCGGCGCTGGCCGAGAAGATCCGCCACAAGTACCGGCTCAAGAATACCACCGGCTATGCGCTCAACAGCCTGGTGGACTTCACCGACGGCATCGAGATCCTCAAGCACCTGATGATCGGCTCCGAGGGCACGCTGGGCTTCATCGGCGCCATCACCTACGACACCGTGATCGACGAATTCCACAAGGCCGCGGCACTGACCTTCTTTTCCGACATGGCCACCACCTGTCGGGCAACCATCGCGTTGAAGCAGGTGCCGGTCTCGGCCGTGGAGCTGATGGATCGTGCCGCGTTGCGCTCGGTGCAGGACCAGCCGGGCATGCCCGAGGTGCTCAAGATGCTCCCCGAGGGCGCGGCAGCCCTGCTGATCGATGTGCGCGGCAACGACGCTGTCGAACTCGAGGCCCGCATGCAGGCGGTGCAGGCGACCCTGGAGGGCATTCAGACCCTCGAGCCGGTCGCCTTCACCCGCGACCCCGATACCTACGCGCGCTACTGGAAGATCCGCAAGGGGCTCTTCCCGGCGGTGGGGGCGGTACGCGAGACCGGCACCACGGTGATCATCGAGGATGTCGCCTTTCCCGTCGAGCGTCTCGACGCAGGCGTGCTGGCGCTGACCGAGACCTTTCATCGGCACGGCTACCATGAGGCGATCCTCTTCGGCCATGCCCTGGAGGGCAACCTGCACTTCGTCTTCCCCCAGGGGTTCGAGAAGCCCGGCGAGGTGAAGCGTTATCAGGCGCTGATGGACGAGGTGGCCCAGTTGGTGGGTGTCGAGTACGGCGGGTCGCTCAAGGCCGAGCACGGTACCGGACGCAACATGGCGCCCTACGTCGAACTGGAATGGGGGCCTGAGGCCTACGACCTGATGTGGCGGATCAAGGGGCTCTTCGATCCAGGGAACCTGCTCAATCCGGAGGTGATCCTCAGCCGCAACCCGACCCTGCACCTCGAGAACCTCAAGCCGCTGCCGGCGGCCGACCCCATCGTCGACAAGTGCATCGAGTGTGGCTTCTGCGAACATGTCTGCCCCTCCCGGGATCTGACGCTCACGCCGCGGCAGCGCATCGTCATCGCCCGGGAGGTGGCGCGACTCGAGGCCATGGGGGAGGCGCTCTCCAACGAAGAGGCGGCGCGCCTGGACACCCTGCGACAGGATTATCGCTACGCCGGCGACGAGACCTGCGCCGCCGATGGTCTCTGCGCCACCCAGTGCCCGGTAGGCATCAATACCGGCGACCTGGTGCGGGAGATGCGTCGCGAGCGCCATGCCGGCAAGGCCGACGTGGCCCGGCGGGTCGGCCGCCACTTCTCCGGGGTCACGCGCCTGGCGCGGGGTGCCCTCAATGTCGCCGGTGCTGCCCGTGTAGTGCTGGGTGATCATCTGATGAGCAAGGCGAGTGGGGGGGCGCGTCGGCTGAGCCGTGGCCGCCTGCCCCAGTGGACGCCTGCGCTCCCCAAGGCGACACCGATTCGGGTGCTCAGGCACCCGGCCACTGGCGGTGCCGCCAGGGACAAGGTGGTCTACCTGCCGTCCTGTGCGACCCGGGTGTTCGGCGCCGATCGCCACGATCGGGGGGAGTCGCGCTCGGTGATGGAGATCGCCCTGTCGCTGCTCGACAAGGCGGGGTATGAGGTGATCCTGCCGGAAATGATCGGCCACCTCTGCTGTGGCATGGCCTTCCAGTCCAAGGGGCAGTTCGACGAGGCCAGGCACAAGGCGCGGGAGCTCAACCGTGAGCTGCTGGTGGCCAGTCAGAACGGCCGCTATCCGATACTCAGCGACACGAGTCCCTGTACCCTGCAGATGCAGGAGCATCTGGACGAGCGGCTCACGCTGATGGAACCGGTGGCCTTTGCCCACGATCACCTGCTGCCCCGGTTGTCGATCACGCCGCTCGACGAACGCATCGCGGTCCACGTGACCTGCTCCAGTACGCGCATGGGGCTGGCCGACCGCTTCGTGGCCCTGGCGCAGGCCTGCGCACGCGACGTGGTGGTGCCGGCGGAGATCACCTGCTGTGGCTTCGCCGGCGACAAGGGATTCAATACGCCGGAACTCAATGCATCGGCGCTCGAGGGCCTGGCCGAACAGGTGGCGGGCTGCAGCGCCGGCTACTCCAACTCGCGTACCTGCGAGATCGGCCTGAGCGAGCATGGCGGGATTCCCTATCGCTCGATCCTGTCGCTGCTCGACCGGGCGAGCCAGGCCAGATGACGAGTCACCCGGTCGTCCACAGGCGGTCGTTTCCGACCGCCTGTGGACAGCTGCCTCGTGCGGTTCTGTCATCGGCTTGGGATTTTTTTACAGAAGGGCCTTGTCGAGGCCCTGTGAAATCCGTAAAGTACGCATCCGCTGCCGGCGACGGGCAACGTTGCAGGCGGTGATGAGTGGCAGAAGTGATTGTTCTGGAAGCATAAATCTTGACAGTCACGGCGGATTCGCTAGAATGCGCCTCACTCTGCTACAGGGCTCGCTGAGGGCTCTATTCGCCAGTCATTGCTGCCATGGGCAGGATGAGGCGGTCAGCAAAATGGGAGGCAGTTCATCGCCGACCAGCGCTTGACACGCCGCGGCGAATCAGTAGAATACGCCTTCCTCGCCGGGCGCTGGGCCACGCGGCACAGCAACAGCGAGACGCTCCTCTCTTCACAGGGTACGGAGCCGCTCTTTAACAATCGATCAGGTAATTCATGTGGGCGCTTGTCGATGGGTCGGTGACCAGTCACAGAACCATCAA
>NZ_JASCQN010000022.1:0-15417 GCF_030010475.1 Halomonas kalidii | reverse complement strand
TCGGCGTTCGGCGGGGTCAAGGGGCGCACCGAGCTGCCGGGCTATGTGGAGCGCTACATGAACGGCGAGATCAACATCGACGACTTCATCACCCACGACCTGCCCTTCGAGCAGATCAACGAGGCCTTCGAGCTGCTGCACGCGGGCAAGAGCATCCGTAGCGTGCTGCACTATTGATAGCGCCGCTTTTTAGTCACGCCCGAAGCCGCGTGACGCGCGATGAAAGCAATACGCGCCCGACGCCGCGCGAATGGCACGCGCCCGGGAAGCCGCACGAAGGAAACGCGCCCGAAACCGCGCGAACTGAGCAGGTCGGACGCTCGAGCCGCTAGGAGAACCTACCCATGAGCCTCATGGACATGCTTCAGCGCTGGTTCGGCGCAACGAAGTCCCCCCCACCCAGATCCACCGACAAGCCGGCCGCTGGGCCGGCGCCACCGAGAGCCGGCGCGACACCACCACCATCATCAACCGCTCACTCCTCCACCGCATCGCAAGGAGATACCGCCATGAGCCACCATCTGCACATCCACCCGTCGGTGGACAACGGCGTCCGCCCCGGCAGCGCCAGCTTCGAAGGTGGCACCCTGCACTGCCACTGCCCCGACAACAAGGTCGAGGTGACCGTCGATGCCCAGTGTGCCCACAACCACGTGTGCGGCTGCACCAAGTGCTGGAAGCCCGAGGGCGCGCTGTTCTCGATGGTCGCCGTGGTCCCGCGCGACAAGCTCAGGGTGACCGCCAACGAGGACAAGCTCGAGGTCGTCGACCCCTCCGCCGCCATCCAGCGCCACGCCTGCAAGGGCTGCGGGGTGCACATGTACGGTCGCATCGAGGACACCAACCATCCCTTCCACGGCCTGGACTTCATCCATACCGAGCTCTCGGACGACAGCGGCTGGGCGGCACCGGAGTTCGCCGCCTTCGTCTCCTCGATCATCGAGTCCGGCACCAACCCCGACAACATGGGCGAGGTACGCGGCCGACTCAAGGAGCTGGGGCTCGAGCCCTACGACTGCCTGTCGCCGCCGCTGATGGACGCCATCGCCACCCATACCGCCAAGGCCAAGGGGGTGCTATAGACGCGCGAGAATGCGAGCCATCACAAGACGACCATCACAAGAGAGACTCGGGCCCGCCACTGCGCGGGCCCGGGCGTTTCACGTCCGGTCACTACACCTCGGGCGGGCCGGCAGAGAGACGATCTGACCCAACCGGCTCCTGACGCTCGGGCACCCCCAGGACAGTGAACAGCTCCGTGAGCTTCGGGTCTTCCCGCCTGGCCCGCAGGATCGTGGCATCCTCCACCGAGAAGCGGCCCGTGGTGGCCCGCAGGTATACCGTTCCGGTCGCGTCGTCGACGAAGCGGACCTCCGGCACTTTCGCGATGCACTGCTTGAGGAAGGTGCAGTTCCTGCCGATCGCCAGGGTGTCGCCGCCGGGATAGACCTCCGCCGGGCATGTCGCCCCGGTGTTGATCTTCTTGTAGCGGTCGATGTTGACCAGGCCCAGGGGATCCAGGATGTGAAGCGCCTCGCGGGTACCGTAGGCGATGGTCGTCGGTGGCGTGTGCTTGGGGACGCTGTTGTCCAGGAACACATACTTGAACCGGGGATAGGGGCTGTCCAGCCACTTGAAGAGCAGTCTGGGCATGCCGTCATAGGCTTCCACGCAGTGCCCCAGGAAGTCCGACACCGCCTTGTAGCGTCCCCGCTCCAGCCCCCGCTGCCAGCCCCGCTCCACCGTTGCCTCCGGCGGGGTGATGACGAAATAGATGTACATGGTGGAGACATGTTTCGCATAGGTGTCATCCAGGAGCCGCGACACCCTTTCCGAGGAGAAGCTGTCGAAACGAAACCGGTCGATCAGCAGGTTCGGAATGGTGCGGTCCCGCTGTGCCTTGTCGCGGATGTAGCGGTCCAGCTTGGCATCGATCAGCTTGACCTCCTTGCCCGCCAGGCGGCCGGCATACTTGTAGGCCTCGCCCAGGGCGTCATAGTCGAGCAGGAGGCGACGCCAGATGTCGGGGGTGATGGTCCCGTACTGCTTCGGCTGAATACCCAGGTCCTGCAGGGTGTTTCTCAGGAGGTGCCGCAGGGAGCTCTTGCCGGCCGCCGAGGCCCCCTTGAGGCTGATCAGGATCGGCTCGCTGGCGCAGGGGATCCGGCCGTAACCCTCCTGCTGCATGGCCCGTTCGACATGGGGCGCCACCAGGCGACCGATCAGGCGGCTGCCGAAGTCGTTACAGGCATGCCGGGTGATCAACCTCGCCAACACTTCTCGGTCCACCCCGATATGGCCCTGGACGCCGGCGAGCGAATTCAGGACACGATACGCACTCTTGTAGATGGTCTGTTCCCGTTCGTCCCGGGCGGCCAACCCCTGCTGCTTGATGCCCCTGATCGCGTCATGATGCCGTTCCTGGAGGGAGCGACGATCCGGCTGTTGTCGCGGGGCCGGGCGTTTGCCAAACCACCTGGCCAGGAAGGAGACAGGCTCGGGCTCGGTCGCCACCGGCTCGGGAGTGAAGGCCGCGGCGAGGATGTCACTCACCCTGACGTGTATCGACTCGTACAGTTGGTCATACTCCCGCTGAAACGCCGGCAGATGGGGAGTCAGGTAGTCGGTCAGGATCTTGAGCGTGATGCGGCGAAAGTGCCGCCCCAGGACTTCCTCCTCTTCACCCTCGGACACCACGACATCGGCCGTCACCTGCACGATCAGCTCGTGCAACATCAGGCGCTCCGCCCGGAACGCCACCAACTCCTCCTCCTCGAGCCCGGTTAGGGCTTTCAGTTCAGCCATGTCGGAGAGGCGGGAATAGACGTTGGCCGTTCGATGGATGGTTTCCAGGGCGTGGTAGCGCCCGGGCAGGTCGGCCTCCAGGCCGGGGTTCCACGCCGAAAACTCGGGACCATCTCGATCGGGCATAGGCGTCACGCACGTGTTGCGGTGTTCAGGCAGGATGTTTAGCGGTCATGGAACGACATTGACCGACTTTGCCTCGTGGGGCAATCCCCGCCGGAGCTTGACCGTCGGCACAGTGGCCCTAGTGCGTCACCACGATCGCCGGTCAGTGCCAGCGACGGGAACAGGGTAGTCGCCCCTGAGACCTGGCACCCCTCAGGCGGGACAGCGGCCGGGGATAAAAAACACTGTTTTGCAACTTCCGTGCGGGCCGGTTATGCTCCAGGGGTCAACCTCGAACAGGGACCCCTCGATGAACGGAAGCCATATGCGAATGCTGTCTATCGGTCTGCTGGCCGGCCTGCTGGCCCTGGGACTCACCGGCTGCGGCACCACCACCGGAGAACGTGCGCTGAGCGGTGCCGGCCTGGGAGCGGCCATCGGCGGTGGCACCGCGGCCATGACCGGCGGCAGCATCACCCGGGGAGCGGTGATCGGCGGTGGCCTGGGCGCCGCCGCCGGGGCGGCCACCGACCGGGACGACATCGACCTGAGCCGTCGTCATCGTTACTGACCTCGCCTCCCTCGCCGACGCTGCCAGGCCCANGCAGCGTCGCTTCCGGTCCGTATCCAGCACTCCACTCGCCTGTCTTACATCGCCACTTCCACCGGTTTCACGAGCCGGTCGAACACGCTGTAGGCGAGCTGCATCACCTCACGATGGCTGCCCGCATTGAAGGAGATGAGGTCGGCCTCGGCCAGGTGCGGCGAGACGAACACCTCCAGCTCGAAGAGGTTGCCGAAGGGCGGCATCGCCCCGGGCTCACAATCGGGAAAACGGTCCTCGAAGTCCGCCTCCTTGGCCAGCTCGACCGACTGGGCACCGACGGACCGAGCCAGCCGCTGAAGGTCGACGCGATCGGTGGCCGGCAGGACCGTCAGGGCGAGACGACCATCGATCTCGACCATGACACACTTGGCGAAATGCCGACCGGGCACGTGGGCCGCCTCGGCGACCTCCTGGGCGGTATAGGCCGGAGAATGCTGCTGTATGACGTATTTCACGCCGTTATCGTCGAGAAAGCGTTTGACGCGCGCCATGGACATGGGGATGACCCTCCCGAGGGTCGATCAAGGGGCCTATCATCAGCCTAGTCCGTGTCACCGAGGATGGGGAGGCCGCCACACTGCCACCGGGCAGGGCGCCTCGTGGACCACCTCGTGGGTGACGCTGCCGGCCACCACCTGAGTGAGGCCGCTGCGCCCGTGGGTGGTCATGGCCAGCATGATGTTCTCGCCGTCATCGAGGTAGCTGACGATGGCGTCCGCCGGGTCGCCGTGCAGCACCTCCCAGTCCGCCTCGATACCGTATTTCTGCGATAGCCGACGGGCCAGGTCGTGGAGATAGCCGGACTCCATCACGTCGCCGTCCCGGGGCAAGGCACTGGCGGTCCCGGTCTCGATCACCTGCAGCAGCTGCAGGCGTGCCGCGAAGCGCTCGGCCAGGGCCACGGCATGGGGCAGCATCGCCTCGGAGAGCGACGAGCCATCCACGCAGACCATCACCACCTCCACCCGCCGGTGCCGTTCGGGAGCGTAACGCGGCCCGCACAAGAACAGCGGTCGGCGGGCGCGGCGCACCACCCCGGCGGTCACGCTGCCGATCAGCAGCTCGGGCACCGGCCGGCGCCCGTGGGCGCTCATGCACAGGCCGACCTCCTCCCGGTCCACCAGGTCGGCCAGGGTGTCCTTGGCGCTGCCGTTCACCACCACCTCGATGGCCACGGGCCCGCCCTCGCCGACCAGGCGAGCCGCCAGCGCCTGCCGCCGTGGCTCGACCTGCCCCGCCTCGGCGACGACCGAGACGACCGACAGCGAGGCCCCCGGCTGCTCGGCCAGGTGCCGTCCCAGCGCCAGGCCCCGCAATGAATGGTCGGTTTCATCCATGGCCACGTAGAAGGTATGCATCTTGGTTCTCCTCGATCGGTCCTGGCCGGCGCTCCGGATGGCGCTCCCGAGGATCAGGACCGTTGTTTCTCGGACGCCGTGGAGGCGTCACGCCCCCGTGGCAGCGCGAAGGGACGGTGCAGCAGCTGGTAGGCCAGGGCCCCCACCACCACGCCCCAGAAGGCCGAGCCCAGGCCCAGGAAGCTGATCCCCGAGGCGGTGGCGATGAAGGTGATCACCGAGGCCTCCAGGTGATCCTTGTGGGCGGCGAAGGCGCTGACGTTGCTGGTGATGGCGCCGATCAGCGCCAGGCCCGCCAGCACCGCCACGAACTCCCCGGGCAGCGAGGTGAAGAGCAGCACGATGGTGCCGGCGAAGGTGCCACCCACCAGGTAGAAGACCCCGTTGGCCACTCCGGCCACGTAGCGCTTGTCGGGGTCCTCGTGGGCCTCCTTGCTGGTGCAGATGGCGGCGGTGATGGCCGCCACCACCGTGGTGATGCCGCCGAAGAAGGCGGTCCCGAAGGAGGTCAGGCTGGTGATGGTGACGATCGGCCTGGCCGGCGTGGCGTAGCCCGAGGTACGCAGGATCGCCATGCCCGGCAGGAACTGCCCGGTGAGACTGACCAGCACCAGCGGGATCGCCAGGCTCAGGGTGGCGTTCCAGGTCCAGTCGGGGCGGATGAACGCCGGCTCGGCCAGCCGGATCGAGACGCCGTGCAGGCTCGCCCCCTCCAGCACCACCGCCAGCACCACGCCGACGATCAGCAGCAGGATCAGGCTGTAGCGCGGATTGAGCCGCTTGAAGACCAGGTAGGCGATGATCATGCCGATGGCCAGCGCCGGCACCGACTCCAGGGAGACGAAGATCCCGACCCCGAACTGGAAGAGGATGCCTGCCATCATGGCGCTGGCGATGCCCGGCGGGATCGCCTGGACGATGCGGTCGAAGGAGCCGGTGATGCCGACCACGAAGAGGATCACCGCCGCGGTGAGATAGGCGCCCACGGCCTCGTTGAGCGAGAGCCCGGGAAAGAGGGTGACCAGCAGTGCCGTGCCCGGCGCCGACCAGGCGGTGACCACCGGGACCCTGAGCCACAGGCTGAGCAGGATGCCCGAGACGGCGGCCCCCATGGAGATCGCCCAGACCCAGGAGGTCATCATGGCACTCGAGATCTCCGCGCTCTGGGCCGCCTGGAAGAAGATCGCCAGAGGGCCCGAGTAGGAGATCAGCACCGCCACGAAGCCGGCGGTCAGGGCGGGGATCGACCAGTCCTTGTGCAGTTGCATGAAACGTCTCTCCGTCATACCTCAGGCGACGCCGAGGTGCGTATCGAGAATCGACGGATCCTCCCTGAGCCCCCGGGAGTCGCCGCTGTAGACCACCTCGCCCTTGACCAGCAGGAGGTGGCGGTCGGCCACCTCCAGCAGGTTGTCGATGTTCTTGTCGACGATGATGCTGGCGATGCCGGATGCCTTGATCTCGCGGATGATCTTCCAGATCTCGTTGCGGATCAGCGGCGCCAGCCCCTCGGTGGCCTCGTCGAGGATGATCAGGTCAGGGTTGGTGGTCAGCGCACGACCGATGGAGAGCATCTGCTGCTCGCCTCCGGAGAGGAAGGAGCCATCGTGGTTGATGCGTTGGCCGAGCCGCGGGAAGGTGTCCAGCACCCGCTCCAGGGTCCAGGGCGTCGCGCCGTGCGCGTTGGGGCGCGCCGCCATGATCAGATGCTCGCGCACGCTGATGCCGGGGAAGATGCCGCGGCCCTCCGGCACGTAGCCGATGCCCTGGCGGATCAGCTGCCAGGGACGGCGCTTCGCAGTGGCCTGCCCCTTGATGCTGACCTCGCCCCGACGCGGCGGCACGAAGCCGAGGATCGACTTCAGCGTCGTGGTCTTGCCCATGCCGTTGCGGCCCATCAGGCTCAGGGTCTCGCCGGGCAACAGGGTCAGGTCGACCCCATGCAGGACATGGCTCTCGCCATAGTAGGTATGCAGGCCCCGCGCCTCGATCAGCGGCGCGGCGGCCTGCTCGGTGGGAAGTGGCTGGACGGCAGTCATGCGTGTGCCTCCTCGTGGTGGCGGCCGAGATAGACGTCCCGCACCCTCTCACTGGCGCGGATCTGAGCGGTGGGACCGGTCTCCAGCACGCAGCCGTCGACCATCACGGTGATGCGATCGGCCAGGCGGAACACCGAGTCCATGTCGTGCTCGATCAGCACCAGCGGATAGCGGTCCGCCAGGCCCTTGAGCAGCTCGGTAACCTGGTCGGTCTCCTCGCGGCCCATGCCCGCCATGGGCTCGTCGAGCAGCATCAGCCTGGGCGCGGTGGCCAGCACCATGGCGATCTGCAGCTGGCGCTGCTCGCCGTAGCTCATGGCCGAGGCCGGCGTGTAGGCACGCTGCACCAGCTGGCAGGTCTCCAGCGCCTGCAGCGCCCGCTCGATCACCTCCCTGGCCTGCTGCCGGGAGCGCCAGCTGCCGAACACACCGCCCATGTGGATGCGCGCGGCCAGCTGGCAATTCTGCAGGCAGGTGAGGCGCGGGAAGATATTGGTCTTCTGGTGGCTACGGCCGATGCCCAGGCGGGCGATCTGGCGCGCCTTCCTGCCCTGGATGGGCCGGCCCTGGAAGAGGATCTCGCCCTCGGACGGAGGAAACTCCCCGGACAGCAGGTTGATCAGGGTACTCTTGCCGGCGCCGTTGGGCCCCAGGATGGCGTGGATCTCCCCTTCGCAAAGGTCGAAGTCGACGTCATTGACCGCCACCAAGCCGCCGAAGCGACGGGTCAGGCCTCGGGTTCGAAGCAAAGCAGTCTGAAGCGGAGAGGTCTGCGGCATGGTCGTGCTCATGGCTTAGCCCTCCCGGCGCGATGCAGTGGCGGCCGGCTTGACGGCCTCGGAGGTTGGAGCGGCCTGGCCAGGCTTCAGCCACCCGAGCAGCGGCGACTTGGCCAGGCTGGCCCGGCTCGGCGGATCGATGATCAGCCCGGCGATGCCCCGGGGCAGGATCAGTACCGCCAGGATGATGGTGATCCCCATCAGGATCGGCCAGTGGGTGGTCAGGTGCTCGAAGGCGTGCTGGAGGATCTCATAGGCGAAGGCTCCTAGGATCGGGCCGAAGATGGTGCCCATGCCGCCCAGGATCAGCATCATCAGCACCTCGCCGGAGGCGTGCCAGCCGAGCTGTGCGGGGTTGGCGAAGCCGTACTGCATGGCCGCCAGCATGCCGGCGATGGAGGCCATCACCCCGGAGATCACGAAGGCGACCAGCTTGTAGTGGCTGGTGGCATAGCCCAGCGCTTCCATGCGGTGCTCGTTGTCATGGATGCCGTCGAGCACCTGGCCATAGAAGGAGCGGGTCAGCCAGCGCAGGAAGAGGTAGCCGGCCACCACCAGGGCCAGGCAGAGGTAGAAGAAGGTCAGCGGGTTGTCGAGGTTCAGCAGCACGGCTCCGCCGACCTCCACGCTGGGTCGGAACATGATGAAGACCCCGTCCGTGCCCCCGGTATGCCGGGAGGTGTTGACGAAGTAGTAGAGCATCTGGCCGAAGGCCAGGGTGGTCATGATGAAGAAGATGCCCCGGGTGCGGATCACCAGGAAGCCCACCACCAGGGCGGCCAGGGCCGCGACCAGCATCACCAGCGGGGCCATCCACCAGATGGCGGCCGGGCTGAAGGCGGGGCTGGCCAGGGCCAGGGTGTAGGCGCCGAGGCCGAAGAACAGGGCGTGGCCGAGGCTGACCAGGCCGACGACGCCCACCAGCAGATCCAGGCTCATGGCGAACAGCGCCAGGATCAGCATCAGGGTCAGTTTCTCCATCAGGAAGTCGCTCTGGGCGCCGAACACGGCGGGGCCCCAGAGCGGGAAGACGGCGACGATGGCGGTCAGCACCAGCATGATGATGACGACGCGCTTGGGATAGGTATGCAACATGATGGGACTCCCTCAGGCGAACAGCCCACGTGGCTTGACCAGCAGCACGGCGGCCATGATCAGGTAGATGACCATGCTGGCCAGGCTCGGGATCAGCACCGCCCCGAAGGTCTCGGCCATGCCGATCAGGATCGCGCCCCAGAAGGCGCCCTTGATCGACCCGATGCCGCCGATGACGACGACGACGAAGCAGGTGATGAGGATGCTGTCGCCCATCCCCGGGGCGATGGAGGTGAGCGGGGCGGCGATCATCCCGGCGAAGGCGGTGAGCGCCACGCCGACGCTGAAGATCAGGGTGAAGAGGGTGCGTACGTTGATGCCGAGCCCCTCCACCATGTCGCGGTTCACCGCACCGGCGCGGATGATGATGCCCAGCCGGGTATGCCGGATCACCCAATAGATGACCCCGGCCAGCGCCAGGCAGACGCCCATCACGAACAGCCGATAGTGGGAGTACTGCAGGTTGTCGGTGAGCTGGATGCGCCCGCTGAACGGCTCGGGCACCGGCACGCTGTGCACGTCGCCGCCCCAGACGATGCGCTGGGCCTCGTTGAGCACCAGGATCAGGCCGAAGGTCAGCAGCACCTGGTAGAGATGGTCGCGCTTGTAGAGGGTGTCGAGGAACAGCCGCTCGATGAGCAGGCCGAGCGCCACAGCGACGGGAATGGCCACCAGGATGGCCAGCCAGAAGTTGCCGAGGCGAAAGGTCAGGTCGTAGACCAGGTAGGCCCCGATCATGTACATGGCGCCATGGGCCAGGTTGATGATGCCCATGATGCCGAAGATGAGCGTCAGGCCGCTGGCGATCAAAAACAGCAGCAGGCCGTACTGCAGCCCGTTGAGCAGCTGCACGCCGAAGAATGCGAGATCCATGGAAGATCCCTCCGGAAATACGCGATGAAGGGGCGAGCGGTGCCCGCCCCACGGTCATGACATGCCGGCCTTACATACGGCAGGCGTCGTCGGGCACCTCGAGGTTTTCGAAGGCGATGCCCTGGACCTCGTGCCGGCCGTTGCGGATCTCGCGCAGGTAGATGTTCTGGATCGGATGGTGGGAGCCGGAGAAGCGCAGTGGGCCGCGCGGGCTGTCGAGCTGCACGCTGGACAGGGCCTCGATCAGCCGGTCCTGGTCCCCGGTGTCGCCGCCCACCGCTTCCATGGCTTGCAGCAGCAGCATGCCGGTATCGTAGCCCTGTACCGCATAGGCGTCGGGCAGCTCACCATAGGCGTCCCGATAGGCCTCGACGAAGGCACGGTTCTGCGGGGTGTCGAGGGTCTCGGCATAGTGCAGGGTGGTCATCACGCCCTCACCCGCCTCGCCGATCGCCGCCAGGTTGCCTTCGGTGAGGAAGCCCGAGCCGAGCAGCGGGATCGAGTCCTTGAGGCCGGACGCCGCATAGTCACGCACGAAGCTCACGCCCCCGCCGCCGGCGAAGAAGGTGTAGACGGCATCCGGGCGCAGGCTGGCGATCTGGGCCAGATAGCTCTGGAACTCGGTGCCCGGAAAGGGCACCAGGATCTGCTCGGTGATCTCGCCGCCTGCCTCGGTGAAGGCCTGCTCGAAGCCGGCGAGATCCTCCTTGCCGCCGGCGTAGTCCCAGGTGATGGTGACGACCCTGCGGTGGCCTCGGTCGTAGGCCACCTTGCCCATCGGGTAGCTGTCCTGCCACATGCTGTGGGAGGTGCGGAAGACATTGGGCATGCACAGTTCGTTGGTGGCCGCGCCCAGGCCGGCATTGGGAATGATGGTCACGGCGCCGGTCTGCTGGGCCACGCGCAGCATGCCCATGGCCACCCCGGAGTGCACCGGGCCGATGACGAAGTCGACGTTGTCGCCGCGCACCAGGCGGCTCATGTTCTGCGGCGCCTTGGAGGGATTCGCCTCGGAATCGAGCTTCACGTACTCCACGTCCCGACCGCCCAGCTGGTTGCCGTGCTGGCTCATGGCCAGCTCCAGGCCGTTGGTGATCGCCTCGCCCAGCGCCGTGTAGGTGCCGGTATAGGGCAGCATCAGGCCGAGCTTGACGGGGTCATCACTGGCAGTGGCGGCACCGGCCAGGGTCAGGCCGGCACTGATCAGGGAAGCGAGGGCGGTCTTCTTGAAGGTCGTTTTCATTGTGTTCACCAGGGGGTCTTGTTGGTATTGGGCCGATGGTGACGCTGGCGATGTCACGGTGATCGGTCACGGATCGTTGTCGTGCGCGGCATCCCTGCCGCCTGACGGTCGTCCCTCCGCACCGGATCAGACGTGGTAGACGTCGATGACCTGGTGGATGTAGTCGTTGTTGAGCTGGATCACCTTGCGGGTGATCAGCGGCGTCTCGCTCGACACGTCCAGGGTGTAGAAGGAGGTCCCGAAGAACGTCTGGGTCTCCTTGTAGCGGTGGTTCAGGGTCTGCCAGTTGAAGCGCAGCTCCACCCGGTCACCCTCCTCCCCGAGCACCTCCAGGTTGCTGATCAGGTGCGTGGTGCGCGGCTCCGGCGTGCTCGCCCCCGAGCGCTCGGTCTTGATCCGGTAGACCCGGTCCTCTAGCCCCTCGCGGTTCGGGTAGTAGATCAGCGAGATCTCGGACTCGGGGTCTTCGGTCAGCCGATCGTCGTCGTCCCAGGCCGGCATCCAGAACACCGCATCCTGGCGGTAGCACTCCAGCCACTCGTCCCACTGGCGGTCATCGAGCAGCCGTGCCTCGCGGTATAGAAAGGCCTGGATCTCTTGATAGCTAAGGCTCATCTCGTCTTCTCCCCTCTTTACAGTCGCTGGCCGCTCAGGCGGATTCGGTGGCGATAAACTGGCCGCGCTCTTTCTCGATGGCGCGCAGCATCTCCTCGACCCAGTGCTTGTGGTGCAGCACGTAGATCCCCTCGTCCTCCGGGGAGGCCCCGCTGAGCAGCGGCTTCATGTCGATCGCCTTGGCGTTGTCGTCGGCGCCCTCGATCCACTGCTTGGCGCCCCGCGACAGATCGTTCCACTCCGCCAGCGCCCCTTCGTAGCCGGTCTGGCAGCCGCGGAACTCCTCCAGGTCGTCCGGCGTGCCCATGCCGCTGACATTGAAGAAGTCCTCGTACTGGCGAATGCGCACGCGGCGGTTCTCGGCGGACTCGCCCTTGGGCGCGAAGCAGTAGATGGTCACTTCCGTCTTGTCCACGGCCAGCGGGCGCATCACCCGGATCTGGGTGGAGAACTGATCCATCAGGTAGACATTGGGGTAGAGGCAGAGGTTACGGGTCTGGTTGACGATGGAGTCGGCCCGGGCCTCGCCGAGTTCGGCCTCGATCTCATCCTTGCGGGTATGGACCGGACGCACTTCGGGGTTGAGCAGGCGGGTCCACAGCATGATGTGGCCGTTCTCATAGCAGTAGAAACCGCCCTGGCTCTTCGACCAGCCGTTGGCATCCACCGCCTTGGTGCCGCCGGCGTCGTAGTTGCGGCGGTCCATGGTCGAGGCGTAGTTCCAGTGCACGGTGCTGACGTGGTAGCCGTCGGCGCCGTTCTCGGCCTGCAGCTTCCAGTTGCCATTGAAGGTGTAGGAGGAGGTGCCGCGCAGTACCTCGAGGCCTTCCGGCGCCTGGTCGACGATATTGTCGATGACCTTGGTGGTCTCGCCGAGGTATTCCTCGAGTGGCAGCACGTCGTCGTTGAGGCTGCCGAACAGGAAGCCCTTGTAGCTCTCGAAGCGCGGCACCCGCGTGAGGTCGTGGGAGCCCTCCTGCTTGAAGCCCTCCGGGTAGGCGCCGGTCTTCTCGTTCTTGGCCTTGAGCAGCTTGCCGTCGTTCTTGAAGGTCCAGCCGTGGAAGGGGCAGGTGAAGGTGCCCTTGTTGCCGCGCTTGCGGCGGCACAGGGTGGCGCCGCGGTGGGCGCAGGCGTTGATCAGCGCATGCAGCTCGCCGGCCTTGTCGCGGGTGATCACCACCGGCTGGCGACCCATGGTCACCGTCATGTAGTCGCCCGGCTCGCTGATCTGGCTCTCGTGGGCCAGGAACAGCCAATTGCCTTCGAAGATGTGCTTCATCTCCAGGTCGAAGAATTCGCGGTCGGTGAACATGCTGCGGTGGCAGCGGAAGATGCCGGCCTCGGCGTCGTCGACGACGGCACCGCGCACGCGCTTCTCGAGTTGATCAAGCTTGCTGGTCATGATCGGACTCCTGATGTCTCGGTAGAGACTCTGGTTGGGCCAACACGTCTCGTTCTGTCGGAAGCCCAGGCTTCCCCAACCCATGGCGGCAGCGCCATGGCGAGACATGCATTCTGGGAATCGGGGGGAGCGCCGGCCGGCGGCCGACGCGGGGGTTCATGCCAGGGCTCAGACCCTGGCGGTAGCGGCCAGCTGGCTGCTGGCGTCCTGCTCGTCTTCCTTGGCCCGCGGGCGAGCGTGGCGCACCTGCAGCTCGGGGGCATCGGTCCTGGCCAGCTCGACGTCGAACACCACCTCGGCGAAGGGGCCGTCCAGTTCGCGCCTGGCGATCTCGCCCTGGTCCTCGATGCGGTTCGCGGGCACCACCAGCTCCTCGCGGGTGGCGAAGGCGAAGTCGTCCCAGGTGTAGGGGTCGCCGGCCAGGTTGATCTGGGTGGTCAGGTGCTGGTGGCCCGGCGCCGAGATGAAGTAGTGGATGTGCGCCGGACGCTCGCCGTGACGGCCCAGGGACTTGAGCACCACGTCGGTCGGGGCGCCTTCCGGCACGCCGTAGCCGGAGGGGATGATGCTGCGCGCGGTGTAGCGGCCTTCCGCGTCGGTGACGATGGTGCGACGCAGGTTGTACTCGCTCTGGGTCGGGTCGAAGAAGGAGTAGCCGCCCCTGGAGTTGGCGTGCCAGATCTCGACCTTGGCGCCGGCGACCGGGGTGCCGTCGACGTCACGCACCTGGCCGGTCAGCCACATGGTCTCGCCGTCCGGGTCCTGGCCGTCGTCCATGCGCGCGAAGCCCTCGGCCTCCGGGGCGCCGGCCACGTAGAGCGGGCCCTCGATAGTGCGCGGGGTGCCGCCGGTGCGCTTGGCCTCGGCGTCGATGGCGTCCTGGCGCATGTCCAGGAAGTGGTCGAAGCCGAGCCCCGGCGACAGCAGGCCGAACTGGGTCTGGCCGCCCAGGGCGTTGAGCAGGCTGACGGCGGACCAGTACTCCTCGGGGGTGACGTCGAAGTCGTCGATCAGCTTGAACAGATCGGAGAGCAGGCGGTGCATGATCTGCTTGGCGCGTTCGTTGCCGCCCGCCTGGTCGAAGCCGGCGATGGTCTTGAGGAAGTCCTGGACGTCGGGGGTATCGAAGATCTTCACGGTCATGATGGTGTACTCTCATTTTGTGATCTCGGAGTTGATTCTGGCCAGCGGAGCAACCTGCCACCAATATCGAATGGGTTCCCTTCCATACCTCCTGGGTATTGCTTGGAAGCGGCCGCCGCGTGTCGTCGGGTACCGCTACCGCCTCCCTGGGCCACGGATACCAGCCTTGTTTTTCATGCACTTGAAGAACGCATGTGGCCACCGGAGGGATACCTGCGGAGCAGACTGCCCCATGCCGAGCCATTCCAGATCCCGCATGAGGGGCCTCGCATGCCCCGCGCCATGCGGTTCCTGGCCCCGGAGAGCGTCCCCGATGCCTCCCCCGGGCTTCGTTATCCTGCAAAATTGCGACAAAAGAATAACAAGGCCACCCCACCGACCACTTGGCCCGCCTCCTCCGGCGCGCACGCAAAAAAGCCCGTGCTGCGCAGGCAGGCACGGGCCAAGGAGGATGCCAGTCGGAAGCATCGTTCAGGGGATGGCTCACCCCCCCTGTTTGGCGACCCGACGCTCGAAGATGAACTCGAAGTCCCTGATCTCGAAGATCAGCGAGATGAAGACGCCCAGCACCAGCGCCCAGAAGGACGAGCCGATGCCCAGGATCTGCAGGCCGGAGGCGGCGATCAGGAAGGAGAACAGCCCCCCCATCTCGTGCTTGCCCGAGAACGCCATGTGCATCGCCGAGGTGATCACGCGGAGCAGGGCCAGGCCGGCGATGATGGCGATGAAGTAGCCCGGCATGGCCTCGATCAGGCTGACCACGAAACCGTAGAAGGGGGCAGCCACCACGAAGATCGCCCCGGCGATCACCGCCGCCACCCAGCGCTTGTCGCGATCGCCGGCCTCCGGTGAGGAGCAGATGCCGGTCATCGGCGCCGCGATGCAGGTGCTGTGCAGGTTGAAGAAGGCCGAGATCATGGTGCCGACGCCGCCCACCGCGGTGATGGCGTTGGCCGGCACCTCCTTGTAGCCCATGCCCTTGACCAGCCCCACCCCGGCGGGGGTCTCCATGCCCACCAGGATGAGGGCCAGCGGCAGGCCGTAGGCCAGGAAGGCGCCCAGGGTGAACTCCGGGACGATGAACTCGGGGAAGGTCACCGAGAACGCCACGCCGGAGAAGTCGACTCCGGAGTAGGCCATGTAGGCGATGCCGGCCAGCATGGCGACGATCAGCGGCGGCACCCGGCGCAGCAGGCGCGCCGAGAAGAAGAAGGCCAGGATCATGATCGCCGCCGGCAGCATGGCGTTCTCCAGCGGCGCCACCATGTTGAGCCCGAACTTGAGCAGGATGCCGGCCACCATGCCCATCACGATCGGCATCGGGATCAGCTTCATGACGATGCCCATCACCCC